>NZ_DS022298.1:8615-371597 GCF_000153805.1 Synechococcus sp. BL107 | reverse complement strand
GGGACTGCTAGACGATCCCACCATTGCCAGCAAGCGTTGGGTTCATCGCCAATACGACCAGCAAGTGTTAGCCAATACCGTGGTGTCATCTGGAGCTGCCGATGCCGCTGTGATTCGGCTTCGCCCTCAGCAAGGCGATGGTTCCTTGAAGACCACACCGCGTGGTGTGGCTGCCACGGTTGATTGCCCCAATCGCTGGGTGGCACTTGATCCCGAACGGGGTGCCATGGCGGCTGTGGCTGAGGCTGCCCGCAATTTGAGCTGTGTGGGTTCTGAGCCCCTCGCGATTACCGACAATCTCAATTTTCCTTCGCCTGAAACTCCGAAGGGGTTTTGGCAACTGGCCATGGCCTGTCGAGGGATATCTGAGGCCTGCAAGGCTTTTCAGACTCCCGTGACGGGTGGGAACGTCTCGCTGTACAACGAAACTCGCCGCGACGACGGCTCTCTGCAGCCGATTCATCCCACGCCGGTAATTGGGATGGTGGGCGTGGTGGAGGACATCAACAAGGTGACTGGACTCGGTTGGTGTCATCCGGGAGATGCGGTGGTTTTACTCGGTGTAAAACCGGACGCTGATCGGGATGATCGGATTGGATTGGCGGGAAGCAGTTTTCAGCAATTCACTCTGGGAACCATCACCGGCCGGCCACCTCGGATCGATTTTGATTTGGAGCGACGGGTGCAGGGGTTGGTTCGTCAGGCCATTGCAGATGGGGTGATTGCTTCAGCCCACGACAGCAGCGATGGCGGGTTGGCTGTGGCGCTTGCGGAGTGCTCCATTGCATCAGGTTTTGGTGTTGAGATCACCCTGTCAGCAGGAACCACCAGTCCTGCTCGCTTGTTGTTTGCCGAAGGGGGCGCCCGTGTTGTGGTGTCGGTGAAAGCAGATCAGCTGACGCGTTGGCAAACGATGTTGACGTCCAGCTCGGACGTTTCAGCGACGGTTCTGGGAACTGTCGCCTCCCATGGTCGGTTCCAGCTGTCCTTTGGAGCCGACAGCACCATTGATTTATCCGTTGATCAGTTGCAGCAGGTGTACGCCGATGCTCTGCCCCGTCGCCTGGCGTGATGCAGACTTCTGATGGATTTCTGAACAGGCGCCCTGTGCAGCAGCAGCAGCTCGTGGCTGAGCGTCCCGATCGGATGGAAGAAGCGTGTGGAGTCTTTGCTGTTTTGGCGGCAGAGCAACCGGTTGCCAATTTGGCGTATTTCGGTCTTTACGCCCTGCAGCACCGCGGCCAGGAATCTGCTGGTATCGCTGTGTTTAACCAGGACAAAGTGCTTCTGCACAAAGATATGGGTCTGGTGAGCCAGGTGTTTGATCAGGACGTACTGGCTCTGATGTCTGGCGATTTGTCGATTGGCCACAACCGCTATTCGACGACGGGCAGTAGTCGTGTTTGCAATGCCCAGCCGGTGGTGTTAATGACCCGTCTAGGCGCTTTTGCTCTTGCCCATAACGGCAATTTGGTGAATGCCAAAGAGTTGCGCGTGCTGGTGGATGACGGAAAAACAGAATTCACGTCCACAACTGATTCAGAACTGATCGCCTTTGCGGTGCAACAAGCCGTTAATGGGGGTCTTGATTGGCGTTCAGGCATCGAAGCAGCGCTCAAGCTTTGTCAGGGGGCATTCAGCTTGGTGATCGGCACCCCCGCCGGCCTCTTTGCGATCCGTGATGGCTATGGCATTCGCCCTTTGGTGTTTGGGTTTCTTGGAGAGCAAGGCCTTGGCCATTGGGTGGTGAGCAGTGAAACCTGTGGGTTGGAGATCATTGGAGCCCGATATGTAGATGATGTTCAGCCCGGTGAATTAGTGCACTTTGAATTGGGTTCAGCTGAGCCATTTCGGAAGCGTTGGAGTGATGAACCGAATCGGCTTTGTGTGTTTGAAATGATCTATTTTGCGCGCCCGGATAGTCGTTTCTTTGGTGAATCGTTGTATAGCTATCGGCAACGTATTGGTCGCACGCTTGCGAAAGAATCTGCTGTGGACGCTGATTTAGTAATTGGCGTTCCTGATTCTGGAATCCCTGCTGCAATTGGCTTTTCTCAGGAGAGCGGAATTCCTTACGCCGACGGCCTGATTAAGAACCGGTATGTGGGACGTACCTTTATTCAGCCAACACAAGCGATGCGTGAAGCAGGTATCCGGGTCAAGCTCAATCCCCTACCCGATGTGCTCTCTGGAAAGCGAATTATCGTGATTGATGATTCGATCGTGCGGGGAACCACCAGCGGAAAACTCGTCGTTGCGTTGCGTGATGCAGGGGCAACCGAGGTGCATATGCGGATCAGTTCACCTCCGGTGACCCATCCATGTTTTTACGGGATTGATACTGATACCCAGGATCAATTAATTGCTTCTCGCCTTACTTTGGAGGAGATCAAGAACCACCTTAAAGTGGATTCTTTGGCATACCTCAGTAAAGAGGGCATGGTCGAAGCAGCAAAGGCAGAGTCAGGAAATTTCTGCAGCGCTTGTTTCGATCGGAACTATCCCATTCCGATGGATCAGGAATTGTTGTCGAGCAAGTTGACCCTCGAACCGTCTGGATCGACTAACCGCTGATTTGAGGAACTAAAACAGTGATTGCTTCACCTTGGTGGAGTTCGATTTGATTAGAAAACGCGTCACCTGGATTGGTGATTTCAAGGGTGGTGGGATCAATCCGACCATGACGTTGTTCCGTTGACACGATGCCGATCAGGCCATTCGCTTCGGTCATGCCTGTGATTCGATCGGTATCGCTTGTGATCTGGATGGCCATTGAACCGAGATCACCCCGTTGTGATGAACGGATGGAGCTGAGATCGATGCGTGCGAACTGACCTTGTCCGCTCACCAACACCACAGTTGGTTCCAATGGACAGAGGGCACCGATGAGCTGCTCCCCAGGCAGCAACCGCATGGTCATCGGACCTTGGGCAAGTCGTCCCATTAGCGGAAGCACGTCTTCATTGATCGGAAGACGCAGCATTCGACCGATGTCGCTCACCAAGATCAAATCGTGGTGTTCGCGGCAAATCACAGCCGCTTTGAGTTGCACGCCGTCTTTCAGCTTCACAACGCTGGTGGCGCGTCCGGATAAGTCCAAGACTTCTGCAAGTGGCAGTCGTTTGAAGCGTCCATCGCTACTCAGCAAGCCCAGGCTGAGGTCACTGCTTTCTTGCATTGGTAGGGGGGCGAGCGCCACGATCGGTTCACCTTCCAACCCGCTGGGAAGGAATCGTTCCAAGACACCAGGTTGTTGTCCAGCAAATTCCCAACGCACCAGGGCAACACGACCATTGGCACTGATGGCGAGAAGTCGCGGCGGCGGTTCGATTGGAAGGATCACCTGCGCTGGTGAAGGGGCATCACTCAGCGGACAGGGATCACCAAAATGAAGACGTCCCAGCACTTGAGGGGTCACGATCTTCACTTGCCCGTCTGCTTGGATCAACAGTCGACCATCACCGGGGAGGGCCGCTAGGGCTTGCTGGCGGAGCAGCTCCGTGTTGGGTCGTTGACTTGCCGCTCGTTCTGCAATTAAGGCATCGCCGCCTTCTACCAGCCGAGTGCGGCGCGGAGTCGAGAAGCGTTTTTTCAGTGTCTTCAGTTCCCCAACCATGGCGTCGAGCAACTGATCTCGGTTTTCGAGTAGCAATTTCAATCGCTCTCGTTCCTCCCGGAGGTTGTCGACTTCTTGGCGCAAGCTTTCCTGCTCAAGTCCTGTTAATCGCCGGAGCGGCATCGCCAACACGGCATCAGCTTGGCGTTCGTTGAGGTCCAGTCGCACCATCAAGCTGGCGCGAGCGGAGGCGGCGTCTTTCGCTTCTTGGATCATCGCGATCACGGCTTGAAGGTTGTTCAGAGCTGTGATTAGGCCCTCAACCACTTCCAGGCGGTCTTCTGTTTTGCGCAGGGCGTGGCTTGTGCGCCGAATCAGGGTGAGTTCCCTGTAGTCGAGAAAGGTTTGGAGGAGTTGCCGTAGTGAGAGTTGCTGGGGCTGACCGTTGACAAGGGCGAGCAGGATGGCACCGAAATTGCTCTGCAATGCCGTTCGCCGTTGGAGGTCCTTGAGCACCTTGTCCGGTTCTGCATCGCGGCGCAGTTCCACCACCACCCGCATGCCATCCCGATCGCTTTCATCACGGATGTCAGCGATACCGCCAATTTTTCCATCGTTCACCGATTCAGCTAATTTTTCGATCCAGCCCGCTTTGCTGAGTTGATAGGGCAGTTCGGTGACAACAACGGCGTTTCGTTTGTGCCGTCCTTTTCCGAGTTGCACCTCTTCTGTGTGCGCTACGCCGCGCATGGGAATACTGCCGCGGCCCTGGAGGTAGGTGTCTTGGAGGCCCGAACTGAGTAAAACTTCCCCACCGGTTGGAAAATCAGGGCCGGGAATGAGTTCTAAAAGACGCTCATCGCTCAGGCTTGGTTGTCGAATTAGAGCAATGAGACCATCTACAACCTCACCCAAATTGTGAGGTGGAATGCTCGTGGCCATGCCGACGGCGATGCCAGAACAACCATTGAGGAGAAGGAATGGGAGTTGCGCGGGGAGAACCGTTGGTTCTTGTTGCGACCCATCAAAGTTCGACGCAAAGTCGACGGTGTCATCACCGATTTCCTCAAGAAGAGCTTGATGGGCAATCGGGGCTAGACGCGTTTCGGTGTAACGCATCGCGGCTGGCGGATCATCATCAACCGATCCGAAATTGCCATGCCCATCCAAGAGAGGATGTCGGCTAGCAAAGGTTTGAACCAGTCGGACGAGTGCGTCGTAGACCGCCTGATCTCCGTGGGGGTGGTATTTCCCGAGAACATCACCAACAACACGGGCGCATTTTCTGTAGGGCCGATCTGGGGTTAACCCCAGTTCTTGCATCGCATACAGGATTCGACGCTGCACCGGCTTGAGACCGTCGCGGGCATCGGGCAAGGCCCGACCCACGATCACACTCATCGCGTATTCCAGGTAGGAGCGCTGCATCTCTTGATGCAGGGCGATCGGTTGAACGCGCTCCTCAGCCATCCTGTCCGCCGATATTGGGGCAGAAGTAGCTCAGCCTACAGACGTTCACTGACGTTTTTTCCAGGTGGCATTGGCCTGGGCCCGTTCAACGCTGCTGGCAAGTGCTGCTTCACGCAACAAGTTTGCTGTGGCTTGTCTCACATGGGAACCCCAGAGCTGCTCTTTTTGATGCATCGGCAAAACGTAATTGGGATTTTTGGATAAGGCTTCTTTGGCCAGCGATAGAGCTTCATTCTCGTCGCCCTTTTGGTGTAACGCTGCAGCTAAAGCCAGCATTGGTTCCGCGTTCTGCTCCAGCTTGAGTACCCGTCGCCATCGTCGAATGGCTTCGTCATGTTCCCCCAGTTCAAACAGAACAAGGGCTTGATTATTGAGAGCTTCCCAAAATTCCGGCTTGATTTCAGTTGCTTTTTCGAAGGATTGCAGAGCGATAGCAAACTTGTTTTGCATGATCCGCGCATTCCCGAGATCGAAATACGCAGCGGCATTGTTTGCGTCGATTTGCAATCCGCGTTGAATGAGTGGAATTGCTTCTTCTGGTTGTTGCGCTCGCAGTGCAATCGCTGCCTCTGCAAACCAGAGCCCAGCATTGTTGGGATTGATTTTTTTGGCTTTCGCAAGAGATTGACTGGCGTCGTCCAGTTGGTGGCTACGAAGTTGTGCTTCAGCAAGAACGGTCCATAAGCGTTCGTCGTTGGGATTGAGGCGAACAGCTAAAGCGGCGAGCTGTGCGGCCTCCTTGGGTTGGCCCATTTGCAGGAGTTGAGCTGCGGTTCGTCCGATTCCTAGGGAGGATCCGGAGAGTTCCACCTCAGTTGGCAGGTAGACGTAAGGAACCAAGGCTTGGGCTGGAGCGATCAGGCCAAAGCTGCTGATGCTGATCAGTGCCGCGGTCAGGCTTCGTTTGAATTTGATTCCTCGAAGCACGTCCAGTGGTTTTTGTTAATTAGAGGTTAGGAGGCAGTTCCGGTTGTGCTGCAGCAGCATTTCTACGCCACATCCACGGTTTGATTCGTCGTAAAGCCGACCCCCGCAACTGTTGATCCCAGGTGGCATCGTCCCAGTCCTGAAGGTCTTTGGCATTCACATTGAGAAGCCATGGTCGAGGTTGCATGTCTGGATCTTGACTGCTCGGTAGATCCCGATGGTTCCAGGGACAAACGTCTTGGCAAATATCACAACCTGCGATCCATGGGCCCAGAGACGTTTTGATGGCATCCGGAAGATCGGGATCTCGGTTTTCGATGGTGTGAAACGCCAGGCATCGCTGGGCGTCCACGACAAACGGTTCGCGGATGGCATCTGTGGGGCAGGCTTCGATGCAAGCGACACATCGACCACAAAGACTTGCCGCTGGAGCATCCGCCTGGAGTGCTTCCGTTGTCAGGAGGTGGCCAATCACCATCCATGAGCCCCGATGGGGATGGATCACATTGCTGTGTTTTCCGATCCAACCCAGTCCAGCTTCTTCCGCCCATGCCTTGTCCAATAGGGGCGATGCGTCGACACAGACGCGCCATTGGCAGTTGGGCTGTTGTTCGGTTAACCAACGCCCAACGCGTCGTAGACGTTGCTCGACAACCCGGTGGTAATCGCGACCCCAGCCATAGCGCGCCACCTTGAGGGATCCTGGGGCTGATTCAGCAGAAACGTAGTAGTTCAATCCCACGGCCAAGAGGCTTTGTGCCCCCTCTAAAAGTTGAGAAGCATCGCGTCGGCGTGGCGCTGCCATCCAAGCCATATCGGCCTGGTACCCGTGATCGAGCCAACGTTGCAAGGCTTCCGTTCGCAGCTGTAGTCGGGGACTGCCAGGCAGACGCGCGATTCCAACCGGATCAAATCCTTCTTCCCTAGCCCGCTGTTTCAAAGCTTGGCTCAAGGGTCTGAGTTGATCTGGGTGCTGCCCTGACATCGACCGTATGGTGAGGACCTGTTTTTTTATCTTCACGTGACGGGAACCGAAACGGGACGCTTGGCATCCCTGCTTCGTTGGCTGGGCCTCACGATGGTTCTCGTTCTCGTCCTGCAGATGGCCGCGGTCTTGGTGGGATCCGACTGGTCAGCGGAGGCGACTCCTCCTCCTATTACTGGACCTTTGGTGGCGCTGGCCCCATTGGGTTTTATCGGTCTGTTGACCTGTTTGATTGGATCACGGCTTGAAAACCCGCAACAGCAGGTCACGCCATTGCGGGTGGTGATTTGTGCGCTTTCGGCTCTTTTAGCGATTGGCATGGTGGTGGCCGTACCAATGTCTTTAAGCAGTGGGGCTGGTGATCTCTCGAAGACTCAGAATCTCGAGCAGGGACGCGCTGCGATAAAGGAGGCCCGTGCGTTTCGCGACGATCCTGAGCAGGTGGCTTCCTTGGGCGAACAGTTGGCCCAAGCGGGACAGCTGGCTGCTGATGCCACCAAGGAGGACAAGCAGCGTGCGGCGGAAACGATGATTGATGAGCAGATCACTCAAATGGAAACGCAGCTCAAACGGGTGGAGTCGCAGCAGACCCGCGAATCTCGGCAACGATTGATTGGCGGTACGGCCAACGCTGTTGTTCTCGCTGTTGCTTTTGTTCTGCTTGCACTCACTGCAGTGATCTGATTGCTGGTTAGGTTGGAAGCACTCCCCGACTCTGGGCGCAGAGGCTTTGGTTCAGTCCAATCCCAGACCTGATCTACCGCTGAGCGAAAGGCTTCAGCAAGATCTCAAAAATGACCTGATTGCAGGGTTGCTGGTGGTGATTCCACTGGCAACCACAATTTGGCTATCTACGATTGTCAGCCGGTTTGTGCTGGCGTTCCTGACGTCGATACCGAAGCAGTTCAATCCCTTTATCACCCTGAATCCGCTTCTTCAGGATCTGATCAATCTGGCCCTCGGGCTCACGGTTCCCCTGATGGGGATCCTTCTGATTGGCCTGATGGCCCGCAACATCGTGGGTCGATGGCTGCTCGAATTCGGAGAGGGAACACTGAGCCGGATTCCCCTTGCTGGCTCCGTTTACAAAACTCTCAAGCAGCTACTTGAAACTGTTTTGGGTGGCAATTCGGCTCGCTTCCGCCGAGTCGTTCTGGTCGAATATCCAAGGGAAGGTTTGTTTAGCGTTGGCTTTGTCACCGGCGAGGTGGGTCCTTCACTCCAATCCGATCTGGAAACACCACTCTTAAGTGTGTTTATCCCCACGGCACCAAACCCCACCACCGGCTGGTACACGCTTGTGCCGGAGGGTTCAGTACGGGAACTGAATATTTCAGTGGAGGAAGCATTCCGCACGATCATTTCCGCTGGCATCGTGAACCCAGATGAGCAAGAAGCCCCAGTGAATCGCAGCTTCTCCAGCCTCATAGCTCAGTTGCGGGCCTCCGCATCACCCTCCAGCTAAAACATGGCCTCACGATCTCTTTCCCGCGAGTTGGCCTTGCTGGTGCTCGGTCAAGTGTCGGAACAGAACAAGTCTTCGACAGCTGATTTAGGGATCGAGTCCCTGCTTGATAAAGCCCTTGAAAGTCTCACCCAACATTGGCGGGAAGCCCTCGATTCATCCGCGACGGAACTGGATCAAGCTCAGCAACGTCTTCTCGATAGTGAACTTCAACAGGGTCAGGCTTCCACCCTGGATGTTGTCCGTGATCATCTGCGTTCATCATTAGGCACCGCTGAACAGGTTTTAAACGGCCTTTCGGCCACGCTTGAACTCCCAAGGCTTCTGCTATTGGCGGATCAAGAACAAATTCGTTCTGCTGCGATGGAACGTATCGCTCAAGTGATCCGACAGCGCGAGAGCATCGACGCGAGATTGGATCAAGTAATGGAAGGTTGGCGGCTGGCACGACTACCTCGTATTGATCGCGACATTCTTCGCTTGGTTGTTGTTGACCTGCAAACCATGGGAACACCTGCTCCTGTCGCGTTCAATGAAGCCGTTGAATTGGCGAATCGATACAGCGATGAACAGGGTCGTCGGATGATTAATGGTGTGTTGCGTCGCTTCCACGATGCTCAATCCACTGCAGCGGACTGATGGTTTTCAATTGGTTCGAGCGCGAGGCCTCATCTCCTGGGGAACCCCCTTCAACGCCAGATTCACCAGCCGTTGAACAACAACCGCCTGAAGATGCTGCTCAGCTGAATCCTGAGCCAGATCCATCAGCGCTTCAAGCCGCTGATGATCAAAACGGTGAAGACCAAGACGATGAAGTGCAAGAAGAAGACGAAGCGTTGGTTTGGGCCCGTGAGGCTTACGCACGCTTGAAGGCACAGCAACAAGCTGCTGCAACGGAACCAACAACGCCGGTTTCGACAACTCCTGAGCCAGAGCCGGAACCCACCCCAGAACCAACTTCGGCCCTAGAGCCAGAGTCTGCAACGGCACCGAATGCACCCGTTCCGCTAACGCCAGAGGTCAGTCCAGAACAAACTCCTCAGCCCACGCCAGCACCAACTGTTGGCGGGTCCTTGCTTGAACAGGCTGCAGCGCAACGTCAACAGCGGCAACAAGAGCAGGAGGTTCGTGCACTCGAGGTGGCGCCGGTAGCGACGCCTGAACCGACCCCCAGTACGCCACCGGTTCCAACGGCAGACGCTGTGGAGCCGACCCTTGGTGACTTTGATGACGACTTCACCTGGTCTGCTGAGGTTTTGGCAGCGCAGGGTCGACGTGCTGATCAGATTTCGCTTGAGGAAATCGACTGGCTTGGACGGCTCCGTCGTGGTCTGGAGAAGACACGGCAAGGCTTTGTCACCGGCCTATTGGAAAACCTTGGCGATGATCCCCTCACGCCAGAGGTGCTGGACGAACTTGAGACCCTTCTGCTGCGTGCCGATGCCGGTGTTCAGGCCACCGATCAGGTGTTGGAAGCGTTGCGACAGCGGATGAATGAAGACGTTGTGGATCCCGTTGAGGGAATTCGTTTTCTCAAGGATCAGTTGCGCGGTTTGCTGGATGCTCCGATCAAGGCCAGTGGCGTTCCACTTCTTGCGCCCGAGCGTGGTCGTCTCAACATTTGGTTGATGGTGGGAGTGAACGGTGTGGGCAAAACCACAACGCTCGGGAAATTGGCAAATCTTGCTGTGCGGAGTGGTTATTCAGCCCTCATCGCAGCTGCAGACACCTTTCGGGCAGCAGCTGTTCAACAGGTTGAGGTTTGGGGTGAACGCAGCGATGTTGCGGTGGTTTCCAATCCCAGCAGCAATGCAGATCCAGCGGCGGTGGTGTTCGATGCCATTGGTGCTGCTCGGTCCCGTGACACCGACCTGCTGTTGGTGGATACGGCAGGGCGATTGCAGACCAAGCACAACTTGATGGAAGAACTGCAGAAGGTTCGGAAAATCATTGATCGTCTCGCCCCAGAGGCGAATGTTGAGTCGTTGTTGGTGCTTGATGCCAGCCAAGGTCAGAACGGCTTGCGCCAAGCGATGGCTTTTGCGAAAGCAGCCGGCTTGACGGGAGTTGTTGTGACCAAACTCGATGGCACGGCTCGAGGTGGTGTCGCTTTGGCGGTGTCGTCGGAAGCGGGCTTGCCCATCCGTTTCATTGGTGCTGGGGAGGGGATCCGTGATCTCCGGCCGTTCAACAGTTTTGAATTCGTTGAGGCCTTACTGGCCGGACGATGAACCGTTGCTACGTTGCGCGTCTTAAGGGGTCGCAGCGTTGAGCAGCAAGCCACCCCGTCGTCATCCCGGCCCAGCCCAGCGGGCTGTGGCTCCCTCGCCACAGGCGATGGCCTCCTTGCGTCAACTGTTCGACAGCTTGAGCAACGAACAGCGACGTAACCAGGATCTTCTGGTGTCGCTGGCTTTTGCCCTTCGCAGCTTTACCAATCTGCATCGCTTTTTAGAGCTGGTGCCGGTTGTGGTGTCTCGACTCGTGGGAGTCGATGGTGCGCTCATCGTTCCCTTTCAATCAGATGGTCGTTTGTGGCGCGATCAACTTCAGGCGGTTCCGGTTGAGCAGTCCCAGGATCTGTTTCGCCGCTTGGCAGGCTTCCAGCCGGGGGAATCGGCTGGTTTTGGCAGCGATGAGGCCCAGGTGTTGGCCTTGGATCGATTGGTTCAACGCTGTCTTCCGAAGGCGGGATTGTTTGCGACTTCCGTCGTGGTTCGTGGGAGATGTCGCGGTCGGTTGTATGTGTTTGATCCCTCGTCCGAATTGGTTTGGACCGAGGTGCATCGCCGTCATGCCCAATTGGTGGCCGATTTGGCGGGTGTGGCGATTGAAAATGATTTGATGCTGCAGGATGCCCGTCGCCATGAACGGGTTGATCGTCAGCTGAGCATTGGGGCAGAAATTCAGGCTCAATTGCTGCCCGACCACTGTCCCGTGATTGAGGGTGTGGAGCTTGCCGCTCGATGCCGTCCAGCGTTTCAAGTAGGTGGTGACTACTACGACTTCATTCCCACACGTCCTGAACTCATTGGTCGGCGACGGGAACGTGGTCGCTGGGCATTGGTCATGGGCGATGTGATGGGAAAGGGTGTTCCAGCTGGTCTTCTGATGACCATGTTGCGCGGGATGCTCCGCGCTGAAGTTCTCAGTGGATTACCACCCGATCGCATCCTTCATGACCTCAATCAACTCGCCCAAGAGGATCTCGCCCAGTCCCACCGATTCGTGACGTTGTTTTATTCCGATTTCGATCCGCGAACCCGTCGTTTGCGATATGCCAATGCAGCCCACAACCCCCCTTTGCTGTGGCGCTCAGAGCAAAGAAGTATCAGCCGGTTGGATGCTGCTGGTTTGCTGATTGGATTACAGCCTGAGGCGGATTATGGGATTGGTGAAGTGCGGCTGGATCCGGGTGATGTTCTTCTGTATTACACCGATGGTGTCACCGAAGCGCCTGGATTAACGGGAGATCGCTTTGATGAAGCTCGCTTGATTCGTGCCTTGGAGAGTGCTTGCCGGAGTGGACAAGGGTCCCAGGGAATTCTCGACACCTTATTCGAACGTCTCGATCGATTTGTGGGGGCGAACCGACAGCTCGAAGATGACGCTTCCATGGTCGTGTTGAAAGTGCCCGAGGCGGTCACACTGCCCAACATGGTTGTTCCATTGCCTTAGGGCGAGCAACCTTCCGCCTGACAAGCTGAGGGTATTGATGAATAAATCGATGGCTGGTGGGGTGACAGGCGGCGCCGACGGCACTTGGAGTGATCGCTTCGAGCAAGGCTTGCATCCCTTTATTGAAGTGTTCAACGCTTCGATTGGGTTTGATCTCACGTTGCTTCAAGAGGATTTGGACGGGTCGATTGCCCACGCACGGATGCTTGGTTCCTGCGGGGTGATCAGCATTGAGGAAGCAGAGCAGTTGGTGCAGGGGTTAGAGACGATTCGGAGCGAGGCCCATGCGGGAACGTTTCAGCCTGGACTCGCTGATGAAGACGTTCATTTCGCTGTTGAGCGGCGTTTGATTGCGTTGTTGGGACCTGTTGGCAAGAAATTGCACACCGGCCGCAGTCGCAATGATCAAGTGGGAACGGATTTGCGGTTGTGGTTGCGCCGCCGCTTGGACGAATTGGAGGGCGATCTTCAACGCTTGCAACGGGCTCTTGTGTCGCAGGCGGATTTGCATCGCCGCACGATGATTCCGGGTTACACCCACCTTCAAAGGGCTCAGCCGCTTTGTTTGGCACATCACCTTCTCGCTTATGTCGAGATGTTGGAGCGGGATCGCTTGCGTCTTCAAGATGTGCGTAGCCGGGTGAATATTTGCCCCCTTGGCGCAGCGGCGCTGGCTGGCACTCCGGTACCCATCAATCGTCAGCAGACGGCGAAGGCTTTGGGATTTGATGCGATCTATGCCAACAGCCTTGATGCGGTAAGTGACCGTGATTTTTGTGTGGAATTTTCCGCGGCGGCTTCCCTGGTGATGGCCCATCTCAGCCGTTTAGCTGAGGAGGTGATTGCTTGGGCATCAGAGGAGTTCAGATTCGTTCGCCTCAGCGATCGTTGTGCGACCGGTAGCAGTTTGATGCCGCAGAAAAAAAACCCTGATGTGCCCGAATTGGTGCGTGGCAAATGCGGACGGGTGTTCGGCCACTTACAGGGGCTTCTCACCATGATCAAGGGTCTTCCGTTGGCTTACAACAAAGATTTCCAAGAAGATAAAGAGGCTCTCTTCGATGCGTTTCGCACCACTCGCGATTGCATTGAGGCCATGGCGATTCTGTTTGAAGAAGGTCTTGAGTTCCGTACTGAACGTTTGAACACGGCCGTGGAACAAGATTTCTCTAATGCCACCGATGTGGCTGATTACCTCGTTGCTAAGGGAGTTCCCTTCCGGGAGGCGTATCAGCTTGTTGGTGCTGTTGTTCGCCGATGCCTTGATGAAGGTTGTTTGCTAAGAGATTTAAGCCTTTCGGCATGGCAGGAGTTGCATCCAGCATTTGAGGCTGATTTGCACGATGCGCTTGCCCCGCAGGCAGTTGTAGCCGCTCGCCGTAGTGAAGGTGGAACAGGATTTGACCGGGTGGATGAACAATTAGGCCGCTGGTTGCAGCATTTGAACGGAACGCAACCTGTGGGATGACTCCTTTGCGCAGCCGGGTCTACGCTTAAGAAGCCAGTGGAACATCACTTCGTTTCGGAGTTATGGCCCGATGGCAATGTTCCAGGCCCCTTTGGTCCATTTTTTCGTACCCGGTCCACGCAGAACGTGAGCATTTTTGTTGGCAACCTTCCCTTCCGCGCTGAGCAGGAGGACGTGACTGAGCTGTTTGCTCAGTTCGGTGAAGTCGTGAATTGTGCCCTTCCCCTCGAGCGGGATACCGGCCGAAAGCGCGGATTTGCTTTTGTCGAAATGTCCGACGATGCAGCCGAAGAAGCTGCCATCGAAGGTCTCCAGGGCGCTGAACTCATGGGCCGCCCGCTTCGTATCAATAAGGCTGAGCCGCGCGGAAGCGCCCCACGTCGTGGTGGCGGTGGTGGCGGCTACGGCGGCGGTGGTGGCGGTTACGGCGGCGGCGGTGGTGGCGGTTACGGCGGCGGCGGTGGTGGCGGTTACGGCGGCGGTGGTGGTGGCGGCTACGGCGGTGGCGGTGGTGGCGGCTACGGCGGTGGCGGTGGTGGCGGTGGTGATCGACCTTCCGGTGCCCGTGGCTGGGAAGATCGCAGCTATGGCGCCCGCGACAGTGCTGCTCCTCAAGGCGGCAATGCCTATGACGAAGGCCGCATTCGTCGTCGTCGCTCTTCTGGTGGCGGCACTGGTGCCGCTGGTGGTGATGATTTCTCTGGTTACGGCGGAGCCGAGGGCTAATCGCCCTTCACTCTCTTTGACTTAGAGGCCGGCGTCTTTCAGTTGACGCCCGGCCTCTTCCAGAATGTTGAGATCGGCGCCTTTGCGTTGGGATCGTTCGCCGAGCTCGCGACGCCAATGGCGTGCGCCGGGAACGCCTTCAACGAGTTGCACCAGATGTCGGCAGAGGTCCCAAAGCCGACCTCCTCGCTGCAAATGCAGCGCGGCATGGGGCATTAAGCCTTCAACTACATCCGATGCCAGGAGTTGGCGCGGCGGTTCTCCATAGATCAAATGGTCGATGTCTGCCCATCGCAAAGGGTGGGCATAGGCGGCTCGACCAACCATCGCTCCATCGCATTCATGCAGGGCAACCAAACAATCCTCAGGTGTTTCAAGGCCGCCGTTGAGTTCAATCAACAAATCTGGGCGCCGCTGTTTGAGTGCAACAACGCGGTCGTGCTGAAGCGGTGGAATGGTGCGGTTTTGCTTTGGATCTAAACCTTCTAACCACGCCTTGCGTGCATGCACAGAAAACCGTTGGGCACCGGCTGCTGCTACCCGATCAACAAAAGCGGTGAGCAACTCGTCGTTGTCGAGATCATCAATGCCGATCCTGTGTTTCACCGTGACGGGTAGCCCACTGGCTCTACCCATCGCTTCAACACAGCGGGCCACTAGATCGGGATCGGCCATTAAACAAGCCCCGAAGTTACCGGCTTGCACCCTTTGGCTTGGGCACCCCACATTCAGATTGATTTCGTCGTAGCCCCAGTCCAAAGCGAGGCGGGCTGCATCGGCAAGAAGGTTGGGGTCATCGCCACCCACCTGTAGAGCAATGGGGTGTTCGATGGGATCGAAATCCAGAAGCCGGTCGCGTCGGTTGGTGTAATGCAGGGCTTGAGCTACCACCATCTCCGTGTAGAGAAGGGCTCGACGGCTGATCTGTCGCATCAGCACGCGAAAGTGTCGATCCGTGCAATCGAGCATGGGCGCCACGCTGAAGGTGTGGGCAGCAACGGTTGTTGGGCTTCCAACCTCGGTCATGGATCCATTAGAACCGCTTGAGTTCCTTGGTTCAGAACTGATGACCAACAGTTCGGCTGTTCTGTCCCGTCGTTCATTGATGTTTGCTGCACTAGCTGGTGTTTTTGGTGGTTTTTGGCGGCCGAAAACGGCTCTAGCGGCCTCGAAGGCCAATGATCCTCAGTGGGATCTCAGCCCTGAAGTTTGGCGAGAGCGCCTATCCCCCCAAGCCTTTGACGTCCTCCGTAACGAGGGCACTGAGCGTCCGTTTACGAGCCCGTTGAATGATGAAAAACGCAGTGGCAACTACCACTGCGCTGGATGCGATTTGGCGTTGTTCTCATCGGAAGGAAAGTTCGATAGCGGAACGGGTTGGCCAAGTTTTTGGCAACCACTCAGCGAAGCGATTGAGACGAAAGTAGATTTCAAATTGATTGTCCCGCGCACGGAATATCACTGTTCGCGCTGCGGTGGACATCAGGGCCATGTGTTTAATGACGGACCCCGACCAACTGGAAAGCGTTACTGCAACAACGGAGTCGCCCTCGTCTTCCGCCCCGCAACCTGAAGCGGCGGACTGTTGGAATTTGGTGGTGATTGGTGGTGGCGCGGCTGGATTTATGGCCGCCATCACCGCTGCTGAGCAGGGAGTCCAGCGCGTGCTCGTCCTAGAGAGCACCCCAGAGCTTCTCAACAAAGTTCGAATCAGTGGTGGTGGTCGCTGCAACGTCACCCACGCCTGCTGGGATCCAGCGGAAATGATCGGTCATTACCCCCGCGGTCAGAGAGCGTTGAAAGGGATGTTCAGTCGTTTTGCCGCAGGAGATGCCATTGCTTGGTTTGCGGATCGAGGGTTAGTCCTCATTGAGGAGGCTGATGGTCGGATGTTTCCAGAACAGAATCGTTCTGAGGCGGTGATTCAGTGCCTGAAGCAGGCAGCTCTGACGGCGGGTGTGCAGGTACAAACGCGGGTGATGGTGCAGCGTTTATCAGCGCAGTTAGAGGGTGGTTTTTTAGTGGATGGCCGCGGCTTGGATCAGCCGTTGTTGGCTCAAAAGGTGATGTTGGCCACTGGCGGCCATCCCAGCGGCCGCAAGATGGCCGAACACCTCGGTCATCAGCTCGTGCCACCGGTTCCGTCGTTGTTCAGCCTCTCGCTGAACGCGTCAGCTTTGGCGGCTTGTAGCGGTATTGCAGTGGATGATGTTGGCTTGGAGCTGAAGCTCAACGACCAGCGCTTTCGGCAGGTCGGGCGTGTGTTGATCACCCACCGCGGACTGAGTGGTCCTGCCACCCTTCGATTATCAGCGTTTGCTGCTCGTGCCTTGCATGGGAGTCGCTATCGGGGAGAACTCCGGGTGGATTGGAGTGGTGGCTTGGGGCGTTCTGGGGTGGAGCAACGGTTGCAGCAGTGGCGACAGGTGGAAGCGCGCCGTACCGTGGCGGCCGCCAAGCCGTTTGATCACCTTCCTCGACGGCTTTGGCAGGCATTTTTGAAGCTGGCTGGAGTGGATGGGGAAGGCCGCTGGGCCGACTTTTCCGCCAAAGCGCAGCGCAACTTGGTGGAGATTCTCTGTGCGCAGTGTTTGCCGATCGTGGGGCGTGGCCCCTTTGGCGAGGAGTTTGTAACCGCTGGCGGAGTGGCGCTTGGCGAGCTGAATCTGGCAACGATGGAAAGCCGCCGTTGTCCTGGGCTTTACATCGCTGGGGAGTTGTTGGATGTGGATGGAGTCACGGGGGGGTTTAATTTTCAGGCCTGCTGGAGCGGCGGTTGGTTGGCAGGCCAGGCCATTGCCACAGCAGATTGAATGACGTTGTTTTTGATTTAACAGAGTTTTTTCTCTTTTGATCGGGATTTGGGACCGCCCGCTGCAGCAGCAATTCCAGCTCAAACCGCTGTCGGGCTCCTTTGTTGGCATCAGCACTCGACTGAGTCAGGGTCATCGATCAGAACGAGGTGCGGGCTTCCGCAGCTTGTGGGAGGAGAGCTTTTTCCTACAACATGTCTAAACAGCAATCCCTGAGCGGTCAGCATGAGCGGCGACGCCTCCACCTCAGCGCAGGATCAAAACGTCGAACCCAACGTCGTTCCCGCGACTCCGGACGTCGATGCCGGCACCCCGATCGATCCTGTCGTGGAGGAAACTCCCACGATGGATACGGAGATCGATCCAGCCAATCGCTTGCAGCAACTGGAGCAGGAACTGAGTTCCCTGAAGCAGGAACACGAAACGGTCCAATCGCAGTACATGCGCATTGCCGCGGATTTCGACAATTTTCGAAAGCGGCAGGCGCGGGATCAAGACGATTTGCGTCAGCAGCTGGTTTGCTCAACCCTCACTGAAATTCTTCCAGTGGTGGACAACTTTGAGCGGGCCCGTCAGCAGCTCAATCCGGAGGGGGAAGAAGCGCAGGCCCTCCATCGCAGTTATCAGGGCCTCTACAAACAGCTTGTGGATGTGCTGAAGCAGCAAGGTGTCGCGCGGATGGAAGTTGTGGGTCAAGAGTTTGATCCAACCCTCCACGAGGCGGTGCTCCGGGAAGAAAATCAGGAGCATGCGGAAGACATTGTTTGTGAGGAGCTTCAGCGGGGTTATCACCGTGATGGCAGGGTTCTGCGCCACGCCATGGTGAAAGTGTCGATGGGCCCTGGGCCAGGAAGCAGCTCAGATGCAGCATCGGAACAGCCCCAAGAGGGTGACGCTTGATGGCCGACTTTTACGACCTGCTTGGGGTGAGTCGGGATGCCGATGCCGATTCGCTCAAGCGTGCCTACCGGAAGATGGCTCGTCAGTACCACCCGGACATCAATAAGGAAGCGGGAGCCGAAGACAAGTTCAAGGAAATCGGTCGCGCTTACGAGGTGTTGAACGACCCCCAGACCCGGGCTCGATACGACCAGTTTGGAGAAGCTGGCGTTGGGGGAGCAGCCGGTGGCCCAGATATGGGCGACATGGGCGGTTTTTCCGACCTATTCGAAACATTTTTCCAGGGATTTGGTGGTCCAGGCGCTTCGGGTGGGCGGCCACGACGGCGTGGACCTCAGCAAGGGGATGACCTCCGCTACGACCTCACGATTGATTTTGAGCAGGCGGTCTTTGGACAAGAGCAGGAAATCAAGATTCCGCATTTGGAAACCTGCGACACCTGCGGTGGAAGCGGTGCGAAACCTGGCAGTTCTCCCACAACGTGCGGAACGTGCGGTGGTGCTGGGCAAGTCAGGCGAGCCACGCGCACACCGTTTGGCAGCTTCACCCAGGTTGCGGAGTGCCCCAATTGCGGGGGCACTGGCCAAGTCATCGCTGATCCCTGTGGGGCTTGTGGTGGCCAGGGCGTTCACCAAGTGCGTAAAAAGTTGCGCATCAACATTCCCGCTGGGGTGGATACCGGCACGCGTTTGCGCGTGTCCGGTGAAGGCAATGCCGGCCCCCGGGGAGGCCCTTCTGGAGATCTCTACGTTTTCCTAACGGTCAAGTCGCATCCCCGTTTGCGGCGTGATGGGCTCAACCTTCTCTCTGAAGTGAAGGTCAGTTATCTCCAGGCAATCCTTGGCGACACGATTGAAGTAGAAACCGTTGAAGGCAAGCAAGAGCTTGAGATTCCAGCGGGAACACAACCCGGCACCATCTTGACTTTGGCCAACAAGGGGATTCCAAGATTGGGTAATCCTGTGGCCCGCGGCGATCAGCGCATCACGGTCACGGTGGAGCTGCCGAAGCGTATCTCCGATCCTGAGCGGGAACTGTTGGAGCGTTTGGCGGGTCACCACTCGGCCCGCGGCAAGCAACACCACCATCACAACAGTGGATTGTTTGCCCGCTTGTTTGGTCAGAAATGAGCGCTTCTCGTTCCCTTGATCTGAGGGGAACTCCGTGTCCGGTCAACTTCGTCCGTTGCAAGCTCACCCTGGAAACCATGCATCCGGGGGATCAACTCGATATTGATCTCGATCGCGGTGAACCTGAGGAGATGGTGGTTCCTGGTTTGAGAGACGCAGGACACCAGGTGATTGTGTCTGGGGATGATCCAGCCTGGGTGCACCTGCAGGTGACCTGTGGTGGCTGACGGCACAGGGATTGTTGTAGCGCTGCAAGCCAACTACCTCGAGGTTGAGCTGGATGCTGCTCCGGAGGGATGTCCAGCACGATTGCTGTGCACCCGTCGGTCGCGTCTGACCCACCGAGGGACGGAGGTCAATGTCGGGGATCGGGTTCGGGTAGACGCAATTGATGCCAAGCAGGCCAGAGCTGTGGTGGCTGAGGTTTCCCCTCGCCAGAGCTGGTTGACGCGGCCACCGGTGGCCAATGTGTCGTTGGTCGTGGTGGCGCTGGCGGTAGAGCAGCCGGCCTTTGATCTTGATCAGGCGAGTCGGTTTCTTCTCACAGCTGAACGCACGGGTTTGGATGTGCAGCTGGTTCTCACAAAAGTGGATCTTGTCTCTGCAGAGGCGTTAACCCAGCTTTGCGAGCGCTTGCGCGGTTGGGGTTATGACCCGCTTCCCCTCTCGAGCGAATCCGGTTCTGGGATGGAGGTGTTGCAAGAGCAATTGCAGAGCACAACGCTTGCGGTGCTTTGTGGCCCTTCGGGTGTGGGAAAAAGCAGCTTGCTCAACAACCTTTTGCCGCATTTGTCGTTGCGTGTTGGTGCGGTTTCAGGACGGTTGCAGCGGGGTCGTCACACGACGCGACACGTTGAGTTGTTCCCGATTGGCGACCAAGCAAGAGTGGCTGACACGCCAGGTTTCAACCGACCGGAGTTGCCGGATGATCCCCATGAGTTGGGGGTTTTGTTCCCAGAGTTAAGACGTCAATTGGATCCGTGGCCCTGTCGGTTCCGCGATTGCTTGCATCGCGGTGAACCAGGCTGTGGAGTGTCCAAAACTTGGGAGCGATACGGGCTCTATACCAAGGCATTGGAGGAGGTTCTCAGCCTCAGCCGCCCATCCCGGGGAGGTTGAGATTCAAGCCGCCTGTGAGTTCCTCCATGCGGCCTTTCATCGTGGCTGTGGATTGTTCATAGGCTGCTTGAAGGGCTTCTAGCGTCGCTGCTTCGCATGCCTCTGCACCGTCCTGAACGAGTGCTGGATCGAGACGGACGCGCAAAGGTTGTTGGTTGCCAGACAGCCAAACGCTGGCGCGGCCATCAGCATTTTTACCCTCGATCTCCATGCCATCCAACTCTTCTTGAAGAGCTTGGGCGTCTTGCTGGATCTGCTGCGCCTTGCGGAAGGCTTCGGTGAGCTGACCGAAATTGGGAAGTCCGAAGCCTGCCATTGAGATTCTGAATGAGCGGGCAGATTAAGCGGTGGCAGCAAATCCCAGTCGTTTGACTTCTGGATGGAGGCGAAGCCCGTGCTCGGCTTCAACACGGTCTTGCACCAAATGAATCAATGCATTGATGTCGTTGGCCTGGGCATGGCCAATGTTCACGATGAAATTGGCATGCATGGTGGACACTTCAGCACCACCAACGCGGGTTCCTTTGAGCCCCAAATTTTCGATCAGTTTCCCCGCCTTTTGCGGTTCGGGATTGCGAAACACGCTGCCGCAACTGGGTTGCTGATAGGGCTGAGTGGTTGTTCGGTGGTTGAGATTTTCTTTCGTGATACGACTCAGTTCCTTGGGGTCATGGCCGGGTTCGAGTTGAAAACGTGCGGACAGCACCACGAAATTGTCCGCTTGCAGCCGGCTGTGGCGGTAGGCGAAATCCAGTTCATCGCAATGCAGATCAAAGCTTTGTCCACCTTGTTTGGGCATCACCCGAACTGAAATCAGAGAATCTGCCGTGCAACCTCCTTGAGCACCCGCGTTCATCACAGCGGCACCACCGACTGTTCCTGGAATTCCAACGGCCCACTCCAGTCCATGAAGTCCGGCGCGGGCTGCTCGTCTGGCGAGGGAAGGGATGGGTTCACCGGCCAGAGCTTCAACAACACCGCTTTGGGCATCGATGCTGTGATCTTGCAATTTGCGTAAGCAAAGACAGAGTCCTGGCAATCCATCGTCGTGAATGAGCAGGTTGGAGCCGGCTCCAATCACTTGGCAGGGAACCCCTTTGTGTTGAGCCCATTCCACCCACGCCATGGTTTCAGCAATCGTTGTCGGCTCCGCCAGCCATTCGGCCGGTCCACCGACCCGCCAGGTGGTGTAGTCCGCCAAGTTGGCATTGGCGTGGCGGGGCGATAGCTGCGTCATTCGGCCAGTCGTCCCCAGAGGCTGTTGACGGTGCCAGCCCCCATGGCGAGCACAAGGTCATCGGGTCGGCTGCGTTGCTTTACCAGATCGGTGAGCTGATCAAGATCGTCCGCAACGGCGATTTCGAGGTCTGGTCGCAACGATCGAATGCGTTGGGCGAGGGCGTTGCTGCAAACGCCAGGAATTGTTTGTTCTCCGGCCGCATAAACCGGAGCCAGTAGCAGTGCATCACAGTTCTGCAGTGCTTCGGCAAAGGCTTCGAAGAACTGTTGGGTGCGACTGAAACGGTGCGGTTGGAACACGGCCACAAGCCGTTGTGGTGAAGATGGAAGCGGACTGCGCCCGCTGCTCACCATCAGTTGCGCCATTGTCAACGTGGCGCGAACTTCGCTGGGATGGTGGGCATAGTCATCAACGATGTGCCGACCTTCCCAGGTGCCCCTTAGATCAAAGCGGCGGCCTGGAGCTTGGAGTTGAGCCAGGCCTTTGACCAGCGCTTCAAACGGAACTCCTTCCATCCGGCAAGCCGCTAAGGCAGCCGTGGCATTGCTCAAATTGTGGAGACCAGCCATCGGCAAGGTGAAGTCACCCACTGCAGAGCCGTTTTCATAAAACCGTGCTGTACATCGATCGCCATCGAGTTGCAGAGGCAAGGCTGCAAAGGCAATGTTCTCGCTTTGCTGGTTCGACCACCAGGCTGTCGGTTCAAAATGCTCCTGAAGGATTGGGTCGTCGTAGTTCGCGATCAACCGTTCGCAACCCCGACCAAAGCGTTGCAAGGTTGAGATCAAATCATCCAAGCCCTTGTAATGGTCGGTGTGATCGAGTTCCAGGTTGGTGATGACCCCAAGGCTGGGGCTGAACTTCACGAGCGATCCGTCGGATTCGTCTGCTTCGGCTACCAATAAACGACCCTGACCGGAATGACCGTTGCTGCCAAGGCATGGAACAACCCCACCAATCACAGCGGTGGGATCTTCACCGGCTTCGATGAGCAGGGTGGTGATCAGCGTGCTGGTGGTTGTTTTTCCGTGACTCCCCGCCACGGCAATCGAAGCTTGTTGATCGATGAGGGCAGCGAGGAGATCCGATCGATGCCAGATCGCCAGTTGATGGGCACGGGCGTTTTGCAGCTCTGGGTTGGTGTCGGGGATCGCTGTGCTGATCACCACCACCGGTGGCTGAAGATTCGTGGAGAGCACCGATTGAATGCTTTCAGCGGTTTGCTCTTTAAAAACGGTGACGCCCCGACTTTCAAGATGCTGAACCGTGGCGTTGTCGCGGGGGTCTGAACCGCTAACGGGGTGGCCGCGGTCTACCAAAATTTTTGCCAGTGCCGACATCCCTATACCGCCCACACCGATGAAATGAACAGGTGTTTGGGGCGTGAGCAGGCGTGGCAAAGGACGGCTACGAAGGGCTGAAAGATAGGTCAGTTTTTTGACCTTGTCCCACCGTCGGTGGGACGGATTAACCGAGAAATTTCAAAGTTGGGCAAAGAAATTCCGTCAATTTCTGTATGATCGGCGCCCAAAACCATTACGCGGTTTTACCGCTTTTTCTATGACCCTGCGCGTTGCGATCAATGGATTCGGCCGGATTGGTCGCAATGTTTTGCGGGGTTGGATCAGCCGAGGGGCAGATACCGGTTTGGAAATTGTGGGGATGAACTCCACATCAGATCCCAAAACCAGTGCCCACCTGCTCACCTACGACTCCATTCTGGGGCGCTTGGATCCGTCTGTCGACATCCAAACCACTGATGACACGATGATCATCAACGGCAAAGAGATCAAATTCTTCGCCGATCGCAATCCCCTCAATTGCCCTTGGAAGGATTGGGGCGTTGATCTGGTGATCGAATCCACCGGTGTCTTCAACACCGACGAAAAAGCCAGCATGCACATCCAGGCTGGTGCCAAAAAAGTGATCCTCACCGCACCTGGTAAGGGCGCTGGTGTCGGCACCTTTGTGGTGGGCGTCAACGACGACCAGTACCGCCACGAGGATTGGAACATCCTCAGCAACGCCAGCTGCACCACCAACTGCCTGGCGCCAATCGTCAAAGTTTTGGATCAAAACTTCGGCATGGAGTGGGGTCTGATGACCACCATTCACAGCTACACCGGTGACCAGCGAATTCTCGACAACAGCCACCGCGACCTTCGTCGTGCCCGGGCTGCTGCCTTGAATATGGTTCCCACCACGACTGGTGCTGCCAAGGCTGTGGCCCTGGTTTATCCCGAAGTGAAGGGCAAGCTCACCGGTTTTGCCATGCGTGTCCCCACTCCAAACGTGTCGGCCGTTGACCTCACTTTTGGAACATCAAAGGGAGCAACTGTTGAGCAAGTGCAGGCCGTGATGAAGGAGGCTGCCGAAAATGGGATGAAGGGGATCATCAAGTACAGCGATCTGCCCTTGGTCTCTACCGACTACGCCGGTACCAACGAGTCCACCATTTTTGATGCCGACCTCACCTACGCCATGGGCGACAAGGCTGTGAAAATCTTGGCTTGGTACGACAACGAGTGGGGCTATAGCCAACGTGTTGTTGATTTGGCTGAAGTGGTCGCCAAAAACTGGAAGTAATCCAGCGTTTCGTTCACACAATCAACCCTTCCTTCGGGGAGGGTTTTTTTGATGGTTTAAAGGGTTGGCGTTGTCGTGAAATGGTCGAATCCTTCGATGTCGATCCGTTGGCGACTCTGCTGCCAGCAGATCATGTTCTTTTCAGCTGTGATCCAACCGATCTGGCGGCTCTGCGGTTGACGGTCGAACCAGCGTTGTGCCCAGGCTTGCGGCAAGCTCAAGACGAGTTCGAAATCTTCGCCGCCTGCGAGGCACCAGCGATCCCAGAATTCTCCGCTTGGCCAGTCGGTGGAGCGCGGTAAGAGCTGTTCATCGAGGACTGCACCGCACCCACTGCTGCTGCATAGCCCTTGAATGGCTGCCAGTAATCCATCGCTGCTATCGGTTCCCCCAGCTCGCCACGGCAATGACTCTGGTTTGCAGGTCAGGAGGTCCTGAAGGGCGGCGAGACGTGGGATGGGTCTCTGATGCTGATTGATCGCTGCCGTTCGCAAAGCGTCGGAAAGGGCGATCCCATGGAGTGCTTGGTCGTTCTGAAGGATCGCTAACCCCAGTCGACTGAGTCCATGGGGCCCACTGGTCACCAGGAGGTCCCCTGGTCTTGCTTCACCCCGTTGCAAGCGAAGCGGCCCCAGACGCCCGAGTGCAGTGATCGACAGCAAGCGCTGGCTGCCTTTTGAGCAATCCCCACCAAGAATCACACCTCCATAGGCATCGAGGGCTGCTCTGAGGCCTGTGTAAACGCCTTCCACCCAGCTCCAGGGGGTGTCACCAGGTGCAACGAGAGCCACGGTGATCCCATCCACGCTGATCGCCCCACTGGCGGCGAGGTCGGAGAGGTTGGCAGCTACCGCTCGCCAGCCCACATCGCTCGGTTTGGTGCTGACGTCACTGAAATGGATCCCGTCCACCAGCACATCGGTATTCACCACAATGGGCCGAGGATCCGACTCCAGAGCCGCACTGTCGTCGTTGAGTTGGCCTGGAGGAGCAAAGAGAGAGAGCCGCCGCAACAGCTCCGACTCCCCAAGCTCGCCCAGGGTCTCTTTCATGCGTGGGCTTTGAGCTGATTGGCTCCATCGACGACGGTCACTGTTTTGATTGCGTCGTCGACACCAAGTTCTTCGAGCACATCAAAGCCATCAACAACGTAGCCAAAGGCAGTGTTGCGTCCATCAACCAAGTTGAGGCCGGCCGGTGTGAGCTCAGCCTCATAGAGAAACATGAAGAATTGGGAGGAGCCGTCGTCGAGTTCGTTGGCTGAGTGGGCCCAGCCCAGGGTCCCCAGGGTGGCAAAGGGGAGGGTTGGTGTGGCTTTGAACATGCCCACGTCTTCAAACGTTTCGTTGTAAAGGGTGTCGGCTTCTCCAGGAACTCGAATTTCGAGAGGTACGTGCCGTTCCTGCTTCGTTGATGGATCGATGTATCCGATCTCTGGACCCACCGGGTCGCCGGTTTGCAGAACGTAGAAATCCTCGGCTCTGTTGAAGGGCAAGCCGTCATAGAAGCCCTTCAGAGCAAGGTCGATAAATGCACCGGATGTGAGTGGTGCGTTGTAACCATCCACAACGGTGGTGAGGTCCCCTTTGGTGGTGCTGATGTTGACAACGGCCCTTCCCTGTAAACGGGGGAGTGCATCGAATTCGGCGGGAATGGGTCGTTCGAACCCGTCCTGAACGAGCAGGCGCTCTACGTCACCAATGCGAGTCAGCGTGGTGCGCCGATCAACAATGAATGCTGGCTTGTCGACGGCCTTCACCTGAGCAGCCATTTGTTCCAATCCCGCATCCACGTCGCTCAGCAGCGCAGTGGCTTGGTCACGGAGTGGCTCTGGAACAGCATCAAGAATCGTGTTGCGTCTTGTTTTGAGAAGGGCCTGACTGCGCGACACCGTCTTTCCCAGGGCACTCCAGCGTTTTGCACGTAGGTCGTCGCTGGTGAGTTCAAGTCGATGTTGCAGTTGACGAATGTCGTCTTGATCGAAGGGCAGCGCATCGCGAAGGATCGCCGTTGGATCCTTGACGGCATTGCCCTGAGGCAGCCCAGCCCAGGCAGGGGCTGCGAGGTTGAACAGCGCAACGCTGATTAGGGCGACCAGAACGGCCTTGAAACGCTGATGGGTCAAGGGGGAACCCCAGTGCTGACGCGACTTTGGCACAGCCGTATGATCGCCGGAACCGTTCCGTTGGAATGATCTCCAGCAACGACTTCCGCACTGGCACTTCGATCGAGATCGATGGGGCCGTTTGGCGCGTGGTCGAGTTCCTTCACGTCAAGCCCGGCAAGGGGTCTGCGTTTGTTCGCACCAAGCTCAAGTCGGTGAAGAACGGAAGCGTTGTTGAGAAAACATTTCGTGCTGGCGAAATGCTTCCCCAGGCGTTGTTGGAGAAGTCATCCCTTCAGCACACCTACATGGAAGGTGACGACTATGTCTTCATGGACATGTCGTCCTATGAGGAAACACGGCTAACCGCTGCTCAAATCGGGGATAGCCGCAAATACCTCAAAGAAGGGATGGAAGTCAACGTCGTCTCTTGGAACGACACTCCGCTTGAGGTGGAGCTCCCCAATTCCGTGGTTCTGGAGATCAAGGAAACAGATCCAGGAGTGAAAGGCGATACCGCGACAGGTGGCACAAAACCCGCCATTCTGGAAACCGGAGCGCAAGTGATGGTGCCTTTGTTCCTTTCGATTGGCGAAAAGATCAAGGTGGACACTCGCAACGACTCGTACCTAGGACGTGAAAACTGATGGCTATGCAGCTGGATCACGAACAACTGCACCGCTTGCTTGAAGCGCTGGGTGAGAGCGACATCCAGGAATTTCGGCTGGAAGGAGACGACTTCCGACTCGAGATTCGCCGCAATCTTCCAGGTCAGACTGTCATGGCTCCGGTCATGCCGGCTCCTGTGGCGGCTGCGGCTCCTGCGAAGCCGCTCGACTCAGCCTCACCGCCTCCGCCTGCTGCAACATCGACCCGAAGTGATCTCCTTGAGATCACAGCACCAATGGTGGGTACGTTTTACCGAGCTCCTGCCCCAGGGGAACCGTCCTTTGTGGAGGTAGGCACTCGTATCAACGTCGGCCAGGCCGTCTGCATTCTTGAGGCGATGAAGTTGATGAATGAGCTCGAATCCGAAGTGGCCGGAGAAGTGGTTGAAATTTTGGTAGACAACGGTACCCCTGTGGAATTTGGCCAGGTGCTGATGCGCGTTAAACCAGCCTGAGCTCAGCTCAGCTCCCAAGCGGCCTGAATGGCGGCGATCATGCTGTCCGGTCGTGCGATTCCCTTGGTCGCGATGTCAAACCCCGTGCCGTGATCGGGTGATGTTCTCAAAAAGGGCAATTCCAAGGTGGTGTTCACGGCAGCATCGAAGGCCATCAACTTCACCGGGATGAGCCCTTGGTCGTGATACAGGGCAAGAAACCCATCGGGTCCTGACTGATTTGGCTGATTCCAAGCTTGTGCTGCGCTAAGCCAACACGTATCTGGGGGAAGGGGGCCATCCAGACGTATCTCGGGATGTTGGACTCGCCAACTTTCGATTAATGGTGTGAGCCAGGTCATTTCCTCTGTGCCCAATTGTCCGGCTTCTCCCGCATGGGGATTGAGTCCTGAGACCACAAGGTGAGGATGCGGATTGAATCGTCGACAGAAGTCCAAGAGCACGTTCAGCTTGTGACGGACTAGCTCTGGCGTGAGCGTTCGAGCAACCGCTCCGAGAGGGATATGGGTGGTGGCCAACAAGGTGTTCAGCCGCCATGTGCTGTAGGGCGACATCGCTGTAAACAGCATGGATGAGTGGTCACTGCCAGCGAGTTCAGCCAAGCGTTCTGTTTGGCCTGGATAGCGATGCCCAGCCGCATGCCAGAGATGCTTGGCAATGGGTGCTGTTACGAGGGCGCGTGCCTGGCTGTGCTGCAACAGCGTCACCGCTCTGGTGAGCCAGCGGAAACCTGCGGCTCCTCCTTCGATGCTTGGGGCCCCGGATAGAACAGCTTTTTGCAGCGGCTGATCATCGATGGTGAGTTGCGCTGGATCAGCCAGGGGCGCTGATGTAGTGCTCCGTAACCGCTGATAGACCGCATCCAAGCTGCTGCGACAACCCACCAGGATGGGTTCGATGGTGTGAGGTAAAGCATTCGAGCCAAGAGCCTTTAGCACCACTTCCATCCCAATGCCTGCGGGATCGCCAAGGGCGATCACGATCGTTTGTTTAGGGTTGATGAGATCAGGAAAACCCATGGCTGTGCTGCGCTTTCTGCTGCTGGGGTTGTTGCTCGTGGGGGTTGAATCAGTTGTTGATTGGCGAGCCTTAGGGGTCTGGAGAACTGAAATGCAATCTGTCTTGTTCTAGGCAGTCCTGCAAACCCTCTCGAAAGGTTGGATAGAGGAGCGAATAGTTCAAATCACGGCAGAGGAGGTGGTTGCTCACGCGGCGGTTCTCACTCCAAAAGGATCGTCCCATCGGACTCATTTCGCTGCAAATCTCGTCGTAGTGCTCTTCCTTGGGGAGTGCGCAGCCGAGGAGAGATGCTCCGTGGCGAACGAGATCAGCGGGTGCCGTGGGTTCGTCATCCACCACGTTCACGATGGATGGTCGATCGTTTGGAGTGGAGTTGGAGTGATCGATCAAATGCCAACAGGCGCCAGCAATGTCTTCGACGTGAATGCGGCAAAACACTTGGCCAGGTTTGTTGATCAACCGTGCTTTGCCTTGCCTGAGGGAATCGAGCACAGAGCGTCCAGGTCCATAGATCCCAGGTAACCGCAAAATTTGTACCGGTAGGCCCGAGTTCAACCAAGCCTGTTCGCACTGCAGCCGACGGCGACTTCGATCTAAGCCCGGGTCTGGTGGATCGTTTTCCTGCACCCATCCGCCGTTGCGATTGCCGTAGACGCCGGTTGTTGAGAGGTAGCCCGCCCATTCCAGTGGAAGCGTCTTCAGCAGTGGCAGCAGGGTGGAGATCACGGGATCGCCCCCCTGTTGTTGAGGAGGAATGGTGCTGAGTAGGTGGGTGATGCCTTGAAGCGCGCTGGGATCAGGCCGTCGGCTGTTGCTGCTGTCGAAGATCAGGTCGGCATCGGGTTGTCCTGCAACGCGACGGGTACACAGCACTGGTGTGCCCAACTGTCGGGCGAGTTGTGCAATACAACGACCGCTGTAACCACCTCCAAGCACCAGTAGTCGTGCATGCGCTGGTAGAGGACGACATCGCTTGACAAGCGCTGAGAGCATCAGTACACCTGTATTAGTTTAGTTTTGATCGCATGACGGACTCATCTCTGCGTTCCTCAAAGATTGGTGGTGTGCTCACACGAACCATCTTCGCCGCACTCGTGTTCGGTGTTGCCTTTCTGTTGGCTCCTGAAGATCCTCGAGCCCAGGCCACAATTTGTCAGCGGCACCATTCCTTTGATGTTTGCCGGGTTTGGTAGTGCGTTAAGCAGCTTGAAACCCAATGGATGGGTCGGTCTTCGGTGCGTTCATCTCTGGTGCGTGAGTCTGATCGGGCTGAGCCCATTGCAGGAGGCGAAGGGCAAGGCGAATGTCACCGTCGATCCAAGCGCGAATGGCCATTGCGCGACGGGGGTCGTAGAAGCGCTGCTGCCGATACCACTCGAAAACATCTGAATCTGATTTTTGTCCGTTGCAAGAGAGGCAAGCAGGCACACAGTTTTCGGTCACGCTGAGCCCACCTTTGGCCCGCGGAACAAGATGATCAATTGATTCAGAAGGTTTGCCGCAATAAATACAACTTTTACCAGTATGAGTATGGAGTGATTGTCGCCATCTTCGAACGCGCAATTTAGGACAGAGTTCATCTAGAAAGACTGCATCTCTGTTGTGCATCCGAATCTCTCGGTTGAGTTCATTTTGCCTGAACTGCCAGTCTCGTCAATGTGTCGAGCGCTGCATTTTCGTAAATATGATCCCGTTGATGTAAAAATTGATGCCAATCACCACTGTCGTCCTCAAAGTCATTAAGGTGGTTGTCTGTGAAGGCGTCGATCACCACATTGATCACGTCTCGATGCTGTCTTGATCTGTCGCCTGCTGGTCTGATTCGGGTGGTGAGCCCCTTCGATGCGGTCACGCAAGCGCAACTCCGTCAGATTCGCCCCCGTGGCCGTTGGAATGGGCCGGCGCGTGGTTGGGAATTCCCCCTGGCCGCGGCTGGGGTTCTCCAGCAGCAGTTTGGTCGCCGTTTCGCAGTCACGGCCGCTTTAGAGGAATGGCTGGCTTGGTCTCGTCTGCCTCTTCCTCCGCTGCCTCAGCATCGGCAGCTTGTGGCTGCGGCTGATTTGAAGCAGAACCTCCCGGATGGTCGCACGCCGCTGTTGCATCAACGCTCTGGTGCCCGCTGGCTCTTGGCGCGTCGTGGGGCGGTTTTGGCCGATGAAATGGGCCTTGGAAAAACCCTCACCGCACTGTTGGCGGCGCGGGCGATGGTGCGCTGCGCTGAGGTGCGTGTTTTGGTGGTTGCTCCGGTGGGACTCCACCCCCATTGGCGGCGAGAGGCGGATGCCGTTGGCCTTTCGCTGCAATTGGTGAGTTGGGCGCGGTTACCCGATGCACTGCCTGCTGCGGGCACGTTGCTTGTTGTTGATGAGGCCCATTACGCCCAGTCGATGAAAGCTCAACGCACGGCGGGTTTGCTCCGTTTGGCGCGGCACCCGCGTTTGCGGGCGATCTGGATGCTCACCGGGACACCAATGAAAAATGGTCGTCCATCGCAGCTTTTTCCTCTATTAGCGGCGATCGATCACCCCATCGCCCGCGATCAGCGGATATTTGAGGAGCGCTATTGCCAGGGCCACTGGCGGGAAGGCAAGGCGGGGAAGCGCTGGGAGGCCGCCGGCGTGAGTCAGTTGGAGGAGTTGCGTCGATTAACGCGTCCACTAATCCTTCATCGCCGCAAGCGACAGGTGGTGGATCTCCCGCCAAAGCAGCGTCAGCTTCACCCAATTGTCTTGCCAGACGACACGTCCATCGGCTTTGACCATCGAGTGGACTTGGTGGTGGAGGACTACCGCCGTCGGGCCCAACTCGGTGAGGTGCGTTCTGATGCTGAGCCGTTGGCGGTGTTAACGGCGATGCGTCAAATCGCTGCGGAATTCAAGCTGTCTGCTGCCGAACAGTTGTTGTACCAGCTGCATCAGCAGGGGCACGCTGTTGTGCTGTTCAGCGCGTTTATTGCACCGCTTCAGTTGTTGCATCAACGGATTGGTGGGGAGCTGATGACCGGAAGACAGCGTCCTCTTGAACGTCAGCAATCGGTGGATCGTTTTCAGCAGGGAAAAAGTAATTGCTTGTTGGCAACGTATGGCACTGGATCCCTTGGTTTCACGCTGCATCGTGCTCGACATGTTGTGCTTTTGGAGAGGCCCTGGACTCCTGGTGATCTCGAGCAGGCCGAAGATCGCTGCCATCGCCTTGGGATGGGTGACGGGCTCACGTGCCATTGGTTGCAACTGGGTCCCGCGGATCAGTTGGTGGATGGTTTGTTGGCGAGCAAGGCCGAACGCATCGAAGTGCTGCTGGGACCCCGTCGTCAAAGCTTGGAGCGTCAGTCGTTGCCGGCGATGGTCCGAGCGTGTTTGCAGGTGGCCTGACGCACGTCCAACTCATGGGTCAGCATCGGGTCAACCGGAGCTTTTGACTCACGAATCAGCTTTAAGCCTGCGGCTACATCCGTACAGGCTTTCTGATACTGGCCCTTCAGGGTGTAGATGAAGGCCCGATCTCGCAGGAGCTCGGGTTGATCAGGGTTTGCAGCAATGGCGTCATCGCAGGCCTGAAGCGCACGATTGGGTTCAGAGACTTGGTACTGCTTTAAGCAGCTTGTCTCAGTGGAGATAGGCCCTGTCTTTTGGGTCGGTGTTTTTTGGGACTGACATCCCGTTAAACAAACGAGGAGAGTCGATAGGGCGAGTGCAGCGACCCGTGGGGGGCTAATAGCTGTAGCGCTCGTCGTCCACGCTGTTGGACTCAGAATTGGTTGTGCCGGTGGTGCTTGTTCCAAGGGATGTTGTTGTGGCTGCTTTGTTGGGGGAACCTCCGAACAGATCACCGAGGTAGCGGCCGCAATCGGGGAAATTTCCGGGGTCTTGAACCACGGCTTCTGTGATCATCACAGAGGCGTGTTCCGGCGACGTTTTAAAAAGTTGTCCGCCTTGGCGCTTAATCACGGCATACGCCGCATTCCAACTCACGTTGTGGTCGTTGCCACTCGAGCGCATAAAGCAGTAAATCTTGGCCCCTTTCTCATCTGATGATTTGCCCGCCTGGACCGGTTGGGTGCCTCCAATGAGGGCACCGATTAGAGCAACGGTGGTGAGGGCTAGCTGAGGACCGAAGCGGGGCATGGGTCTCGGAATCAGATGGACCCAACGTATCGATTACAAGCGCACTGTCGAGTCTTGGTCAGGGTTGTCCAAGGCTTGAGGGGAGAACCAATCGCACTACCAGGGGAAGCACCAGCAGAACGGTGATCAAGCGGACCGCATGCAAGGCGGCGACAGCTGCGCCGACTCCGAATTCAGCCCCCACTAAGCTCATGCCGCTAATCCCTCCCGGTGCAGCCCCGAGTAGGGCCACAACCGGGTCGATCCCAAGCAAGCGACTGCTCCACAGGCCAATCACGATGCCCGTCAGTACAAGGGTGACCGTGATCAGCAATGCCGGTCTCCAAAGGACCTGCAATTGTTCGAGAGAGGCCCGGGTCAATCCTGTTCCAATCACCGTGCCGATCCCGATTTCGAGAATCGTGCGTGTCCCTGTTGGCCATGCCGCTTGATCCAACTGACCGCTCATACTCACGATCCCGGCTCCAAGCAGTGCACCAGCGAGGGGTGCTGCCGGAATTCCACTCAGGAGAGCCAGTAGCCCGAGACTGGTTCCGGCCAACAAGTAGAGCATCAGCGTTGCCAGAGGTGACATCGAGATTTATGCAGCCATATCAGTTTGATCTTGAGGCAGCACGGCTCTTGTGTTGTCATTTGTGCAGTGATTGTTTGATTGATGACGTCATCTGTGTCTTTCCGGATCACCCGTACCGCTGAAGATTTGGCGCAAACGATCACGGCTTTATCCCAGCGCCTGGTGAAGATTGAGCAGCGGCAGGAGGTGATGGAGCTCCAACTGCGCCAGCAGCTCAAGGATGGAAACAATGTGCCCGACGAGGAATTGGCCACATTGGATGGCATCGAAACCCTGTTGCGCGAAACCCGAGAGCTCTTGGAGAGCACTGATCTCAGCGGTTTCGATGCGACATCGCACGATCAAAACGACGAGCACCTGCACTGCGAGGCCGCATAGGGGTAGCAGCGGGTGCCAAAATAAAAAGAAAGGCAACTATGGCGTCCACCATTCCCGCCTCCCATGCTTGTAATTCGCTCAAGCCATCCCAGACCTTGCACGGAATGACCATCTGGTCCAAGTCGGGTTTTCTTGAGGGGGGGCACCAATTGGAGAAATTGGAATTCGCCTTGGCCCATGCCGAAGCCAAAGGTGACCAATCGCGCTGCCGTGTCTTGCAGGACCGCATCGCGGATCTAGGTGGCAATGCGGAAGAGCCTGGTACCTAGTGAATATTGCTTAGAAAAATTTTACTGTTGATCATTTCGAACATACTTTCAAAAATACGTTGGCGTTAAATTGTCTCTCCGGTAGTATGATTCGAGTATATAAATCAATTTCTTTTGCCTCTCACTCTGGTGCGATCTGAGAGCGCTTCTGATAAGCGTCAAGATCATGAATTAGCTGCTCGCGACCTGTTCGAGCGAGCTCGGCTATGTGCGGAAGCAGGGCAAACTTCAGATGCTGGTTCGTTTATTCTCAAAGCACTGAGCCATGAGCGTCGTGCTGGAGCTGTTGGCCCGCAGGTGATGCAAATTATCAAACCTCGCTCTTAATATCTCGGCAATTTACAAAGCGGGTGACCGGATTCGAACCGGCGACGTCCAGCTTGGGAAGCTGACATTCTACCACTGAATTACACCCGCATATAGGCGAGATTGCACTCACCCATTGGCTTTTTGATCAGCCCAGCGCTGCAGATGTCGCTGCAACTCCTGCACCCATCGTGCCTTTGTGCAGTCCTAATGAATGCAATGTGGCTTCAATGGCGGACACGGCCGTCAATACATCTCGATCGCAAACATATCCCAAGTGCCCGATGCGAAACACTTTGCCTTTGAGGTGATCTTGCCCCCCGGCTAAAAGGATGTCGAATTTCTCTTTCACTGTTTTGCGCAGAAGCTCTGCGTCCAATCCCTCAGGAGCCACGGCGGTAATAGCAGGACTGCCATGACCCGTGGCAGCAAACAGAGGTAGCCCGATCGCTTCCATGCCTGCTTGGGCCGCTGCACGATGGCGCTCATGGCGCGCAAAAATTGCCTCAAGCCCTTCTTTTTGCATCATGTCGAGCGCTGCTTCAAGCCCGAAGTAAAGGTTCACCGCTGGCGTGAATGGGTTGCTGTCTTTTGCAGCCGTTTTTCGGTAGGGGCCGAGATCGAGGTAAAACTTGGGAAGGTCTGACGTTGCGTAAGCCGCCCAGGCGCGATCACTCATCGCTACAAAACTGAGACCCGGCGGAAGCATGTATCCCTTCTGGGAACCAGAGGCCACCACATCCAGCCCCCAAGCATCCATGGGCACATTGGACGCGCCAAGGCTTGTGACGCAATCTGCGATCGTCAGGGCTGTCCCGTGAGCCTTGACGTAACGAGCAATCGTCTCAAGGTCGTTGATGACGCCCGTGGATGTTTCCGAGTGGGTGAGGACGACGGCCTTGATTTGCTTTTCGGTATCGGCCTCTAGTGCAGTACGGAAGGCTTCGGGGTCCAGCGGCTGTCCCCATTCCGCTGTCACCACGTTCACTTCAAGTCCGTAGGCGCGAGCCACTTTCACCCAACGCTCTCCGAACTTGCCGTTGTCTCCGCAAAGAACTTTGTCTCCACGGCTGAGGGTATTGATCATTCCGGCTTCCATGGCTGCCGTGCCACTGCCCGTAATCACAAGCACATCGCTGCTGGTTTGGTGCAGCCATTTCAATTGCTCAGTCGTGCGCCGCACGATGGCTTGGAACTCACCGCTGCGGTGACCAATGGGATGACGTCCCATCGCCTTCAGCACCGTTTCGGGAACCGGGGTTGGTCCCGGAATCATCAAGGTGAGCTTGTCCTGCATGGCGTGGGGAATGCCGATCCGCGACTCTAGAAAAGAGCACCGCATCCGTCATCGACACCGCCTCTCCAGATTCAGTCAGTTCAGGGCTGACCCTGCCGGTCTGGGTCGTGGCAGCAGCGAAGGCATCGCTGCATGCCCTGCTCGGTCAACCCTTCGCAAATCAGGTGTCGGTCCGCTTGCCTGACCGCACCAACCCCGTTCTGGTGCCTGTGATTTCAGCGGCACGGCTAGATGGTGGTGATCAGGCCCTGGCGATTAGCCGTTGCGATCCGGGCCCAGGTTTGGACCTCACCCGTGATTTGGAAATTTGGGTTCGTGTGTCTTGGAGACCTGACAAGCAGGCGGGGCTCATGCTGTTAGCGGGAGCCGGTGTCGGGAGGAAGGGAACGGATGGTGATCTTTGTGTTTCGGCTTATGCCCGCGATCTTCTTGAGCGGAATCTCCTGCCTTTGGATCATGGCCTCACCGTTGAGGTTGTACTTCCAAGGGGTCGAGAGCTTGCTTTGCGAACCAGCAATGCGGCATTTGGGGTGGTGGATGGGCTGGCCTTAATTGGGACCCAAGCGGAGGTGCAGCGCAGTGCAGCGCCAGATCAGTTGAAGCAGGTGTTGTTGGATTTGACCCAGCTCACGGGCGATCAAAAATTCCAGGGCGATCTCGTGTTGGTGATTGGGGAAAATGGTTTGGATCTGGCGCGTCAAGCCCAATTGGCGCCCTTGCTGAAGGTGGGGAATTGGCTTGGCCCGGTTCTCGTGGCAGCGGCAGAAGCAGGAGTCCAAAACCTGCTGTTGTTGGGTTATCACGGCAAATTAATCAAATTGGCTGGTGGGATTTTTCACACACACCATCACCTCGCTGACGGACGCTTGGAGGTGCTCACAGCTCTTGGCCTGGACGCAGGACTGTCGCTCGAGCAGTTGCGTTTGCTTCGCCAGGCCCCATCGGTGGATCAGGCCTTCAACGAATTGGAGGCGCTCAATCCAGTTGTGGCAGAGCAGTTGTGGCAGAAGCTGGCCCTGGCCGTGGAGGAACGGAGTCAGGCTTATGTGGCCCGCTATGGAAATTGGTCGATGCGAATTGGTGCCGTTTTGTTTGATCGCAGCCGCCATTTGCGTTGGCGAGGACCAGTGGCGGGAGAGCGCTTCTTTACGCTGATGGATTGACGCTTGTCGCAGCGCGACACCTTCTTGGATCGATGTCCCAGCCCTCGTCCGACGGTCAGCGTCAGCCGGCCATCGTCATCCTCGATTTTGGTTCTCAATATTCGGAACTGATCGCCCGTCGTGTTCGCGAAACCGAAGTGTTTTCGGTTGTGATCGGATACAGCACAACAGCCGATGAGCTGCGTCGGATGGCGCCGAAGGGAATCATCCTGAGCGGTGGTCCCAGCTCGGTCTACGCGGAGCATGCCCCGGTTTGTGATCCTGCGATTTGGGATCTCGGTATCCCGGTGCTGGGGGTGTGTTACGGCATGCAGCTGATGGTTCAGCAGCTCGGAGGTGCTGTTGAGGCGGCGACCGGTAAGGCGGAATACGGCAAGGCTCCCCTGGTGGTGGATGATCCCACCGACCTTCTCAACAAAGTTGAGAGTGGCTCAACGATGTGGATGAGCCATGGCGACTCGGTGAAGGCCTTGCCGGAGGGTTTCGTTCGTTTGGCCCATACGGCGAATACGCCTGAAGCCGCGGTCGCGAACCTTGAGCGCAAGTTGTATGGAGTGCAATTCCATCCAGAGGTGGTGCATTCCACCTGTGGGATGGCGTTGATTCGCAATTTTGTGAATCACATTTGTGCCTGTGAACAGGATTGGACCACCAATGCCTTCATTGATGAAGCGGTGGCCTTAGTGCGCGAACAGGTGGGACAAAAACGGGTTTTGCTGGCTCTATCTGGAGGTGTTGATTCCTCAACCCTGGCTTTTTTATTGAAAAAAGCGATCGGTGATCAGCTCACTTGCATGTTCATTGATCAGGGCTTTATGCGAAAAGGAGAGCCCGAATTTTTGATGGAATTTTTTGATCAAAAATTCAATATTAATGTGGAATATATCAATGCGCGTAAGCGGTTTATAGACAAACTAAAGGGGATTACTGATCCAGAAGATAAACGCAAAATCATTGGCACGGAGTTTATTCGGGTTTTTGAGGAGGAGAGCAAGCGTCTCGGACCATTTGATTATTTAGCTCAGGGCACGCTCTACCCGGATGTGATTGAAAGTGCGGGCACCAACGTTGATCCCAAAACGGGTGAGCGTGTGGCGGTGAAGATTAAAAGCCACCACAATGTTGGTGGCTTGCCAAAAGATTTGCGATTTAAGTTAGTCGAACCACTGCGCAAGTTATTTAAAGACGAAGTGCGCAAAGTGGGTCGGAATTTGGGGTTGCCAGAGGAGATTGTGAGGCGTCATCCCTTCCCTGGGCCTGGGTTGGCGATTCGCATCCTTGGAGAAGTGACGGATGAAAAGCTCAACTGCCTCCGTGATGCTGATCTGATTGTTCGTGAAGAGATTCGTGATGCTGGTTTGTATCACGAGATTTGGCAGGCCTTCGCAGTTTTATTGCCAGTTCGTTCTGTCGGGGTGATGGGTGACCAGCGCACCTATGCCTGGCCGATCGTGCTGCGTTGTGTGTCCAGTGAAGATGGCATGACAGCAGATTGGTCGCGTCTCCCTTACGACCTGATGGAGACGATTTCGAATCGAATCGTCAACGAGGTGAAAGGGGTGAATCGTGTGGTGATGGACATCACCAGCAAGCCCCCCGGCACCATTGAGTGGGAATGATGTCCCCCTTGGCTTGGCCTTCAAATGTTTGGCGAACTTTGCGTCAGCAAAGTAATTCAATTCAGGCTGATGAATCTCGACGCATTTTTCTGATTGGCCACAATAAATGTGGAACACGATCCTTTAATAAGCTTCTCAATAAGAATGGATATAGCTCGATCCACTACGACAAAGGTCGTTTAGCGAAGCGCATTCAGGCGAATTTTATTTTTTCACGTCCACTTCTTGATGGTGTCGACCAATACTGTGGTTACACAGACATGGAGCTTTGTGGTGAGTTTTATGCCTATCGACTTTTTCCTCTTTTGGATCTGCAATATCCCGGGTCTTGTTTTATCTACAACACGCGTGATGTGCACCGTTGGGTTGATTCCCGAATGAACCACCGCAACGGTAAATATGCTCGCACTTATCTAAAGCGAATGCAGCGGGCATTTGAGGATTCAAGCCTCACGATGGACGACCTGCGTCTTCATTGGCACGAAGCCTGGCAGCGGCATGACGCTGATCTGCGCAGTTATTTCGCTCGGCGCAACAATTTTTTTGCGTTCGACATAACGGTCGCTCAAGAGCAAGCCGCGCTTTGCCGTTTTTTACGTCGACGCGGCTATCGCATTCGCGGAACGGCACTGCCCCACTCTGGAGCTCGTCCAGCGCCCACCGAAAACCCATGAGTGAGGTGCTGGCGACCATCGCCGATCACCGATACCTTGGGCCACCGGCCTTGGCTTCGTGACGGCGACTCAACAGCAGGATCTGCAATTGCAGCGGCGGCTGCAGCAGGACAGCATTCAGCTCGGTGGTCGCACGATCTATCTCAACCCCTTTTTGTATTGGCGTCGGTTTGATAGCAATACCGACCGCTGGCTCCGGGAGCCCGGTCAGCTCACGGATGATCAAACCCGAGTTAATCGCAGCCGTTTTTACCCAGAGCTCGATTGGACTGGTTTGGATGAGCACCAAACTGCTGTCTATGACGGCGCAGTGGAAATGTTCCTCAAGAGCCTTGATCTGATCAGTACCTTCCATCCGGAATTGGGGTCCGGTCAGATGTTGGAGGTGGAACGCAAGATGACCATCACCAAAAAGCGGGCGTTTGAGCGTTGGGTCGATAAAGCGATCCGGAGACGTCAGCGCGACGAAAACCGCGAGAACCGTCGCTTCGAGCGCAGTCGTGTGTGGCGTGAATGGCGTGAATGGATTGCGATGGACACCACCCAAAAAGCGTTGGTGCCTCTTGTCATGCTCATGGTGTTGTGTGGAGTGGCGGGTTGGTCCTTTGGAGCTGCGCAGTCGGCTTGTCCGACACTGTCGCTGCCCTCAGGACAGACTGGAGTTCGTTGACTGGGCCCGATGGCCGCTGATTCCGCTTCCGACAATCCCTTGGATCAACTGCGTTTGTCGCTCATGCAGGACGTTCTTCCCGTCGGCTTGGCGATGTTCGAACGGGCGCGTCAAGGAGGACCTGGTCGTGTTGCAGAGGTCTTTACGGGGGGATCATCTGATCCGATTGCTGAGTTGCGCCAGGAGGGTGAGCCTGTGGCCCGCGATGTCCGTGAACAATTGGACTCAGTCAGTCCCGGGCTTGGTAATCCAGTGATGCCCGTCAGTGTGTCCGTTGAAGAACCCAATACAGCCGCCGATGAGCGCGACGATTTGAATCTTGCGCTGCAACGGATCGAGCACCGTTTGGATGCGTTACGTCGGCTGCTTCCGGCAGATTGAGGGATGGCTTCTGCCCAGCAGCGTCAGACCGGATTACGGCAACAGCCCCTGGTGCTGTTGATGGTGGTGCTGGTGTTTTGCTCCGCCATGGTCAGCCGGCTGGTGTGGATGCAGTTGCTGGAGGGGCCACGCTTTAAGGAACTCGCCGATGAAAACCGCATCCGTCTTGTTCCACGCTCGCCGATTCGAGGACGGTTGTTGGATCGCAAGGGTCGTGTACTGGCCACAAGCAAACTCACCTATTCCTTGTATCTCGAGCCTCGCTTGGTGAGTGATGCCGATTGGCCTGAATTACGCAATCGGCTCGCATCACTATTGAATCTCGACCCATTGCTGCTGGACCAGCGACGCGATCGTGGGACAGATCGGGATGGCTATCGCACAACGTTGATGCTCGATCTAAAGCCAGAACAGGTCTTGCGTTTCCGCGAGCAGGCCTTGGGTTTGCGGGGGGCGCAAGTGGACGTCGACATTTTGCGTTTTTATCCCCATGGCAGCCTCGCTGCCCATGCTTTGGGATACACCCAACCGATTACGGAGTCTGAGTACGACACCTTGGTGGAGAAGGGCTACAAGATCCGTGATCGCATTGGTCGGACCGGCGTTGAAGCGGCCTATGAGACCCATTTGCGCGGCAAGTGGGGCGGTCAGATGTTGGAGGTGAATGCGCTGGGTGAAGTGCAGCGGAACCTCGGCGATCGCCCTTCGGAGTCGGGACAAGACCTCACGCTCACCTTGGATTTGGATCTGCAACGCGCTGCAGAGCAGGCATTGGCGGACAAGCCTGGAGGGGCCGTCGTGGCGCTTGAGGCCAAGACGGGCGCCGTGCTGGCTTTGGCGAGTAAGCCTGGCTTTGATCCAAACTTTTTCTCCAAGCTGATCACAACGCAAAAGGAGTACGACGCTCTCTTTTTAAATCCCAATAAGCCCCTTTTGAGTCGGGCGATGAATCCCTACGACCCTGGCAGCACCTGGAAGCCCGTCACGGCAATGGCTGGTATGGAATCTGGAAAGTTCCCTCCAACAACCAAACTCCAAACCAAGGCTTGCATCACCTATGGAGGCCATTGTTTTCCTGATCACAACGGTGCTGGCTTTGGTCAGATCGGCTATGCCGACGCCTTGCGCTTTTCCAGCAACACCTTTTTCTACCAAGTGGGAGTTGGAGTGGGATCTCGGGCCCTAAAACAGGCGGCGAATCAACTGGGTTTTCAGCAAAAAACTGGGATCGAGATCGACTGGGAAGAGAGTGTGGGTCTCGTTGGCGATGAAGATTGGGCTGAGAACGGCCGTGGCTGGGCCGACCCCGGCAGTACCCCCTGGATCCCTGAAGACATGGCCAGTGCGTCCATCGGTCAGTCGGTGGTGCAAATCACGCCGTTGCAGTTGGCCCGTGCCTACGCCGTTTTTGCCAATGGTGGTTGGTTGGTGACGCCCCACTTAGCGAAGGGGGAGATCGATTGGATGGCGCCGCAGCACAGGCGTGCTGTTCTGATCAAGCCGTCCACGTTGGAGACCATCAGAAAGGGTCTGCGCAAGGTGGTGGAAGACGGCACGGGCTATGGGTTGAATGGCGACGGGATTCCCCCTGCGGCTGGAAAAACGGGTACCGCCGAAGACAGTACCGGTGGCCCGGACCATGCCTGGTTTGGCTGTTATGCCCCGTATCCCGAGGGCAAAATTGTTGTTGTGGCCTTCGCTCAGAACACCCCAGGAGGTGGTTCCGTGCACGCATTGCCGATGGCGAAGAAAGTGCTTGCGGCGTGGGAACAATCCCGCAGCAAAGGCTGAGTTTCAAGTTTCTAGATTAGGAAGTACTTCTGTCTACAGAGTTTGTATGGCAAACCTTTTTTCTTGTCTACCAAGATCATCATTTGCGATGTAGATGAATATTTTGGCTTAATCAGAATATTCTCAGGCAATATAGTTATCTGTTGCTTACAAGGGAGTGTTGAAAATTGGCCGTATTTTATTCATGGTTAAGACGTCTTCTATGCTCGGAAGTATTGACCCAATGGAAGCCATAGGACTGGCCTAAGCTTAACTTGGCAATTTCATGCTTTAAATGACTTGAATAACTAGGTATTAAGCGCTTATGCTCAAATATCTTTGAATTGTTTTTTGAGAAGATTGTCAAGTATTTGAGTCTCTAGTTGTCTTACAATGGCTTCGCTTGCGCCTCCATTCCCGTAGGGATTTTTGCAGTCATGAAGTCTTTTTTGAAAATCTGGCGAAAACAAATAGTTAATGGACTCGCTTATTGACTTTCTGTCTGGAGTGCTGTCGATTACGCTAGATGATTTTAAGCGACCTTTTTGCCGATCACCGATATTAATTGTGCCTTTTTTGAGGCTAGGAGCTTCGAGTAGACCGCTAGAAGAATTGCCAATCACCCCATCAGTATGCTTGATGCAAGATAGATAACGCAGCTGCCCTAGTGATGTATATGCTTGGGCATTATTGTGTTCAGAGCAGAAGGTACTAATTAGCTTAAAAAGTGCCCGTCCGTCCTCGTCAGCATTGGGCATCGTAAAAATTAAACCAACATCATTTAAATCTGCTAATACGCTTAATAGCTCTTTCATTTGGTTGGCGCTGGTGTTTTTTTCTTCTAATGTCACAGGATGGAATGTGATTAATAAATTGCGCTGAGCTAACTTAAAATTGAGAGACTCCTCAAGCTGTGGTCTAGTTAGTAAATCGAGTCTCAAGATGTTATCGATTCCCAAGCCGCCAACTTGAAAGATTTTGTCATCTTGCTCCCCGAGCTGTATAACTCTATTTCGGTACTCATCGGCTGCTACAAAATGTAGATGCGCCATTTTTGTGATGCTATGTCTTATCGATTCGTCAATGGCTCCTTCCGTAGATTCTCCTCCATGGCAATGGGCAATAGGTATTCGGGCAATCATTGCCGATGCTGCAGCAGTAAAGATTTCGTATCGATCTCCTAAAACAAGCATTAGGTCAGGTTTTAGTTCGGCAAGTGCATCAGCAAACCCAATCATTCCCAGTCCCATTGATTTAGTTATTCCTACTGATGTGTCAGAGCTAAGCAGCATTTCTATTTTTCTATTAATTCTGAAACCATCTGCTTCAATTTCGCGAGTCGTGAGTCCAAATTCCGGGGAAACATGCATGCCAGTTGCGATCAATTGCAGTTCCAGCAGAGCAGAATTCTGGATCCCTTGCATTACCCAGCGCAGTAGTCCATATTCAGCACGGGCTCCTGTAACGACGCATATTTTCCGACGGGATATGTTCATGTAATAAGATCGTCAGCAGAGTAGTCTCTTGTGGCTTGTCGGCCTATCCAATCGTCCCAATGCATCGGAGAAATCCCGGTGCCGGGCCTTTTACTTGTGAGATTGTTTACAGTAAATTTTTCTCCAGAACGAATAGTTTGAGAAGCTACTAGCGACTTGCGTGAAACTTTGATATTTGCTTTCTCACTAATAGTAGGTCGTTTAATTCCATCCCCCAAGGCTTTCTCAATATTTCGAATGCCATCAACCATTGCCCCAAACTCATCGGGTTCCAGGCTGGCCCTATGATCTGGGCCGGGTAAATTGCGATCAAGAGTTAGGTGCTTTTCGATCACTGATGCACCCAATGCTATGGCAGCAATTGGCACCGAGATGCCCTCAGTGTGGTCGGAATAGCCCACATCAATTCCAAATGCAATAGCGATGCTCTGCATGGCGCGTAAGTTGACTTCTTCAATTGGAGCTGGGTATTCAGTCGTGCAGTGCAAAGCGGTGATTTGATTTCGTAGAACCCCAGCTTTCTCTAGTGCTTCAAGCGCTGCTTCGATTTCGCCCAGAGTGCTCATGCCTGTTGAAAGGATTATTGGTTTGCCTTGAGCGCCAATTTCTCTGAGGTAGGGCAAGTTGGTAATTTCTCCGGAAGGTATCTTCCATCTTTTGATATTTAATGATGAAAGTATTTTGATGCTATGCAAATCGAAAGCAGTTGAGAGAAACTCAATATTTCTCTTGAGACAGTGATCGATAAGGTGTTTATGTTGCTCAGGATTGAGTTCTAGCTTTTGCAGCATTGATAATTGACTTTCTTTCGTGGCAGAGGCTTTTTGTTGATAAGAAGCTTGTTCAGCATTGAAAGTCGCTAGCTTGTTAGCTTGAAAGGTTTGAAATTTCACTGCATCTGCACCTGCATCGGCTGCAGCATCTATCAACTGTATGGCGAGTTCAAGATCACCATTGTGATTCACGCCCGCTTCAGCGATTATCAAAGCTTGGTCTGAAGAAGTCATGAATCTCTTAATGGCCATCCCATTACACGTTTTCCTGCACCAATCACTGATCGAGGAGGCAAGTTTATTCCCTCACGAATCATGGATCCACTGCCAACAAAGCTTTCGGTTCCTATCCGTACATTTCCATTGACCAACGCTCCAGTACTGATATGGCAGTGATCCTCTACACGTACATCATGCTCTAGTAAGGCAAAGCTGTTGAGAATGCAGTATTTACCAACTTCTACTGCTGCATTCACAATAACCCCATGTCCGATTGTTGTGCCGACATTAATTCGAGCATGCCGACTGACAACCGCATGGGGTGAAATCAAAATAGGTGTATGAAAAGCTAGTGCCTCCAACTTAGATGCGAGATTTTTTCGCGGTTCAGGATTTGGCATTTGACCTAGAGCCAGTACTGCGGAGGAACATGTATTGCGTAGGGTGATTAGATCCTTATCGCAGCCAACTACTGGATAGCCCAACACATTATTTCCTACTTCTTCAGGGAATCCAACTAAACCAAAAATGTTCCACTGACCTGTTGTTTCGATTAGATCAATTAGTGAACGGGCATGGCCACCACAACCGATCAATAATATGGGCTTCATGTCCTACCCCACTCATTGTGCAGCTGTGGGCTGCTGGGAATATTAATCAGCCTCGGAGCCTGGTCTTCTGCAACGAGTAGTGGACCAGCTGGGCATGATGTGTACATTGGGAGTTCGTTCAGTGAAGACCAGATTGGCCGTAATAAAAGCCCGGTCTCATGTGCTTTTTCAAGAAGTCTTAGACGCTGGGCGTTTGCTGCACCTGGATCAGGAGTGGTGAAACGCAGAGTTACCATCCAATAGTTACTTTTGCAGCCAGGAGGTTCGGGCAAAACTTCGATTCCATCTAGCTTGGAAAATGCTTGTATGTATTCTTTTGCTAGCTTTTGTTTAATTTTAAGCCGACGATTTAGGTCTTCGATTTGGGCGACGCCTAAGGCCGCATTGAGGTTGGGCATCCTGTCATTCCAACCCACTGCATCGTGATGAAAAGACCAGGGGTGCTGCTGCTTAGCAGTAGTTGAAAGATGTCGTGCATTTTTGGCTATTTCATCATTGTTTGTGAGTAGAGCTCCGCCGCCGCCAGTAGTAATTAATTTATTCCCATTGAAACTCAGGGTTCCCACCGCCCCAAACAAGCCGCAGTGAATGTCCTCACGCCAGCTTCCGAGGGCTTCTGCCGCATCTTCAACCAACGGTAATTGCCAAGCATCAGCCACCTTCCGCAGCTCAATAATTTGGGCAGGAAAGCCAAAGACGTGTACAGGTAAAATAGCAACGATGCGCCTTCCTGTTTCACGATTTAGCAGCACTCCGTCTTTTCGTTCGGTGACCTTCTCTAGCTGTGCATTTAAGGCAGTTGGAGACAGGCCCAAACTAGAGTTTTCCACATCGACGAAGTGTGGAACTGCGCCTAGATGAGCTATCGCGTTAGCTGTTGCTACAAAACTCAGCGGTGGTAAGACAACTTCATCGCCTGGCTTGACCCCAATTACGTGCAAAGCTAATCGCAGTGCAACGGTTCCATTACTCACTGCGATTGCATGTTTTGCACCAGTGACTGTGCAAAGCTCTTTTTCAAACCGACTCACCCAGATGCCTGCAGTACTTACCCAGCCAGTATCCAGACAATCTTTTACGTAAGCCCAAGCTTGCGTGCCGCTGAAATCTGGTTCATGTAGGCCAATCGTATGTCCTCGGTCGCTCTGTCCAACTACATGATGAATTGCTCTAAGAATGTCTTCACTTTTCGGAATAGAAGCAAAGCTCATTTATTAAATGGAGTAACTATTTGGTCGATATAGAGCCAAGTTGGCTGGATTGCTAAACCATTCAGCTGTTTCAGTAATTCCCCGTTCAAAACCATCAAGTCCACCATATCGCGGTTGCCAATTTGTCAGCTGTCGTAAAAGACTATTGTCTCCAAAGAGGCGATTAACTTCAGAGCCCTCAGGCCTCAAACGATTTTCATCGGTAATAATGTCCAACTCCACATTCATTGCCTTCGCGATTAGTGAGGCTGTATCACCAATAGAGATTTCAAAATTGCTTGCTGCATTTACAATTTGTCCTAAGGCAGAATTGCAATTTGCCAAAGCTTGGAAAGCAGCACATGTATCGGAGACATGGTTAAAATCACGTGTTGGTGAAAGTGCTCCCAACTTAATTTTTCGATGTCCTGCTGCAATTTGGGTAATGATGGTTGGAATTACAGCACGAGCACTTTGACGAGGCCCATATGTATTGAATGGACGTAATACTGTGACAGGTGTTTCAAAGCTGCGCCAGTAACTTAGTGCGATCTGGTCGGCACCGATTTTGCTCGCTGCGTATGGAGACTGACCCACTAATGGATGATCTTCTGTAATTGGTACAAATTGTGCAGTGCCATAAGTTTCAGAAGTAGATGTGTGAACTAAGTTAGTCACTCCAAGATCTCTTGCAGCTTGAACCACGTTCAATGTGCCATGAATATTAGTGTCAATGTAACTTGCCGGCGCTACATAGCTGTAAGGAATTGCAATTAAGGCCGCCAAGTGAAACACCTGGTCGCATCCGCGCATGGCTTCCCTCACGCATATTGGATCACGAATATCTCCAAGAATTACTTCAATTGCTTCTTTTGAGGTTTCGGGGAGGCTGTCAAGCCAGCCCCAGCTTCCGAGTGAGTTGTATAAACAGAATGCTTTTACATCTTTTCCAGACGATAATAATTTTTCAACAAGATGCGATCCGATGAATCCGTCAGCGCCAGTAACCAATGCTTTCACAGTTTAAACATCCTTTTACAAATAATCTGAGCAGTGGGTAATGGATATAGGCATGAATATTTGTATTTCAAAGCTAGGTGCGGACTGGGTTCGTTTTTACACAAGCGTTTATTGAAGATGCCGTTCATCCTAATTTCGTTTAAGAATTTCATAGTCTTATCCCACTTCAGGCAGCAGCGTCCAGTGTTCCTTGGCTTAGAACGTTGCGGTAGTAGCCCCGCAGTTGTTCAGTGGCGCCAGCCCAGCCCCAGCGTTCGGCTTCTGATCGTGCAGCACTGCGGAGTGCCTGACGTTCTAAGTCGTTGCCCAGCAACCGTTGTGTGGCCTGAATCAAGCTCGCGGCACCACCGTCGTCACCATCGGGTTCGTACAGACAACCGTTGATGCCGTCCGTGATGATGTCAGGAATGCCACCTCGGTTGGCACCGACCACGGGGCATCCTGCCGCCATCGCCTCAAGCAGCACCAATCCGAGGGTTTCTGTGCTGGAGGGGAAGAGAAAAGCATCGCCACTGGCATAGGCCCCTGCAAGATCGTCCCCTGCCAGATAACCCACAAAGGTGGTGGCTGTGCCGTCGAAGTGCTTTTCTAGTTGCTGGCGATGGGGCCCGTCGCCTACAAGGGCAAGGCGGGTATCGGGTAAAGCTTCTAGGACCGGACGAATGCGTTCGATTTGCTTCTCTGCGGACAGTCGACCGACGTAAAGCAGCAGAGCGCCACGATCGTCATGGCTTCCCAGCAGACGTTGCCGCATCGCTGGGCTTCTCAGGGCCGGACGGAAGAGCTCCGTATCGACCCCACGCTGCCAGAGCGCTGTGTGTTGGATGCCTTTGTCGCTGAGTTCTTGCACCATCGCCGTCGAGGTGCACAGGTTGAGCAGGGCCTGGTTGTGGGCCGCTTTGAGCAATTCCCAGAGCAAGGGCTCGAGCATGCCCATGCCGTAGTGCTCAAGATATTTCGGAAGATGGGTGTGATAGCTGGCGATCAACGGAATATTTTTCGTCTTGGCCAACCAGATTCCGCCTAACCCCAACACTGCAGGGTTCACCACATGGATGAGGTCCGGTTGGAACGAGTCAATGGCGTCCGACACGGCGGGCCGCGGTAAGGCCAGCTTGAGCTCGGGGTAGAGCGGTAAGGGCATCGCCGGAACGCCGATTAAGCGAGCACCCATGTACTCATCTGGACAACCTTCAGGGCAAAACACCACCACCTCATCACCGGCATCCACCAGGTGTTTCACCGTTTTGGTGAGCCGGGTGACGATGCCATCGACCTTGGGAAGGAAGGTTTCGGTGAAAAAGGCGATTTTCAAAGGAGAGGCCTGATTTAGGAGGCGTTGCCGATGGCCTTGGCTTGGTCTTTGGTCCAAGCGGAGGTGCAAAGGATCCGGTTGCGATCGCAGCGGTCGGAGAATCGAGTCGCAATCTCCACAACTTCTTTCAGAAGTCCATCGTCCAGGGTGGTGGGATTCAGTCCGAGTTCGATAAAGCAGCGGTTGTCCACGATCAAATCGTTTTCGACCGCTTCATTACGGGGATTGGGCAGGTTGTTCACTTTGGCTCCGGTAAGAGCAGCCACTTTGTTGGCGAGTTCTCCCACTTGGTGACTTTCGGTCATCTGGTTGAAGATCTTGACGCGCTCGCCTTGTTCAGGGGGGTTGTCGAGTGCAAGCTGCACGCACTTCACCGAGTCTCGGATGTGAATGAAGGCTCGGGTTTGGCCACCGGTGCCATGCACCGTGAGGGGATAGCCGATGGCGGCTTGCATCAGGAAGCGGTTCAGCACCGTTCCGTAGTCGCCGTCATAGTCGAAACGGTTGGTTAGGCGTGGATCTCGATCGGTGGCCTCAGTGTTAGTGCCCCAGACAATGCCTTGGTGCAGATCTGTGATCCGAACCTTGTCGTTTTTGTTGTAGTAAAGGAAGAGCAGCTGATCCAGCGTCTTGGTCATGTGATAGACGCTGCCAGGGCTGGCTGGGTGAAGGATTTCCTCTTCGAACCGGCTGCCATCCGGCTGAGGCACTTCCACCTTTAAGTAACCCTCTGGAATGGTCGCCCCACGATGGGATCCATAGCCATAGACGCCCATGGTGCCGAGGTGCACCACGTGAATATCGAGACCCGACTCAACGATCGCGGCAAGAAGGTTGTGGGTGCCATTGACGTTGTTATCAACGGTGTAGCGCTTGGTGGCGCTGCTCTTCATCGAATAGGGCGCAGCCCGCTGTTCTGCGAAATGAACAACGGAGTTTGGTTTCTCATCCCGGAGTAAATCGAGCAGGCGCTGATATTCGTGGGCGACGTCCATGTGGATGAAGCGCATCGGCTTGCCACCGATCTCTTCCCATGCTTGGAGTCGCTCTCCGATGCTGGTGATCGGCGTTAAAGAGTCAACCTCAAGATCGACGTCGATCTTGCGACGACTGAGGTTGTCAACGATCAAGACCTCGTGGCCTTGATCCGCCAAGTTCACAGCACAGGGCCAGCCGCAGAAGCCGTCACCGCCGAGAACGAGAACCTTCACCCCAAACTCCTGCTGGAACGAGCAAAACGCTCAGTGGGGGCAAGCTACTACAAGGATTTTTTTACTCGTGTTTGGTCAGCTGATGACCACCGTGATTGCAATGAGCCCAATCACCAGGATGGACCCGCCGATGAGCATCATCAGGGAGCTGCGATTGCGGTCTCTGCTGGCGTTTTGATCCATCACTTCCATGCGGGGCTCTTTGGCAAAGGCGTTCAAAAGACCGCCATCTTCCGTGGTGACTTGCATGGATCCGATGCGATTTCCCGGACGTTATGAGTTCAAATGCTTACCGCCATGGTTTGTAACGCAGACTTGATCTCCCTTCATTTGTCTTTACCTGAGATCAGCCCTGTGGTCGGAGAGCTTGCGGAGGCTTGGCCCCGTCGAGGCAGTCGACCGGAGCTGTAGGCCATGCGACCAGCGATCACCGCTTTGCCCATGGCTTCAGCCATGGATGGGGGGTCACCAGCCAGGGCAATTGCGCTGTTGACCAAGACGGCATCGGCCCCCATTTCCATGGCTTGGGCGGCCTCGCTGGGGACGCCGATGCCGGCATCAACAACGACAGGAACCGTCGCGTTTTCAATGATCAAGGCGATGTTCGCGGCGTTGTTGAGCCCTTGTCCTGACCCGATGGGGGATCCGAGAGGCATCACTGTGGCGCAACCAACGTCTTCTAAGCGTTTCGCGAGCAGAGGGTCTGCATTGATGTAGGGCAGCACTGTGAATCCCTCTTTCACCAGTGCTTCTGCGGCGTGAAGCGTCCCAATCGGATCGGGTAAGAGATGTCGGCTGTCTGGAATCACCTCCAGCTTGATGAAGTTGTTGTCCTCTTGGCCGGCCAATTTGGCGAGTTCTCGCCCCAGTCGCGCGACGCGAATGGCTTCCTCGGCGTTGGTGCATCCCGCTGTGTTGGGAAGCATCCAGATGCGTGACCAGTCGATGGCTTCCATGAGTCCTGTATGCCCGGCGGCTCCTGTTTGAACCCGGCGTACGGCCACGGTCACCATTTCGCAAGCGGAACGCTCAATGCTGCTTTGCATGCAGTCGATGGATGGATATTTACCTGTCCCGGTCAATAAGCGGCATCCAAATCGTCGACCGCCGATGGTTAAGGGGTCGGATCCGTTAGAGGTGCAAACCATGACGCGTCTGAGCAAAAGGGCCTACCGTGCTTCCATCATCCCTTGTCTTCCATGCCCCTCCTGCTTGCCATGGATCTACCTGTTGGCAGTCAGGTCCCGTTTCAAACCAATCCACAGCTGCCTCTCGATCCGATCCAATTGGCGATCCCGGTTCAAGTGGACCAGAACCAAGTGGAGAGTTTTGATCCCGTTGCTCGGGCCGCAGATCTTGTTTCGACTCTTCCGCGTCAATGGTGTGGCACGTTCCAACCGTTTGATGGGTCTCCAACCGTTGATGTGGCCTTGGAGTTGTCCGATCTCAACGCGATTGGTCAGATCGTTGATTTGCGGGGAACCATGACTTTGGGCACTGTGACAACTTCGGTTCAGGGCAATCTTCATGCCAAGTCGGATCAACTTGATTTGATCCCCTTGAGTGATGAATTGATCGCAGGCGTTGAGCCAGGTGGGGTGTTTCTCGGCTTACAGGGCTTTAGCCCAACGGGTTGGCAATCCCCACGCTTGATCAACGACGTTGATCCGAGTTCTGGATTGGGAGGACGTTTGGCACTAACGAGTGCTTGCCAGGCTGAATTGCCGATTCAACCGCTTTGGTAAGTCGGTTTAATGAGACGGTATTTAAGAACGCTTTTCGAGCTTTTTGATGCCTTTTTTGGCTGTTGAATTATTAGGCTCGAGCTCTAATGTTTTCTTATAAAGTGCAATTGCTTCTTCGTATTTGAGAAGTTTTTCTTGCGCAAAGGCAAGATTATTAATTGCAACTGGATAATCATCTTTCGCTCTTAAAGCCAATTTGTAATGCTTGATGGCGTTGTCGTAATCCTTTTGTGCGGCAAGGGCAAAGCCCAGGGCGTTTTCAATCAATGCCCGCGCTTCATTGGGCTCGTCGCTCAGTCTTTTTAAGGCCTGCTTGAGCGTTGCAGCTGCTTGGGGGTACAGGCGTTTTCGTAATTGAACCGAACCCAGCTCATAGAGGTCTGCAGACTGCCGTGAGGCTGCAGTACCAGCTTGTTCAAGTTGAACGAAACGCGCTTCATCACGACGAACGCGAAGAAGCTGTCGGCCAACGATCACCGCAACAACGGTGAGCAGGCCGACCAGGCCCAGTAGATAGGTCTGGGGCAGCAAATTCACAGATTTAGATCAGCTCTTCGCTGCAGTCACCACGGTTGTGAAACTGGTGGGATCTGCGACGGCCAGCTGCGCCAGCATCTTGCGGTTGATCCGGACATCCGCTTTTTTCAAACCACCCATTAAGCGGCTGTAGCTCACGCCGTTCATGCGAGCTGCTGCATTGATGCGTGCAATCCACAAACGACGGAAGTCGCGCTTGCGACGACGGCGATCGCGGTAGGCATTGCAAAGCGCCTTCATCACCCGCTGGTTTGCGGTGCGGAACTGGGTGCCGTTGCCACCGCGGAAGCCGCGGGCGAGCCTCAGGATTTTATTGCGGCGCTTACGGGCGACGTTGCCTCTTTTAACGCGGGCCATACAGGGAAAGGATTAGATCAGGTGGAACGAACAGTGGGCGCGAGCGTCTCTGCTCAGGCGTAGGGCATCATCAATGTGACGCGCTCAACGTCGGTGCGATCAACAACGGCCTTGGTGCCGAGGTGTCGTTTCTGCTTTGGAGTTTTGTGGTCCAGCAGGTGATTTCGGAAGGCGCGACGACGAAGGAACTTGCCAGTGCCGGTTGCTTTGAACCGCTTGGCGGCAGCTTTGCGGGTCTTCAGCTTGGGCATTGCTCTGCTCGAACGGGGCACAAACAACAACAATACGTCCCGGTGCGCCTTTTGTAGATGATTCGGCTGTTGTCGTTCTCGATGCTTCTTGGCCTCGCCTGCGGCTGTGGGGCGAGGGAGCTGGCTGCCCCATCAGCATCCGATGAGGTGCCGGCCCTTGTGACACTGGCCACCCATCGCCCGGTTCCTCGCCCTCCGCAGTTGTCCCGGGCGGAGCCCGTTCTTTGGGTGGCCCTTGAGGACCATCTCGGTTCCCATCCAGCGGCGATGCCGCTTCAGCTCTCGAGTGCCGGCGCTCCGCTCACGCTTGAAGATGGGGCTGGTGGGAGTTGGACTGCTGCCAGTTTCACCGTGCGCTGGCGATCGGTGGCATTGCCAGAGCCGGTGATGTTGGCGCGACGAATCGCTGGGCCGTTTGCGAGTTTCGAATCGGCGGAGCGCTTGGCCCAGCGCTGGCGAGCGCTAGGGGTGACGGCGTCTGTGGCCCATCCCAACGATTGGGAGGTTTGGGCTCCTCAGGGTTCGATTGCTCCAGACGGAACCTCGGTGCGGGAGTGGACGCGTCGTGTTCATGCCACGGTTGAACCGACCCTGGACACCCCTGAGGGTGTGCAGCCGATCAAGGGCCCTTTGCAGATCACAGCCCCCGATGGCTTGCGTTGGAACCGTGGGGTGTTCCGTGGACCGTTCCGTCTTCAGCCGGATGCCTATGGCAGTTGGACATTGATTGAGCAGGTGGCTGTTGAGCGATACCTCGAAGGAGTGGTGCCCCATGAAATTGGTGCCTCATCACCCGTTGCGGCGTTGCAAGCCCAAACCGTGTTGGCTCGGACCTGGGCTTTGGCCAACAGCCATCGCTTCCAAATCGATGGTTATCACCTCTGCAGCGATACCCAGTGCCAGGTCTACAGCGATCCGCGCTTGGCGGGGGCAGCGGTTCGGCAAGCGATTGCAGCCACCCGAGGACGATTGCTCAGTCGTGCTGGACGTCCGATTAGTGCGGTGTATCACGCCACCAACGGTGGTGTGATGGCAGCGGGCCCGGAAGCTTGGGCAATGCAGCCTCAGCCCTATTTGGTGGCAAAGGTCGATGGAGATGAGGGTTGGCGGGAGCGCCACACCATCCCGCTGCAAAGGCCTCAACATGTGTCGTCCTTGCTGATGGATCGCTCGGGAGCCAATGGATCACAACATCCCTTATTTCGTTGGAGTCGTGTGATCACGGCTGATGAAATCCGCCAGGCCATTGATGTTCCGGCTCAAGCGTTGCAATCTCCGTTGCGCCTGAACGCCTTGCAGCGGGGTGCGAGTGGTCGCGTGTTGGCGTTGCAAATTGCTGGTTCCGGTGAGTCGGAGCCTGTCGTTCTCCGCTTGGATCAGATTCGGCGCACCTTGCGTCGTTTGCCGAGCACCTTGTTCGTGATTGAGCCCCAGGGTTCGGATCGCTGGCTCATCCGAGGCGGTGGTTTTGGCCACGGCGCAGGCCTGTCTCAGGCAGGGGCCATCGATTTGGCTTGGCGGGGATGGCCCACAGAACGGATCCTGCGCCATTACTACCCGGGGACTGTCTACGGACCTCTCCCTGCGCGAGTGCAGTCCCCTTAGAGTCCTGCCCACCTAGATCGGTGCATGACCTCAACCGCTGCGACTGGTGATCACCGCAGGGCGAAGTCTGCAGCGTTTTTGTTCGCCTGCGGCTGTGCTGGTGCAGCACCCCATTGGCTTGATCCCGCCCGTTCGCTCTGGCCCGCCATCAGCCTCGCGCTGATGCTGGGGGGCTATGCCCTTCGCACCGTGCTCCGTGCTGAGTTGTTGCGAGGGCCAAGCACCCAGGATTCGCCAACCTCTGCCCCCTTCCCGGTTGGAGAGTTCCCAACGCTTGATGTAGTGGTGGCAGCGCGGGATGAGCAGGCTGTGGTCGCCCGTTTGGTTGAGCGGCTCACGGCTCTGCGTTATCCAACAGATCAACTTTCCACGTGGGTGATCGACGATGGAAGCCTGGATCAAACGCCAGCCCTGCTCGATGCCCTGGCTGCGAATCACCCAACCTTGAACGTGATTCACCGGCCTCGCGATGCCGGTGGCGGCAAGTCTGGAGCGTTAAACACGGCCCTTGGACAGCTCAAAGGGGAGTGGTTGTTGGTTTTGGACGCGGATGCCCAGTTGCAGGACGATCTGCTCGAGCGACTCGTCCCTTATGCCCTGGATGGCGGATGGTCGGCAGTTCAGCTGCGCAAAGCTGTGATCGATGCCGATCGCAACTGGCTGACGCGATCCCAAGCGATGGAGATGGCACTGGATGCCGTCATTCAGTCCGGTCGCCTGACGGGCGGTGGGGTTGTTGAACTGCGGGGGAATGGTCAGTTGATCAAACGTTCGATGTTGGAGGCCAGCGGAGGGTTCAACGAAGACACCGTCACCGATGATTTGGATCTCAGTTTCCGCTTGTTAACCCACGGTGCCCTCGTGGGGATCCTTTGGGATCCACCGGTCCAAGAGGAGGCGGTTCCAGGGTTGTCGGCGCTCTGGAAGCAGCGGCAACGCTGGGCAGAAGGTGGCCTGCAGCGATTTTTTGACTACTGGCCAACGTTGACGTCGTCCCAGCTCAGTGTTCGACAGCGTTGGGATTTGGCCTGCTTCTTTTTGCTCCAGTACGGGTTGCCAGTGGTGTCCTTCGCTGATTTGAGCACCAGCGTGATCACTCGGACTCCCCCCACCTATTGGCCGTTGTCAATCGTGGCGTTCAGTGTGTCTGCGCTGGCCTACTTACGCGGTTGTCGCGGGGCGAACCAGGGTCCGCCGATTCCGTCTCCTGGTTTATGGAATTTGCTCGTGGCAATTACATATCTCGGTCATTGGTTTGTGGTGATTCCCTGGGTCACGTTGAAAATGTCGATCTTCCCGAAACGTTTGGTTTGGGCAAAAACCAGCCATGGTGGTGAGTTACCGGTGCAGGCTTGATGCTTTCAGCCTTCGCCCACGCCATTGATCGCCACGGGGATTTGGCTTGGGGGCAGATTCTTGTCACCCCGTTTGAGCTGGGTGCTTGGTCGTTGTTGGAGCCGAAGGGGGATCAAAACCATGCGCCTCAGCTGTGTTGGATCCGTCCAGATCTCTTGGGTTGCGTCTGGATGGCGGGGGGTGGAGAGGGCACGGCAGGGATGTCTGTGTATCTCAGCCTGTTGTCATCTGAACAAGGGAGTTGGGGTGTTCCTCAATGCATCTCCCAGGATCTCGAGCGTTCAGAGCAGAACCCCTTGCTCTTCCTTTCAGATGGGGTTTTGCATCTGATCCACTCCGCCCAACGGGTGAGAGATCCTTCCGATCGGACTTGGGCTGAGGCGCAGTCCAGTTTTTCGATGCAATGGACAGCAGTTCTCCGCCATCAGACCCTCAAGATTGATGTGATTGACCTTGGTCGTCCGGAGAGTTGGGAGGGTCAGGCCTGGTCAGCGGCCAAAGATCTGATCGAAACCCCTGCTTTTTGTCGTCACCCTCCCCATCGATTGGCGGATGGCACCTGGTTGCTGCCGATCTACAGAAGCCTCGAACAGGGCGGCTCGTTTGGCCACGATCACTCTGAGGTGTTGCAGTTGGATGCCGCCGGGGTTCCGATGGGGTCCCCCTTTGCTGTTCCTGAAAGCACCGGGCGAGTGCATGGTTCGATTGTTCCTTCAGCTGATGGCACAACGCTGCACCAGTTCCTTCGCAGTCGACTGGCGGATTGGGTGTACTGCAGCACTAGTGAGGATGCAGGACTGAGTTGGAGTTCGCCTCAGTCCACTGATTTACCCAACAACAACAGTTCAATCCAGGCCTGTCGTTTGGAGAGTGGTCGTTTGGCCTTGATTTTCAACCGGTTTGGCTTCCTGCCAGATCCAAACGACCCTGATGCATCGTCGGCTTGGGGCGAAGCACGCTGGCCCCGCACGCGATGGCCCTTATCGATTGCGATCAGTGCAGACGATGGCCAAAGCTGGCCATGGATTCGCGACATTGATACCGGTTTTGGGTTTTGTGGACCAATGAACTGGGATCTCAATGGGCAGCTGGCCTATCCAACTTTGTTGGAGGGACGCCCCGGTGAGTTGCATGTGGCTTACTCCTGGGCCGAGCGGCAGGCGATTCGCTATCTGAGCCTGCGTGAAACCGACATCCTTGGAGAGATGCTGCTGGGTTAGTTGATTCCATCGCTATCCACGTCCAGGACTTGGCCATTAAAGAAATCAGCCAGATTTTTGGCTTGCCGGTCGAGACCCGATGGTGGGCTGGTGTTTGCAGAATTTTGTGCTGGTGCTGGAGGCATACCGGCACTCGATGGTTGGGTCTGAACTGGCTCGGGTGGAGTCGGGTGGGATGGAGCTAACTGGTTTGTGGCGAGCGGTGTGATGGGCTTTGGTGCATCAACGACAGCTGGAACAACCGCTGTGGTGGGAAGTTGAGGGCGCTCAGTTTCAAGAGGAGCTGGGGCTGTCGGAGTGGGCTGCACGACGGGCGCAGGCGGCGCTGCGAGGGGGGGCATAACACCAGTGCTGGCTTCGATGATCAATTGGCGTGACCCGCCTAGGGCCTTGCCCACGGCTTGCTCCAGCAAGCTGGCGCGGCTTTGCACCATGCCCATCCAATTGCCGGCTACTTGTACGACCGCCCGATTGGCATCGAGACGGACCAACTGCGCTTGCTGGGACAGCAGCATGCGGGTGGAGGGCAATTCCAGGCTGCCCAAGATTTGCTGCCACAGCTCCGGCAGGTTGGTGTCACTCGTGGGTGGAGTGGGTGTTGACGCTGCCACTGCGGGAAGTTCCGGTGTTTTCACCTGCGCTGGTGACGGGGTTTGAGGAGCTGGGGCTGTCGCTGCAGTAGGCGTTGGAGTCGGTGCAGGTACAGACGCAGATGCAGATGCAGTTGCAGTGACTGCAACTTGAGAAGGGGGTGCCGCAGAGACTGGTTTGGATTGGGGCGTTCTTGGTGCGGTTGCTTCTGCGGGCGAGATTGGTTCCGCCAAAAGCCCAAGCAACAGCACTTCGAGCCATAGGCGGGGTTGCACGCTTTGACGCAATTGCTGTTCCGCTCCGCGCAATTGCGCTTGCCATTGCAATAGCCGCGACCGTCCAATGCTTTTGGCCAGATCAGGCAGCTGATCGCGAAACTGGGGCGACACCCCCGTGAGCTCTGGACGATTGGGGGCGGCAGCCATCAGCACCAAATCCCTCAGCACTCCTGCTAGTCCCTGTAGGACAGAGCCAGGATCACGGCCGCGGTCCAGCAAGTTGCGGGTGGCCTCGAGCAGGGCTACTGGCTCAGAGCTGGTCATGGCCTGCGCCAGCGCTAGGAGTTCTTGTTCTGGTACCGCTCCCAGCAGATCCCAAACGGCATTGGCTTCAATCGGTGGCGGCAGCAGGCTGAGTTGATCCAGCAGGCTTTCCGCATCGCGCAATCCACCTTGGGATCGTTGGGCCACGACGTGGATGGCTTCGGGTTGGATGGCGATGGATTCCTGTTCGGCGATCCAAGTCAGATGCTGTTCCAGCGCATCGAGGGGAATCCGTCGAAAATCGAACCGTTGGCAGCGGCTAAGGATGGTCGGGAGCACCCGTTGTGGATCGGTGGTGGCCAGCACGAACACCACCTGGGGAGGTGGTTCTTCCAGCGTCTTGAGCAGGGCGTTGAAGGCTGCCGTGGAGAGCATGTGGCATTCATCCACCACGTACACCTTCCAGCGGGCTTGAACCGGTGCAAAGCGCGACCGCTCGATTAACTCCCGGATGTTGTCGACGCCGGTGTTGGAGGCGGCATCAATTTCGATCACATCGAGGGCTGTACCCGAAGCGATCGTGCGGCAGAGATCGCAAGTCCCGCAGGGCTCCGGTGTTGGCCCATCACTGTTTTGACAATTGAGGGAGCGCGCCAGAATCCGCGCACTAGAGGTTTTACCCGTGCCGCGTGGGCCGCTGAATAGATAAGCCGGTGCAATTCTGTTGCTGGTCAGCGCATTGCCGAGGGTGGCGGTTATCGCTTCCTGCCCCACAAGCTGGTCAAAGCGTTGCGGACGATATTTGTGATGCAGCGGCTGATAGGTAGAACTCATGCGCCGCGAGCGTTATGGCGAGGCTACTCAGCCTTCGAGCCCGGAAGCTTGCGGGGTTGATTCAAAAGGGCATCAATTTTCCGTTGCAGGTCTTCCACGGCAGCGAGTTCATCGGCAAGGCTCTGTCCTGTGAGCAAAAGCTGCTTGTTGCCGTCGGACCCAATTTGCTGCAACAGGGCTTCGAGCTTTTGAAGCAACGTTTGGCGCAATTGATCCAATTTGGCGAGTCCTTGACTGGCGATCTGTCGGGTGTTGTCGTCTAGGACGCCACGTCGCACTAAAAGATCCAGTCCGCTGAGAAGGGCGGACGGCATTTTTTGACTCCATTTCCGAGCTCGATCCACAACGGAGTCCACCTGCACACTGCGATGGCGTCCGGTTTTGCACCAAGTGGCGAAGTGCTCGCAGTTGTTGAAGAGCAGGTTGTAGTTCTGCTCGCCCAGGCGGCTCATGGCTCGACGCACGGTGACTCCCGCAGGAGACGCATCGGTGTGGTCCATCACACTCACTACCTCCCCTTGACTGAACTCTGAGATAGGGCTGCGCAGGATTTCGCGCCCCTCTAAATAATGGGCAACAGTGCCGTCGCCAAGGTCGATGCCGTGATGGTTGAAAAGGCCATGACGACGCGGAACCTGGAGGTGGTCAGCAGTGGCCAAGCTCTTGCAAGAGTGAAGTTCAACCTTATTTCAAACCGATGGTGGTCTGCGGTCGTGAGATGAGGTTGTTAAGTAAAAGATTAAAAGAAAAATAAAATTAATTGCCGCGTAGATTTGCAGAACTTTGCTTAATTAGTGTTCTGCATGCTTATTATTTAATTTGTAAGTTTGATCCAAGGCGTCAAGCGGTTTTCTGCTGATCTGTGCTGGGTAGTGGAAGGATTTTGCCGCCTGTGTGTTCTTCCACCATGGCTCGGGTCACGGTGAAGTCTTTCACAGATGATTGGGATGGGAGGTCGTACATCAAATCGAGCATGATTTCTTCGATAATCCCTCGTAATGCACGGGCTCCTGTCTTGCGGCGGTGTGCTTCCTGAGCAATGGCGGTGATTGCGTCATCAGCGAACTCCAGCTGCACATTGTCCATGCTCAGCAGCGTGCGGAACTGTTTCACGAGTGCATCGCGTGGTTCGGTGAGGATCGATTCCAAGGTTTTCTCATCCAAAGGTTCGAGCACTGCACTCACTGGAATACGGCCAATAAATTCAGGGATGAGTCCGTATTTCACGAGATCATCCGGCTCGAGATTGCGCAACACCTGCGCGGCTTGGAGATCGCGGTTGGTTCGATTGCGGCCGCGGCTATCGGCGGGCGGCATGAAGCCGATCGCGTTTCGCCCCATGCGTTTTTGAACCACATCTTCTAGGCCAACAAAAGCACCACCACAGATGAACAAAATCTGACTGGTGTCGATTTGGATGCAGTCTTGATAAGGGTGCTTGCGTCCACCCTGTGGAGGAACATTGGCCACGGTTCCCTCAAGCATTTTGAGGAGGGCTTGCTGAACGCCTTCCCCTGATACATCACGGGTGATCGAAGGGTTTTCGCTTTTACGTGCGATTTTGTCAATTTCGTCGATATAAATGATGCCGCGCTGGGCTTGATCCACATCCATGTCGGCTTTTTGCAGGAGCCGCAGGAGAATGTTTTCCACGTCTTCTCCGACGTAACCCGCTTCCGTGAGGGTCGTGGCGTCTGCAACGGCAAAGGGAACATCGAGCATCTCCGCCAGGGTCTGGGCGAGCAGAGTTTTCCCGCAACCGGTTGGACCAATGAGGAGGATGTTGCTCTTGTGCAGGCGAGTGGCGGTTTCTTCCGTTTCTCCCTGCCCATCTCCTTGCCAAGCCAAGCGTTTGTAGTGGTTGTATACCGCTACAGACATCAGTTTTTTGGCTGCGTTCTGACCCACCACCTGTTGGTCGAGAAAGCTTTTGATCTCAAGAGGTTTGGGAATAGAGGCCAGGGTGGGTGCTGGCTTGTTGCTCTTACGGGCTGCAGGAGCTGCTTTACGGCTTGGTTCAGCGCCTGTGCGGGGATTGCCTTGGCTGTCGACTAATTCCTCATCGAGGATCTCATTGCAGAGATCGATGCACTCATCGCAGATGTAGACGCCAGGACCGGCGATCAACTTGCGCACTTGATCCTGCGATTTACCGCAGAACGAGCACTTCAGATGGGCATCGAATTTGGCCATCGAACGCCGGTCACCTCAATTGGGAACTTCAGGACACGACCAAATGGATTGCCCTGGGTCCTCAGCATCGAGAGCGGACGGCGTTCTGTCAGCCGTCCGTAACGATTCCTCCGTCCCCGGAACTGTCCACCACCCGATCGATCAATCCGTATTCAACCGCTTCTGCCGGGGAAAGGAAGTAGTCGCGGTCAGTGTCTTCTGAAATTTTGGCAAGGGGCTGGCCCGTGTGTTCCGCCATCAATCCATTCAGGGTTTCTTTCAGAAACAAAATTTCCTTGGCTTGGATTTCGATATCAACGGCTTGTCCTTGGGCTCCGCCCAGGGGCTGGTGGATCATGATCCGCGCATTGGGCAGAGCCAAACGCTTCCCTTTGGTGCCGCCAGAAAGGAGAAAGGCACCCATGCTGGCTGCCAAGCCATAACAAATGGTCACCACATCAGGGGCCACCTGCTGCATCGTGTCGTAGATCGCCAAACCTGCGGTGACTGAGCCGCCGGGGGAGTTGACGTAGATCTGGATGTCTTTTTCTGGATCTTCTGCTTCAAGGAACAGCATCTGAGCCACGAGGGCATCGGCGACTGCGTCGTCAACGCCGGTTCCTAAAAAGATGATTCGTTCACGGAGCAGCCGCGAATAAATGTCGAAGGCGCGATCGCCTCGACCGGACTGCTCAACAACGGTTGGCAAAGGGCCAGGGGCCGAGATGGGCATCTCGGACCGCCAACGATTTTGGATGGGGTGGTGACTGCGGGCGTCGATCACGCGATCCGTGTCCTACTGAGTGGACACAATCTATGGGTGCAGCTCAGCTCTTGGTGTCTGAATCCGGTTCTGGAGCTTTTTCCGTGAGCGTGCTGTTGGTTTCAAGCCAGCTCATCAGCTGTTCTTGCATGAGATCGTCCATCACGGCCTGACGAAGACGCTCGGGATCCACCTTGGCCTCAGCGGACAAGTCTTTTTTCACCTCATTCAGTTTGGTGTCGATGGCGCTGTCGTCCAACTTGATGTTTTCGGCTTCTGCCAGCGCGGTGAGGGCGAAGCTGCGACGCAGGCGCTCCTCGGCTTCAGGACGGGAGTTCTGCATCAGATTCCGAATTAAATCTGGTGTGAATAGCGATTTCACATCCATGCCTTGTTGGGCAAATTGAGCTGCTGTTTGCTCCACCAAGTTGCGACTTTCTTGCTGGATTAATGCTTCAGGGAGCTCTACCTCCAGCTGTTCCACCAACGCTTTCACCAAGCCATCGTTGCGGTTGCTGGTTTGGCGGCGTTCTGCATCGTCCTTGAGGCGTTGCTCGAGATCTTTGCGGAGGTCAGCCATCGTGTCCTGCTCGCTGGCTTGCTTAGCAAAGGCATCGTCCAGTTCAGGCAACTCCCGGGTTTTTAGATCTTTGAGTTCAATCTCAAAGGCTGCCTTGCGGCCCCGTGCATCTTCCTTTGGGTAGTCGTCAGGAAATTGGCAATCGACGGACTTGCTCTCGCCCACCTTCATGCCTATGACGCCTTCGATGAAGCCGGGGATCATGCGGCCGTTGTCGAGATCCACGTCCATCGAGTCGGCGCTTCCTCCATCGATTTCGGACCCGTCATCGCTGTAGGTGCCCTTGAAACCAAGAACAGCGATATCACCTTTTTCTGCGGCGCGCCCCTCGACGGGAACAACGGTGGCGAGTTGCTTGCGGGAATCTTCAATCATGCTGTCGACCCGCGAAGCGTCGTAGGCAACCGCTTCGTATTCCGCCTTCAGGCCTTTGGTGCTTTTGAGCTTTGGCGTTGGGGCCACATCGGCCTCCAGCGTGAACGTCAATTCATCGCCAGGGTTGAAGCTTTCCAACAATCCATCGAAGCCACTGCTCAGATCGGGCTGGCTGATCGGCTCAAGCGATTCCTGCTTGATGGCGTCGCGCCAGGCGCCATCGATCAGCTTTTCAAGGGCGGTTGCTTTGATCCGGACACCACCCAGCTGTTGCACCAACACCGAGCGAGGCACTTTTCCTTTACGGAAGCCCGGCAGGTTGATGCTGCGGCTCAGGCTCGTGATGGCCTCTTCATAGCTGGCCGTACAGCGCTCCCCAGGCACGGTCACCGTCACCGCCAATCGGCTGCTGGGGCGGGATTCGGTGGACACCTTCAGGGTGGCAGCGCTCATGGTTGTGTTGACGGCAGTTCTTGGCAGCAAACCAGCTTAAGAAACTGCCGCTCCAGCCCCTGCCCGGTATGGTGAAGGAGTGATGAATTGATGCACCGCCCTCTCTACATACCGGTGGTAGCGATCAGTTGAGCCAACAGTTTTCAGTTCAGACGTTCGCACTACCGCTTGACAGCAACCCTTCCTAACCGTCCGCTCAATGTTGCTGTCCTTGGCGCCAGTGGTGCCGTTGGTCAGGAACTTTTGCTCCTGCTTGAAGAGCGACAGTTTCCTGTCGGTGAGTTGAACTTGCTCGCTTCAGCCCGCTCCGCCGGGCAAGAGCAAACTTGGAATGGCCGCCACCTTGTTGTGGAGGAAGTCACGGCCGAAGCCTTTCAAGGCGTTGATCTTGTTCTCGCCTCAGCGGGGGGTTCGGTGTCACGTCAGTGGCGTGAAGCGATCACCCGAGCGGGCGCTGTGATGGTGGACAATTCCAGTGCCTTTCGGATGGAGGAGGGCGTTCCCCTCGTGGTTCCGGAGGTCAATCCCCAGGCGGCCCACGGGCATCAAGGGGTGATTGCCAATCCCAACTGCACCACGATTCTGCTCACGTTGGCGTTGGCTCCCCTCGCGGCGAAGCGAGCGTTGCGTCGTGTTTTGGTGAGCACCTATCAATCAGCCAGCGGCGCTGGAGCTCGCGCCATGGACGAGCTCAAAGACCTGTCCCGCGTGGTGCTCGATGGTGGTGTCCCCAGTAGTGAGGTACTCCCCTATTCCCTTGCTTTTAATTTGTTCCTTCACAACTCCCCTTTGCAAGACAACAGCTATTGCGAAGAGGAAATGAAAATGGTGAATGAGACGCGCAAAATCATGGATCTGCCTGATTTGCGTTTTTCAGCAACGTGTGTGCGTGTTCCCGTGCTGCGTGCCCACTCTGAGGCGGTGAACATTGAATTCGAACAGCCTTTTCCCGTGGATGAAGCCCGGCAACTGTTGGCTGCGGCGCCTGGCGTTGAACTCATCGAAGATCAGGCAGCCAATCGTTTTCCGATGCCCACGGATGTGACGGGAAGGGATCCCGTTGCTATTGGCAGGATTCGTCAAGACATCAGTGATCCCAATGCCCTTGAGCTTTGGCTCTGTGGTGACCAGATCCGCAAAGGAGCTGCTCTGAATGCTGTCCAGATCGCCGAATTGCTGATTCAGAACTGATGACTCTTTCCGCTTCCTTTTCCCCTCAACCATTTGGCCGCATCGTGACGGCGATGGTCACCCCATTTGATTCCAGCGGTGCGGTTGATTTTCAGTTGGCGGCTCGTTTGGCCCGTCATCTTGTCGAGCAAGGATCGGATGGCCTATTGGTGTGTGGAACCACAGGTGAATCCCCCACCCTCAGCTGGGATGAACAGCTGAAGTTGCTGGAAGCAGTCCGAGAGGCTGTTGGTCCTGAGACTCAGGTTTTGGCGGGCACTGGCAGTAATTCCACCTCTGAGGCCGTGAAAGCCACGCGAGAAGCGGCAGCCGTTGGCGCCGACGGCGCTTTGGTCGTCGTTCCGTACTACAACAAGCCGCCGCAAGAGGGGTTGGAAGGTCATTTCCGCGCCATTGCGGAGGCGGCTCCCACGTTGCCTTTGATGCTTTACAACATTCCTGGACGAACGGGATGTCATATCGAGTCCGAAACGGTGGCTCGCTTGATGGATTGCCCCAACATCGTCAGCTTCAAAGCCGCGAGCGGGACCACCGAGGAAGTCACCGCTCTGCGCTTGGCCTGCGGCTCACGGCTCGCGATTTACAGCGGCGATGATGGACTCACCTTGCCGATGTTGTCTGTTGGTGCTGTTGGCGTCGTGAGTGTTGCGAGTCATGTGGCCGGTCCGCAGATTCGGGCCATGCTTAATGCCTATTTCGAAGGCGAAGTCGGTGCTGCTCTCGCCCAGCACGAGCAATTAATCCCTGTGTTTAAGGCCTTGTTTGCCACCACGAATCCCATCCCTGTCAAAGCTGCCCTCGAGATCAATGGGTGGTCTGTCGGTGCTCCTCGTCCTCCTTTGTCCTCCTTACCTGAAGCCATGAAAACCAACTTGTCCATTGCCCTGTCTGCCCTTCGTCAGACCTGACGGATCCGGCTTAACGGCTTACGCAAACAGTTTTTCCACTTACGTTTTTTCATGGCTTACAACGCGAGATCCGGCAAAGAACAAGAGCCCTGCCTACGGGTCATCCCCCTGGGGGGTCTGCATGAGATCGGCAAGAACACCTGTGTGTTCGAGTACGGCGACGACCTGATGCTGGTGGATGCCGGATTGGCATTCCCCAGTGATGGAATGCATGGGGTGAACGTGGTTCTGCCCGACACCAGCTTTCTGCGTGAGAACCAGAAACGCATTCGCGGCATGATCGTCACCCATGGCCATGAAGACCACATCGGTGGGATTGCCCACCACCTCAAGCACTTCAACATCCCCGTGATCTATGGGCCCCGACTGGCCCTTTCGATGCTCACCGGAAAGATGGATGAGGCGGGCGTCACCGACCGCACCACGCTGCAGACCGTCGCTCCCCGCGATGTGGTGAAGGTGGGGCAGCATTTCTCTGTTGAGTTCATCCGTAACACCCACTCGATGGCCGACAGCTTTTCGCTGGCGATCACCACACCGGTGGGCACGGTGATCTTCACCGGTGATTTCAAGTTCGACCACACGCCGGTGGATGGTGAGCACTTTGATATGGCTCGCCTCGCCCATTACGGCGAAAAGGGTGTTCTCTGCCTGTTCAGTGATTCCACCAATGCCGAGGTGCCTGGTTTCTGTCCTCCAGAACGCTCGGTGTTTCCCAACCTCGACCGTCACATTGCCAATGCCGATGGTCGGGTGATCGTCACCACCTTCGCGAGCTCGATTCATCGTGTGTCGATGATTCTTGAGCTGGCGATGAAAAATGGCCGGAAGGTCGGACTATTGGGCCGTTCCATGCTCAATGTGATCGCTAAAGCCCGCGAATTGGGCTACATGCGGGCGCCCGATGAGCTGTTTGTACCGATCAAGCAAATCAATGATGTGCCTGATCGTGAAACGTTGTTGCTGATGACCGGTAGCCAGGGTGAGCCCCTTGCTGCTCTAAGCCGGATTTCGCGTGGTGATCATCCGCAAGTGAAGGTGAAAACCACCGACACGATCATTTTCTCTGCTAGCCCGATCCCTGGGAACACCATCTCTGTGGTGAACACGATCGACAAGCTGATGATGCTTGGCGCCAAGGTTGTTTATGGCAAGGGCGAAGGCATTCATGTGTCTGGCCACGGCTTCCAGGAAGACCAAAAGCTGATGCTCGCTCTCACCAAGCCCAAGTTCTTTGTTCCCGTCCATGGGGAGCACCGGATGCTTGTGCAGCACTCCAAAACAGGCCATTCCATGGGAGTGCCCGTCAATAACACTTTGATTATTGAGAACGGCGATGTGGTCGAACTCACCCCTGAATCCCTGAGAAAGGGAGATCCGGTGAAAGCTGGTATCGAACTGCTCGATCAATCCCGCAACGGCATCGTTGATGCCCGCGTTCTGAAGGAACGTCAGCAGTTGGCAGAAGACGGCGTTGTCACGATTTTGTCTGCGATCAGTACCGATGGCGCGATGGTGGCACCGCCCCGGGTGAACCTGCGCGGTGTGGTCACAACGGCGGATGCCCGCAAGATGTCGCTGTGGACTGAGCGAGAAATCACCTGGGTGCTGGAAAATCGTTGGAAACAGCTCTCTCGCAATACCGGCGATAAGGCCCCTGAAGTGGATTGGATGGGTGTTCAACGCGAGGTCGAGGTGGGCCTCGGCCGTCGCATGCGTCGCGAACTGCAGGTGGAGCCCTTGATCCTGTGCTTGGTTCAACCAGCCCCCGGTGGAACTCCTAAGTACAAGGGCCGTGCCGATGCAGAGCCGGATGATCGTCCTGCCTCCCGTAACCGCGGTGGTGGTGCAGGTCGTGGTGTTGTCCGTCGCAATGGTGCTCCACCGGCACCGGTGCGTGCGAATGGCAGCTCAGTGGCCGCGCCTTCTAAAACGGCGTCTGTCGTCATCTCGTCGGATGTCGCAACATCCACGGCTGTTGCAACACCCGCTGTTGCTGTAGCTGCGCCTGCTGCCACGACCGCTGTGGCCACGAAGGTGGCAGCAAAGGTAGAGAAAACAGCTGAGCCTGAGCAAGAGATGCCGGCTGGACGCACTCGCCGCCGTCGTTCAGCTGCGGCTTAGGCCCTGCCATAAACGCTTCAATCGTGATGAGGGTTTGGCTTGATCCATGGGGATTGAGTCAACCCTTGTTTTGTCGGTCGTGATGGAGACCCTTAACCAGGCTCTTTCAACACTTTCTTCGGCGATGAGCAAAGGCAAAGGTTGCTCCTGATGATGTGGCTCGTCGTTTGGAGTCGTTACCGGCTCTGAGAGTTCCGGTTTCGAGTGAACTGGCTTAGCCATGCGCTTTGGCGCAGGCGCAGGCGTTTCCCTGGCTTGTGGAAGGGAGCTGTTCTCGGTGAGCCATGGCATGGCCGTGGATTGGCTTGGGCCAGGGGTTGTTGCGGGCGCAGCGTTGTTGAGAAAGGGATCTTGCAGCATTGATGGCAACGATCCCGCGAAGGATTCGTCAGTGGTTGGGGGTGACGCCCCGAGCTCGTCAACGTTGGTGTTGAAAGACTCTTGTTGAGCGCTCTCACTGCGTTGGAGGCCCTGTCTTGCCAAGTCCGCCAGGGTGTCTTGGGGCTGGCAGTCCAGGGTGAGCTGGTAATACTCCGCTGCCTGATCAGGTCGTTGTCGGCCATGCAGTTCGATGTGGCCGAGCAGAAGGGTCACAAAGGCCTGCCAACCGAGCACTGCATCGCGGACTAGCTCGTCGTCAGCTTTCATCTCAGCTTCCAATTGCTTGAGGAGACCGCTGGCAAGGTGATGCGCCGTTTCGTAATCTTCCCCGCCGTAGGCGCGCTCTGCCGCTTGGTAGGTCTGCTGGAAATCGCCGTTCAAGTCGGAACGTTGATGGTTCTCCTTTGTAATCGGGCCTTAGGTCTTTTCAAGCGGTGAGGCTGTGCCCTGCGCTTGATGCCGTTTGTCTCCACCCAGCCCGAAGCAGGCATGGACCACTTGCAGGGCTTTGACGCCATTGTCTTCTGCCACCACACAGCTCGTGCGGATTTCACTGGTGGCGATGAGGCCAATGTTGATCTGAGCGTCGGCGAGGGCCCGAAACATCCGTCCTGCGGTGCCGGCGGTTGCACGCATCCCAGCACCAACAGCACTCACCCGTGCAATCGCATCGCCGTCCTCTAAAGCAGCGCCAGGCCATTGGGCGAGCAGGGGAGCGAGAGCAACGTCAGCCCGGGCACGGTCTTCTTTGCGCAGGATGAAGCTGATGTCGCGGGAGCCATCGGCGTGTTGACGTTCCGATTGGACAATCGCATCGATGCTGATGCCGTTGTCGGCCAATGAAGAACAGAGGGCAGCAGCGGTACCAGGGCGATCGGGGACGTGACGTACGGACAGTTGCACTTGATCGCGATCGAGGGCAACACCGCGAACTTCGGGTTCGTTTTCGCCGCTCAAGGGGGGATTGATGGCGACCTGCGAGTCCTCCACTTCAAAGGCCTCACGTACGGCTTGCAAAGCCTTGCGTCCAGAGCTGGATGCAATCACGCAGCTCACCTTCACTTCGCTGGTGGCAATCAGGCGCAGGTTGATCCCTTGCTGGCATAGGCAATTGAACAGGCTTGCTGCAATGCCGGGGCGCCCCATGATCCCGGCGCCACGAATGCTCAGTTTGGTGAGGCCGCCCTCTGAGGAGAGTTCACCCCCCAGGCTGTTGAGGACGATTTGCGTCACCTCACGGGCCTGGTTCAAGTCTGGCTCGTTCACGGTGAAGGTGATGTCGTTGCTGGTGCCTTCATGGGTGGCCTGAATGATCAGATCCACATTGATCCCAGCATCCGAAAGGGTTTCGAACAGGCGGGCGGCAATGCCGGGTTGATCGGGTATTTGCGACAGCGCCAAAATCGCTTGACCATCCACCTGCTCAACCCCGTCCACGGGGCTTCCGAGTTCCAGACCGCCATGGCCAATCGGGCGAGCCGTGCGGCTGGTGAGTCGGGTGCCGGCAGCATCACTCCAACTGGATCGCACCACGAGATTCACGCCGTAGTTTCGAGCGATCTCCACAGCGCGAGGGTGCAACACCGAGGCGCCCAAGCTGGCGAGTTCGAGCATTTCATCACAGCTGATGCTGTCCATCAGCTGGGCATCCGCAACTTTGCGTGGATCCGTGCTCAGGACACCGGGCACATCGGTGAAAATCTCGCAGGCATCGGCACCCAGGGCTGCGGCTAAAGCAACAGCTGAGGTGTCGGATCCGCCTCGGCCCAAGGTGGTGATTTCATGAATGCCATCACTGCTGGTGCTGGTGCCTTGAAAGCCGGCGACCACCGCCACTTTCCCTTCGCTAAGGCGGTTGCGGATTCGATCGGTTCGGATTTCAAGAATGCGGGCTCGGCCATGGGTGGATTCCGTGGCGATGCCCACTTGAGGCCCCGTCATCGATACCGCAGCGACACCTTCGCTGTGGAGAGCCATGGCGAGCAGAGCGCTAGACACCTGCTCACCGCTGGCTAGCAACATGTCCATTTCCCTCTGAGCGGGAGAGGCGTTTAAGGCGTTCGCCAGCCCAGTGAGCTCATCGGTGGTGTGTCCCATGGCGGACACCACAACCACCACGTCATCTCCGTTTTCGCGGCAACGGGCAATCCGCTGAGCCACAGCCTGGATGCGTTCGACACTGCCGACGGAGGTGCCGCCAAATTTCTGCACCAGCAGGGCCATTTCAGCGGTCTCTAACAGCAGGGGATTGTCTCACTGTGGCGGCTATTAGCCCAGCAGTCCGTCTCGAAAGGCATTGCCCGGAAGGGCACCCCGCTTGAGTAGCGCCTCCACCTCTAAAAGTCGTCCCAGCAGCGATAAAAACCGTTTGGGTGGGCGGCCTTGCAGCTGCTTCCGCATCACATAGATCCGTTTGGGATTGCCAATGCCGGCAGCTTTGGCAATCACGGCCACATCGCGTTCGCCCTGTTGCTCGAGCAGGCTCACCCAAAGCCAGCCTCGGATCTGGCCGGTGAGGGTGGCCACGATGCGGAGGGCCGGCTCCCCCGCTTCGATCAGGGCATCCCAGCGGGCAATCGCTTCACCCGCATTGCCATCTAGAAGGGCATCACCCACCGCAAGGGCATTGGTGGCTCGCCCCCCCACGAGTTCCGTCACGAGGGCGGCGGTGATTGTGGTGGTGCGCAGGGAGAGTTTCCGCAGCTCTGATTCCAATCGGGCGCTGTCGGTGCCGATCGCTTCCACCAGGGCATCAATGGCGTCTGGTTTCACCGTGAGCGATAAAGCGTCTGCGGTGCGTTGCACCAGCTGCCGTTGCCCAGCCCCATCCCAAGCCGTTGGTAAGGGGAAGCTTTGCTCCAAGTCCAGACCTTGTTTGATCCGCTTTTGCAGCGTTTTCGTGGTTCTCAGCCGTCCATCCGGCTTGCTGGGATTCACCAGCACGAGATGACTGCTATCGGGAATCAGCTCAAGGGCGGCTTCGAAGCGGTCGGCGAGTTCGCTTGGGCAGCCGTTGCAAAAGGGGCTGCGCTGCAGCAGCACCAAGCGTTCTCCTGTGGCGAAAGGCGGGGTTCGTGCTTCTTCCAGCGCCTGGATGGCTTGGCCCGTTTCGGCGCCATCGAGGCGGCTGAGGTTGAGGCTGCTCCAGCTGGGATCCACGCGGCTCTGGATCAAGCCATCGATGGCCCGATCCCGCGCTGCGGCGTCATCTCCCCAGATCAAATGGATCGGCATGGGTCGATGATGGCCGGGATGGCCCAAGACCACCCGATTTTTACCGAAAGCATCCGCAGGATTCGCGCGTTGCTGGGAGACACCGGGTTGCAGCCGTTGGAGCAGGAGGTGTTGGAGCGCCTTGTGCATAGCAGTGGAGATCCCTCCATTGCTGAGTTGCTGCGCTTTAGTGAGGGCGCCTGTGAGGCTGGCTTGTCGGCTTTGCAAGCTGGTGCGGTGATTCTTACGGATACGGAGATGGCGGCCGCGGCGATTCGGCCGATGGCGCAGCGCACGTTGGGCGCTTCCGTGCGCACGGTGCTCGAGTGGGCCCCATCCTTTGCTCCGTCAGGGTCGACGCGAACGGCGGCAGGGCTGTGGTTGGCCTGGCAGGAGCTCGCTGCTGTGCAACCTGCCCCTTTGGTGCTGATTGGCAGTGCTCCCACAGCATTGGAGGTGTTGCTCAAGCAAGTGGAGGAAGGTTCACCAAGGCCCAGCCTCGTGATTGGCATGCCAGTGGGGTTTGTTGGGGTGCCTGAGAGCAAGCGCCATCTGGCTCACAGTGATTTGGCGCAGATTCGGCTGGAGGGCACCCGTGGCGGTGCAGGACTCGTGGCTGCGGCCGTTAATGCCCTGCTGCGGGCGGCTGCAGGATCAGATCAGAGCCCTGCCAGCTAAGGATCCAGCCTTTCGGAAGGTGGGCTTCGCCAGCTGGGGCTGCTTGACGAAGCCGATGGCTTAGCTGTTCCAGGGTTGGTGCATCCAGTCCAGGAACGCCTTGCTGATTCAGCCATTGGGCCAACAGTTGCCGTCGCGTCGGCTGGGGCAACAGCCCCAGGGCTTTGCGATCCAGTCCTTCGTTGCTTTGCAGCGTTGTGAGGGCTAAAGCCGCCAGATTTTGTTGTGTGTCCCGCAGTTGGGACATTCGTTCAGCAAGGTCGGCGAGGCGACGGCTGCAGCCGGGGTTGAGCTCCTCCAGCACAGGCATCACCTCGTGGCGGATTCGGTTGCGGGCGAAATCCGTGGATTGGTTGCCAGGGTCGTTCCAGATCGGCAGCTGTAGATCGCTGCAAATTTGAACTGTTTCGCTGCGGCTGAAACCCAAGAGTGGACGGCGCAGCTGGGCTTCCTCCGGAGCATGGGCTTGAAGGGGTCGCACCGCGCGCAGGCTGCCGAGGCCGGCCAAATCACTGCCGCGGCTGGCCTGCAGAAGCAGGGTCTCCGCCCGATCGCTGGCGGTGTGACCGGTCACCGCATCCGCTCCGTTGGCGTTGGTCAGCTGCGTGAGGCAGCGGTAGCGCCAGCTGCGTGCATCGGCTTCCGTTTGGGGCAGCTCCTCTGGGGCAGTCTCGACCTGCAGCGCTAGGCCTTGGTCGTCACACCACTGTTTCAGCGCTGAGGCGATTTGGCTGGAGTGTGGATGCCAATGGTGGTCGCCGTGCCACAGCACCAATGTCCAGTGGTGCACTGCCGTCAGATCCCGCAGCAGGCCCAATAACGCCATCGAATCTTGGCCACCCGACACCGCGACCACCAGTGTTTTGCCCTGGGGGAGCAGGTCTGGGGATGTGAGCAGCCGTTGGTGCAGCCGGTGATGCCAGGGGGTCCAGGACAACAATTGGAGGCGACTTTCCTCCACGGTGTGAGAATTAGGGCATCGCTGTCCAGTCCCATGTCCCGTCTTCAGCAACTGCCCGTCGCTCTACAGCGCAGCCTCGAGCAGCGATCGACCCTCAAGGTGATCGCCGGCCTGATGAATTTTGATGCCGCCAGCATCGGTCGTGTGGCGGGTGCTGCCGGCCATGGCGGGGCCGACCTCATCGATGTGGCCTGTGATCCTGCCTTGGTTGCCTTGGCCATCGAAGCGTCCGGTGGTGTGCCGGTTTGTGTGTCATCGGTGGAGCCTGAACTCTTCCCCGCAGCTGTTGAGGCAGGTGCTGCAATGGTGGAGATCGGCAACTTCGATGCGTTCTATCCCGAGGGCCGGATTTTTGGTGCAGCGGAGGTGCTCGAGCTCACCCGTCGCACCCGTTCACTTCTTCCTGAGGTGGTTCTGAGTGTCACTGTGCCCCACGTGCTGCCAATGGACGAACAAGAGCAGCTGGCGATCGATTTGGTAGCGGCCGGTGCGGATCTGATTCAGACCGAAGGCGGTACCAGCGCTAAGCCGTTCAGTGCCGGCAGCCTTGGCCTGATCGAAAAGGCGGCTCCCACCTTGGCCGCAGCCCACAGCATCAGTCGTGTGTCGACAGTGCCAGTGCTGTGCGCTTCAGGGCTCTCCGCCATCACGGTGCCGATGGCGATCGCTGCCGGTGCCGCTGGTGTTGGTGTTGGGTCTGCGGTGAACCGCCTCAACGATGAGCTGGCGATGGTGGCCGTGGTGCGGGGCTTGCGGGAAGCCCTCAGTTCTTCCGTGCGGGTCAGCGTCTAAACCGCGCCTAGCCTGGCTTCAACGGTTGAAGGAGCTCCATGGGTCCGATTGGCTGGCTGTTGCAGTGGCCGGTTCGGGCCTTGGTGCTTCTCCTTGTGGCGGCGATGCCATTGGGGGTGGAACTTTCAAGTTTTTCAACGGCCCTCGGCTCTGCAGCGCTGATTGGCTTGTTGGGGACCCTGCTGATCGTTCCGTTAAAGCTGCTGTTGGCGTTGCCGTGGGCTGTGGCCAGCCTGGGCGGATTGCTGGCGCCGGTGAGCTGGCTGTTCAATTGGCTGATCACGGTGATCTTGTTCAGCCTGGCGGCGGCGTTGATTGATGGGTTCCGTCTGAAAAATGGCCTGTCCAGTGCTGTGTTGGGGGCCGTCGCCTACGGCGTGTTGAGCACCGTGTTCATTCGTTTGCTCGGTTTGGGGGATGTGGAGCTGATCCGGGCAGCGCTGGCCTGAGGGTCGTTTGAACCACCATGCCCCTGTTGGTGGCTTTAACCTGACCAGCCGGCATTAAGGCTCGCCCGTTCATGCCCGCCTTCGATCTCACGGCGCCCTATTCCCCGAAAGGGGACCAACCCACGGCGATCACCCAACTGGTGGATGGGGTGAATGGTGGCGAGCGCTATCAGACCCTGCTTGGCGCGACGGGCACGGGCAAAACCTTCACGATGGCCAACGTGATCGCCCAGACCGGGCGACCAGCCCTGGTGTTGGCCCATAACAAGACATTGGCGGCTCAGCTTTGCAATGAGCTGCGGGAGTTCTTCCCCGAGAACGCCGTTGAGTACTTCATTTCGTACTACGACTACTACCAACCGGAGGCCTACGTTCCGGTTAGCGATACCTATATCGCCAAAACCGCGTCGATCAACGAAGAGATCGACATGCTGCGTCACTCCGCCACCCGCTCCTTATTTGAGCGACGCGATGTGATCGTGGTTGCCTCGATTAGTTGCATTTATGGCCTGGGGATTCCGAGTGAATACCTCAAGGCGGCGGTGAAATTTGAGGTGGGTGCCACCCTCAACATTCGCGGCCAGCTGCGGGAGCTGGTGAACAACCAGTACAGCCGCAACGACACCGAAATAGCCCGGGGCCGCTTTCGGATGAAGGGGGATGTGCTGGAGATCGGCCCCGCCTACGACGACCGGTTGGTGCGCATTGAATTGTTTGGCGATGAGGTGGAGGCAATCCGCTACGTCGACCCCACTACCGGGGAAATATTGCAAAGCCTCGAAGAGGTGAACATCTACCCGGCGAAGCACTTCGTGACGCCGAAAGATCGCCTGGATGATGCGATCAAGGCGATTCGGACGGAACTGAGAGATCGGCTTGATTTTTTGAATGGTGAAGGCAAGTTGCTCGAGGCGCAGCGGCTTGAGCAGCGCACCAAATACGACCTGGAGATGCTCGACCAGGTTGGCTATTGCAATGGCGTGGAGAACTACGCCCGGCATCTGGCGGGTCGAGAGGCGGGCACACCGCCCGAATGCCTGATTGATTACTTCCCCGATGATTGGCTGTTGATCGTGGATGAAAGCCACGTCACCTGTTCGCAATTGCAGGCGATGTACAACGGCGATCAGGCCCGAAAAAAGGTGTTGGTCGACCACGGCTTTCGTTTGCCCAGTGCCGCCGATAACCGGCCGTTGAAGGGCGCAGAGTTTTGGGAGAAAGCCCGCCAAACAGTGTTTGTGAGTGCAACGCCAGGCAATTGGGAATTGGAGGTGAGCACCGGTCAAGTGGCGCAACAGGTGATACGTCCCACTGGGGTGCTGGATCCGTTGATTGAGGTGCGCCCCACCACCGGCCAGGTGGATGATTTATTGGGCGAAATTCGGGATCGTGCTGCCAAGAATCAGCGGGTGTTGGTGACCACCCTCACCAAGCGGATGGCAGAAGATCTCACCGATTATTTGGCCGAGAACGGAACCCGTGTTCGCTATCTCCACTCCGAGATTCACTCGATTGAGCGCATCGAGATCATCCAAGATTTGCGGCTCGGCGAATACGACGTGCTGGTGGGGGTGAACCTGCTGCGGGAGGGCTTGGATCTCCCCGAGGTGTCGTTGGTGGCAATTTTGGATGCCGATAAGGAGGGCTTCCTGCGGGCGGAGCGTTCCCTGATTCAGACGATTGGTCGGGCGGCGCGCCATGTGGAGGGAAAGGCGCTGCTCTACGCCGAAAACATGACCGATTCGATGCTCAAGGCGATTGATGTCACCGAGAAACGGCGCAAGATCCAGCAGACTTACAACGAGGAGCACAACATCGTGCCCACGGCTGCAGGGAAGAAGGCGAGTAACTCAATTTTGAGCTTCTTAGAACTATCCAGGAAGTTGAAGCAAGACGGCCCCGATGCCGATCTTGTGGAGGTGGCAGGAAAAGCGGTTCGCGCCTTGGAGAACGACGCCGATGCGGGCTTGGCGCTCGAGGCCTTGCCGGAGCTGATCGATCAACTCGAAAGCAAGATGAAAGATGCTGCCAAGAAGCTCGACTTTGAAGAGGCAGCCAACCTGCGCGATCGGGTGAAGCAGCTGCGCCAAAAGATGGCGGGAAGTCGTTGATTTTCGGCGTTCAGTGACGAAGCAGCATTAACTGCTGTGGGTCCGCATCCTTGAAGCCCAGTTGGCGGTAGAAGCCTGCACTGTGGGTGGTCATTAAATACACGCGCTCGACGCCCACCACGGCCGGGGCATGAAGCAGCTCAAGAACGACGCGGCGCCCGAGGCCATGACCGTGCAGATCACCGGCCACGACAATGTCCCAAAGCACGGCCCGGCTGAAGCCGTCTGAGGTGGCTCGCCCGAAGCCGACGAGTCGCTTTCCACGCCAGAGGCTCACCACCGCATCACTACCCGATAGCAGTCTGCGCAACTGAGCGAAGCTTCTGCCGCGGGCCCAGACGGCATGGCGATCGAACAAACGCTGCAGTTTGAGCAGAGCGCGGGCTGGGATGAAATTTGGTCCTAGTCCAAGGAAACGCAGGCCGGGGGCACCTGGTGCGTGGTGAACCAACCGGATTGGGGGCACGTGCCGATCTCCAGGGTCTTTCATCTTGCCCCTAGAGAGGTTTCAAGTGGCCAATGCCGTTTGAAAACCGATGGTTTGATGGCGTTGTGGTGAGTTGAGATTCTCTGCTTGCTCAGGCCTCAGCCCCGAGTTGATCGAGCACCTGCCGGGCCCGCTGCACCACTGCAACCGGTACTCCTGCAAGTCGTGCCGCTTCTATGCCATAGCTGCGGCTGGCGCCACCGGGGTGCACTTGGTGCAAGAACAGCAGGTCGTCTCCGGTTTCTTCCACCAAGACTTGAAAATTGGCCACATTTTCGCGTTCACCAGCCAAGGCATTGAGCTCGTGATAGTGCGTGGCAAACACGCTGCGGCTTTGTAGATCACCGGCGAGATGCTCACTCACGGCCCAAGCGATCGAGAGGCCATCGAAGGTGGCGGTACCCCGGCCGATCTCATCGAGCAGCACTAAGGAGCGTTCTGTGGCGTGATGCAGGATGTTGGCGGTTTCAGCCATCTCCACCATGAAGGTGGATTGGCCAGCGGCAAGATCATCGACGGCGCCAACCCGGGTGAAGATGCGATCAGCAATGCCGACGCGCGCTTGTCTGGCGGGCACCCAGCTGCCGATTTGAGCCAGCAGTTGGATTAGACCGATTTGGCGTAGATAACAGCTTTTGCCACTGGCATTCGGCCCAGTGAGCACGACTAAATCGGTGCCATTCCCCAGGGCTACATCGTTTGGGGTAAAGGGGGTTTCTACGAGGAGCTGTTCCACCACGGGATGCCGAGCTGCCGAGAGAGTCAGCTCACGGCTGTTGGTGAGTTCGGGCGCAGCAAAGTTGCTTGTGGCGGCCACGTCCGCCAGGCCAGCGAGGGCATCGAGGCCGGCCACGGCTCTGGCGGCTTCACGGATGGACGTGGCCATGGCTCCCACCTGCTCCCGCAGTTGCACGAACAGCTCGTACTCGCGTTGGCAGGCACGGGAGCGCAATTGGAAAATGCGTCCCTCCCGCTCTTTCAGATCGGGGGTGATGAAGCGTTCTTCGTTAGCCAACGTTTGTCGTCGGATCCAGTGGTCTGGCACCGTTGCTGCCTTGGCTTTGCTCACGGCGAGGAAGTAGCCGAAGGTGCGGTGGTGTTGCAGCCTCAGGGTGCTGATCCCGCTCATCTGTCGCTCCTGTTGTTCCTGTTGAGCGAGCCAGGCGTCTTGGTCATCGAGTTGGTTGCGGAGGCCGTCCAGCAAGGGGTCGACGCCGTCGTGAATCAGACCCCCTTCACTGAGAGAGAGCGGCGGCGCCTCCATAAGGGTGTGACTCACGCTTGCGGCGAGGTCCTGCAGCTGTGGTTGCGGATCAAACAGCGCGTTGAGCCATGCAGGCCCATCTGTGAGCTGGCCTTTGAGTTGACCGGCCAGTTTTGGAATTCGTTCCAGCCCATCGGCGATGGCGACCAGATCGCGGGCGCCGGCATGGCCAGCTCCAGCGCGTCCTGCCAATCGTTCGAGATCCCCCATGGGGCGTAGCAGTCGGCGCAGCATTTGGCGCAGGGGCCTTTTCTTCACAAGGCTGCTCACCACGGTTTGGCGTTGCTGGATCGCAGCACGATCCATCAGTGGGGCTTCGATCCAGCGGCGTAGGCAACGGCCGCCCATGGCGGTGAGGGTGCGGTCGATGGCCCAGAGCAACGACCCTTGCAGTAGTCCATCCCGCTGGGTGGAGGTGAGTTCCAGATTGCGGCGGGTTTGGGCATCCAGCACCAGCGTGTCTCCGCTGTGCACGATGGCGGGCACGTCCAGGGGAACCCAGGCGTTGTCCTCAAGCGGTTGGGTGTCGCCGACGTATTGAAGTAATCCCCCGATTGCCTGCAGGGCGAGCGGTACGTCCGGTAGGCCGATTCCATCGAGGCTCGCCAAGTTGTAATGCTCCAGCAACGCAGCTTCCGCTTCGGGGCGGCTGAAGGGTGTGCTGCTCATCGGCGTGAGTCCGACACGATCCGGGCACCAGGCCGGCGCTGGATCGTCGCCACTCCAAAGCAGTTCGGAGGCCTGCAGTTGCGCCAGGTGTTGATGAAGGCCATCACTGCCCTCCCGCTGCAACACCTGCACATCGCCGGTGCTCACATCAGCCTGGGCGAGTCCCCAGCGGAAGGGTTGGTGTTTGTTAGCCGGCTCCACCACCACCGCGGCAAGCCAGTTGTTGCGTCGGGCACTGAGCATGCCTTCTTCGAGCACCGTGCCGGGGGTGAGCACGCGGGTGATGCCCCGCTTCAGCAGGGCGCCTTTGGCCGGGGTGGTTTCGAGCTGATCGCAGAGGGCCACGGAATGCCCGAGGCGAATCAAATCGCTGCAGTAGCGCTCGGCGGCGTGATGGGGAATGCCGGCCATCGGCACGCGCCCGATCGCTTTGCCTGCATCTTTCCCAGTGAGGGTGAGCTCCAGCTCCCTCGACAGGGTGATTGCGTCTTCAAAGAAGCATTCAAAAAAGTCGCCCAGCCGATACAGCAGCACCCGTTCCGGGTGTGCCATCTTCAGTTCTACGTAGTGGCGCAGCACTGGCGTGAGCTGCTCTGGCTCCAATTGGCTGTGGTGGGCCCAGGCTGGTACGTCGGTGCTGTTGTCTTCGGGCTTGGTTTTATCAATTTCATCGTCTTGAGTCAGCTCTGCAGATGGTTTTGAGCTGCTGGTCTTACGGCGAGGGCGCGCTAGAGCGTCGTCGCTCAGGTCTTGATCGGTGAGGTCTTGATTGTTGATGTCCGCATCGGTTTGTTTCCGCTTTGGCGGTTCGTTCTGGGCTGAATGCTCTGCAAGTTCCGGCGCGCCAAACAAGCTGCCCTGCAGGGTCAGGGGATCCTGTTTGGCCAAGGGCATGTTTGCGATTGGTCCGAGAATACGGGGGTTGTCGTCGCTTGCATGCATCTGTTGCTAGCCCTTGATCAGGGCTTTGAGCCGCTGGCCGCAGTGGCGTTGACCTCCTATTTGTTGCACCACCGCTTCAGCTCCGTGGTGTTGGTGACACCAGCAGACCAGCGCATGCACCAGCTGGAGGGAATTGCTGCTTCTTTTGAGTGTCCTTGTCGCCATCAGAGGATCGCCACTGAGTCGGCCTTGCACCGTTTGCCGGCTGATCTGCAGCCCTATTTCTTCTGCATCGAAGCTCTCCAACAGCGTGAGCCGGGCCGATATCTCTACGTCGATGCCGACACGCTCTGTGTTGCGGGCTTGGAGACTTTGGAGCAACTTCCGCTCGGCGGAACCACTCCATTGGCCGCCTGTTCCCATGGCCGGCCAATGCCTGATCGAACCTTGGTGCTCGGATTGGAGGGGCCGTATCACTACTTCAATGCAGGCATCCTGCTGTTTGACAGCGTTTCGCTCAATGAGGTGCTGCTCCCGGAGCAGGTGGTCGACTACTACCTGCAGCATGAAGCTCTATGCCGCTTTCGTGAACAGTGCTCTTTAAATGCCCTGTTGTCAGGGCAGGTTCAGTTCCTCCCGGGTCAATACAACGTCTTGAGCTGGATGCGTGCACGCCAAAGCAGCTCTCCATGGCACGACGTCGCCAGTAATCCCATGGCCTATTGCCTGCCAGATGTTCGAGACAAGAAGGCCATCGTGCATCTCTCCGCCGGTGCCATTCCAGATCGTCTGCCGCCCGAACGGTTGGAGAAACCGGATCGCTATTGGTTGATGTTGCAGCAGGGCTTGTCTCAACAGGTGTCTTTGCCCCAGCTACCGCTTTATGCCGATTTGTGGTGATGGGGAAAGTGTCCCGCCTCGATGTCGAAATGAGGCATGAGGAAACGGTTGAGCTGTCGTTCTGAGCTTTCGCTGATGTGAAACACCAGAAGTTGTGTGGGGGCATGGGTTTGGAAGTAAGTCATCACCTCCGCGTGGTGTTCATACCAGTCGTGCAGCCAGCGTTGTTTCAACTGTCGACGGTTGCGGACCCCCTGGGGGGCTAAGGCTTTCAGATAAGCCTCGGCAAATTTTCCCTCGTCGTGCTTTAGCCGAGACCGCACCCAATGGAATGGATCTCGGGTGTTGAGGATGAAGAGTGCATCGGGGTAACCGCGATGCAAGGCCTTGAACCAGCGGCAGCCTTCAATCAGCGGTGCGTTCGTGCTGTTGCTTTCGCCCCAAGGGGATCCTGGGATGCAAATCATGTCGGTGTAAGCCGTCCATTGCTCGACCCCTGTGAGCAGCGGTAAGCCTTCTGCTTTGTTTTTGTGCAGGGCAAGGGCGAGGGTGTTGGCGCGCCAGTGCACTGAAGAAATTTTGTTGGCTTTGAAATAGTCGTGGAAGGAGGTGGTTCCACATTTGTTGAAACCGATCAGAAAGAGGCGAGGCGTTGAGGACATCGGTTTCAGGTTGTCCAGCGGTCATCGGTCCAGAGCGCACGCTGCGCGGCATCATTCAGCAGATTGCTGCTTAGCTCAGGTAGAGCATGGGCACGGATGGCCTCGAGGGGAAATGGAGTGACTTTATTGAGTGCACGCACGCGCATGATCGCTGCATGTAGGTCTGCATCGCGGTTGGCTGTCGTTGCTTGGGCGTGCTTGCGGTAACTCACGTGCTCTTCGTCCACCGCTTGGATATTCACTCCAGTGCGTGCCATTCGGAGATACAGGTCATAGTCCTCAGCCATGGTTAAGTCCGGACGGAATCCTTCGCCTGCGGCCTCAAATGCCTTGCGGGTAAAAGCAGTCCCAGGGTTGGTGATGAAATTCACCATCTCAAAGAGTGCGGATGAGAAGGGTTGAAGAACAGGTTTGGGTCGTCCTTCAGGTCGAGCACTGCTGAACAAACGCACGCGTGTGTAAATCAGTGCTGGGTTGCTGGGATTGAGCAGCTGAAAGCAGCGTGCAGCCCGGTGGGGATGGTTGAGGTCGTCGCTATCGAGGGTGATGAAACGGTCACTCTGGGCCATGGCAATGGCCTGATTGCGCGCGCTTGATACCCCACGGTTGAGGTCGTCCAATCGGTGAAATCTCAGCCGATCATCTTGAAACGCGTTCACTACGGAAGCAAGGTCGCTGGAATCGCTGTGGTCATCCACCACAAGTGCTTCCCAATCCTCAAAGCTTTGTGCAAGGCAGCTCCCTAGCGCTGCTTTCAGTTCGTGGGGCCTGTTCTTGGCGGGGATTAGAAAGCTCACCTTGGGCTGCTTGCTCATATGACGGCTGGTCTCTCTTCCACCAGGGGATCGTCTCTTCGTGTGACAATTATCAAACGTCCCGCCGATCCATGCAGTTCCTTAACACTCTCACCGTTCTGGCCCTTGTGGTGGTTTCTTTCGCGTTGATCGTCGCAGTGCCAGTGCTGTTTGCTTCGAACGAAGACAGCGGTCGCTCCAATCGCCTTATTCTTTTGGGTAGTGCAGCCTGGGTTGCTCTGGTTCTACTCAACTGGGGTGTCAGCTTCTTCGTCGTTTAAAACCCATATGGCAACTTTCGAAGGTCGTTTTACCAATACAGCAGGTCTTCGCATCGCAGTAGTGGTAGCCCGCTTCAATGATCTCGTTACAGCCAAGTTGCTGAGCGGATGCCTTGATTGCTTGGCTCGCCATGGCGTTGATACATCGTCCACAAGTTCCCAACTCGATGTGGCTTGGGTGCCTGGCTCTTTTGAGCTCCCCCTGGTTTGCCAGCAGCTGGCTCGAAGCGGTCGCTATCAAGTGGTGATCACTCTTGGTGCGGTCATTCGCGGTGATACACCCCACTTCGATGTCGTGGTGGGGGAGGCCAGTAAAGGCATCGCTGCGGTTGCTCGCGACACCAGCATTCCTGTGATCTTTGGCGTGCTCACCACAGACACCATGCAACAGGCCTTGGAGCGGGCTGGTATTAAAAGCAATCTGGGCTGGTCCTATGGCTTGGAGGCGTTGGAAATGGGTTCATTGATGGCTGCATTGCCGCCTTTGGATTGACCTCAGGCACCTTGGTGGTGCATGCTGGCTTAGCGACAGGAACCCAAGGGTTCATGCGATTGCGGATGTAGCTCAGTGGTAGAGCATCTCCTTGCCAAGGAGAGGGTCGAGAGTTCGAATCTCTTCATCCGCTTTATTTATTTTTATTAATTCGCTAGGAATCATTTTTGTACGAATTAAATGAGCATTCTTCAATCTGTAATTATCGACAAGGTTTCACAAGCGTAAATATGTTTATTTTGCGAAGAGAGCATCACCTAGTTGCTCCTCGAGATGGATTTTATTGTACTTCCAAGCCTCGATGCTTTATAGTGAATCCTATATTTAGGTTCTTTCAATACTTGGCTTTCGTTTTAAAGCAAAGTATGATATTGCCAAGCTGTGGTTAAGCAATGGAGAAGAAGCCCCTAATCACCGAAAATACTTCTCAATCATCTGCAGATGATTCAAATGTTCGATCTAAGCTCACTGTCAAGCAGCAAGTCGGTGATGCAGCGAATAAATGGTTAGCTCGAAATAGATCTTTAGTACTTCGACAAACTCCAGCTTGGGCTCAAGGGCTTACAGCGCTTATGCTGGCACTCGGAGGTACAGCTCTATTAGTTGGTATCTTTTTTAGAATTGACGAAGTCGTCACTGTTCAAGGCCAATTAAAATCTATTGGTGGAACTATCGAAGTGAAAACACCAGCTGGCGGAAAGGTAGCTGAAGTTTTATTTAACGATGGAGATAACGTTCAGAAAGGCCAATTGCTACTTCGCTTTGATACGCGTCAAGCTAAACAAGAACAAGAAATGCTTGTACGAGTTATTGCTATTGAGAAAAAAGAATTGAAGTCTCAAGTCTCTACTATTAATAGCCAGGAGGCAATGTTGTTAAGCAGAGTAGAAGTTCTTAAAAGACGCATTAAAACTAAATCAATGATTCTGAAGCAAATGGAGACCCTTGTAGAAGAAGGGGGGTTTCAACGTCTTCAGTATTTAGAACAAAAAGATGAACTCTTTCAGCTTGAGAATCAATTAGGTGAGCTCTTAGAACAACAAAACCAATTAAATAATCAAGTTGAGCAGATTCAGTTAAGCTCTACAAAATCTATTAATGAGATGGAAACAAGACTAAAAGCCGCTGAGTTACAACTTCAGTACCAAAACGTCAATGCCCCAGTATCAGGCATTGTGTTTGACCCTCAAGCAAGCGCAGATGGTGTGATGTCTGCTGGCGAAAGAATTGTTTCTATTGTTCCTCAGAAAGGCCTATACGCTGAAGTATATGTTCCTAACAACGATATTGGCTATATCAAAGTTGGACAAGAAGCTAAAGTACGTGTTGATGCATTTCCCTTTACAAGATATGGCGATATCGCAGCTACAGTGAGTCAAATCGCTGCTGATGCACTAGAACCCAAAACTGAACAGAATTTTTATCGTTTCCCAGTAAAGCTTAGGCTTTCAAATTCATATTTAATTTCCAATTCGATGAAAGTTCCTTTGAAATCAGGAATGTCCATTACTACTAATTTAAAATTGCGAGATAAACGAGTTATAAGTCTTCTTAGTGACATGCTTGTCGATCAAGCTGATAGCGTCCAAAGTATTCGACAACAGTAATGTAATGGATTCTAATTTTATCTTAGACCCTACCCCAGCAGAATGGATTGACAATGAATGTAATCAAATTATTCTGGAACAAATTTTTCCGTGTCACCATCTACTTGACGATGTGGATATGCTTAAAACCTTTCTGAGATTGTTTATTAGACAAAGAATTAATCAAAAATATCCTTCCAATCAGGGTCACTTGTTATGGGCTAGAGAGTTCTGGGGACATCGTCTCGATCAATTGTTTTTAGAGTGTAAAGATAGTTTAGATCAGGCTTCATGTAGATTAATTCGGGTCTCAAATCAAGGTCTCGCCTTTGAGCTCTACCATCGATTAAGCATGGGAGAGTCTACTTTTGAGCAGTTATCTATGTTGTATGGTGAAGGTAGCGAACGGTTCAAGGGTGGAGCTTTTGAATTGCAGAATATGGAAGAATTTCCCTCAGGAATACAAATCTTTTTAAAAAAATTGAAAGTGGGTCAAACAACAAAGCCTCTTTCTGTAGGGAATATGTTTGCAATTTTGCAGTTGATTGATTTTATTCCTTGTGTTCGTAGTCCTGCCCTTGATCAACGAATCTTGCAGCGTCAATTTGACTTGTGGTTGAACGGCATGTCAGATTATCTCTACGATCATTTAAAATCTATAAAAGATTAAATTTTAAATAATATGAATTCTTCTCTCGGCAGCCTCGAACTCATTGTAAAAGCTGTGAGTCAACAGCCACCATTCTCATCTCTAAGTCAAGAACACTGTAAGGCTCTTTTTTCGAAATCTCAAATTCTGCGATGTTCACTTGGGCAGCGCATTCTTCGTCCTGACACGCTCCCTGAGGATATTCATATTGTTATTCAGGGAAAAGTTCGTCTTTTAGCTCAAACTTCTGATGGATCAAAGACTATAGACTTGCGAGGATCAGGTCAATTAATTGGTTGGATATCGCTGCTTCGTGCTTCACCTTGTGAATGGATAATAGCTTCCGAAGATTCCCTTCTTTTATCAATACCGTCTGACATTTTTGTCAAAATATTCGAACAAAGTATTCCTTTTCAGAAGAAATTTTCAGAGATTAAAAATCTGCATGAAGTTTACGATGTTATAAAAGCCTCCGCAGATCATAATTTTTACCAACTGGAAGGATGGCAATCAAGATTGGATGATCTTGCCAATCAGAAGTCTTGGACTCAATCAATTGAACCAGGAGTTGCGTTTAAACCTTCATCTGATTGCCCTTCAGATGTTGTCTGGATTATGAGCAGCGACGGTGTCCCTAATTATCCGCCTGGATATAGGGTATTGCCAGGAGAATCTTTACCGACACGAGAGGGTTTTAAATTTCCATACCGATTGGTTGGTCTACTAGACCATCCTGATTTAAGCCCTCCTTTGAGTTCTGATTCCTCAAATAATCAAGATTCTCTGTTTATAGAGAATCCAAGTAAATCATTGCAGCAGTTAGGAATTCTTGAGGCAGATAATCAAGGTCTTGATGATAAGTATCCTTTTGTGAAGGGTGTTGGATCTTTTGAGGAGATTTTAGCAATTAGTGAGATGGTAGCACTTCAACAAGAGGTGCCATTCCGTAGAGACTCTATTTCTAAATTAGTTGAAGGTCATTTTCGAAGGAACAAACCCCTCACTTTAGAATTAATGGCTAGCCTTCAAGAAGTCCTTGGCCTTAATTGTCAACTTGCAAATGTAGACAAAAAGTATTTTCTTAGCATTGAGGCTCCTGCAATATTTTTGCTTGAAGAGATACCTGTTGTGCTTTTCTCTAATAGTGGTAAGAATATTATTCTAGGTCATCCTCATAAGGGTCTAATTTCTATAACCGAAAAAGATCTTCAAGACAAGTTAGGGGATACATTGCGATTTGCTCTTCCACGTAGGATTGGAACTACGCCTAGATCTCGCTTCGGATGGAGTTGGTTTACACCCTTAATTTCAAAATATAGGAAGTCCTTAATTTTAGTATTTGCAGCTTCTTTGTTTGCGCAACTATTTGGACTCATGATTCCTTTGCTCATTCAGCAAATAATTGATAAAGTTTTAACACAAGGAAATCTAAGCAGTTTAAATGTTTTAGGTTCTGTAATGATACTACTTGCTCTTTTTCAGGGCCTTCTTACGGCTCTCCGAACATATATCTTTGTCGATACAACTGACAGAATGGATTTGACTTTAGGAACTGCTGTTATTGATCGCTTATTAGCTCTTCCACTTTCTTACTTTGAAAAAAGACCAGTAGGTGAGCTTTCGCAAAGATTAGGTGAATTAAATACGATTCGCGGTTTTCTTACCGGAACTGCTTTAGTTTCTGTTTTAAATATTATTTTTGCGCTTTTATATTTAGCTGTAATGCTCGTTTACTCGCCATTCCTTACGGCTGTTGCGTTAAGTACGCTTCCGATTTATGTTTTGATGGTATTTTTGATTGCTCCTATATACAAAAATCTTATCCGTAAACGTGCTGTGGCTCAAGCAAGAACCCAAAGTCATCTTATTGAAGTATTGGGAGGAATACAGACTGTTAAAGCGCAGCATTTCGAGCTTACTGCGCGTTGGAAATGGCAAGATAGATATAGACATTTTGTTTCTGAAGGATTTAAAGCTACAGCCCTAGGTGCTACTTCCGGAGAGATCGGTGGCTTTTTAAATCAATTTAGTTCGTTACTTGTTTTGTGGATAGGAATGGGATTAGTACTAGAAGGTCAATTAACTCTCGGTATGTTGATTGCTTTCAGAATTATTAGTGGAAAAGTCACCTCGCCATTACTGCAATTGTCTGGGTTGTATCAAGGATTTCAGAAAGTGCAGTTATCTATGGAGAGGCTTAGTGACATATTAGATCAGAATCCTGAACTTTCAGCAGCTGAGGATGTTGCTCAAATCTCTATGCCTCCGATCTCTGGGAATATCCGATTTGAAAGTGTCAGCTTTCGCTTTGCGGACAAAGGTCCTTACCAAGTTGATGATGTAAGCCTAAATCTTTTGGCCGGCAGTTTTGTTGGCATTGTAGGCCAAAGTGGTAGTGGAAAAAGTACTTTGACTAAGCTTATCCCCAAACTTTATTCACCCGATCAAGGTAGAATTTTTATTGATAATTATGATGTTTCCAAAGTTAATCTTTCAAGTTTGAGAAGGCAAATTGGAATTGTCCCACAAGATTCACTACTTTTTGAAGGTACAGTTGCTGAAAATATTGCTTTGAATGATCCACAAGCCACAAATGATTCAATTATTGAGGCAGCTAAAATTGCCTGTGCTCATGAGTTTATTATGAGTTTAGGTCAAGGTTATGCAACACCATTAGCCGAAAGAGGCAGCAATTTGAGTGGTGGTCAAAGGCAACGCATCGCTATTGCTAGAACTGTACTTGCTAATCCTCAACTTTTGGTTATGGATGAAGCTACAAGTGCTCTTGACTACAGCACTGAAAGACAACTCTGCTTAAACCTTCAGGATTGGGCTTCTGGCAGAACTGTACTGTTTATTACTCATCGCCTGAGCTCGATCCGTAATAGCGATCATATACTTGTAATGGATTCTGGAAAGTTAGTTGAGGAAGGCACACATCAGCAATTAATGAATTTAAATCAAAGATATGCTGCACTTTTTGATCAGCAGGGAAATTGAATGAATCTTGCTGTCTTATTTGCTTAAGCAAATAAGACATACTGCTGCAGAAAAGATTGCGCAGATAATTTTTTTATTTTGAATAATTGATTGGATTAACCTGTTGTTAAGTCTATTTTTAAGAATTTAACGGAAAAATCTTGCTCTTATTTTTCTATTCTTCGCTTTTGTATTTGATGTTATAGCCAAAGCTTTGAAATTTCTTTTCATCAATCTTTCTTACTGTCTCAGGGGATAGTAGTTTTGCTTTGCTATTAAATTGCTACCTATTCATTATGCTTAAATTATAGATTTCATTTATGGCAGGCAGTTGTTTTATTCACTACCTGATTCAATATATATAAGTCCCAGAAGACTATTGGATGTGTTGCTAGTATAATTTTAAGTTGAATTAGATTTGTTATTGTTGTCGCAATTTCTCAGTTCTTTCAGGTTGCGATTGGAAGAGGATTCGAGCCCTCGCCTAGAGTTTGCTCTTCATAAAAATGACGCAAACCTCCATGTATCAAGCGAGTATGGGAGATCCATTGACCTAATTAGTGCAGAAAATCAATGGCATGAGGAATGTTGACTATATTATATTGATTAAGGGGTAATTATTGGTGACACAATAGAATGTTTCGTTGAAGAGGCATCGAGTATTGCTTGTCATATTACATATCGGTTGAGTGGTATGACCCATGGCAACAAAATGAATAAATTAGGGGCATATAAATTTTACCCATAAAAAAACCCCCTCCGGAAACGGAGAGGGATAGAAAACTAACAAATAATCCTATGGGATTATTAATTAGTTGTTAGCGTAGATGATGTCAACGGTGTTGTCACCAAGGGTTAAACCACCGGCAACACCTGTGATTGTGTCGTGAATGTCAGCGACAAAGTCATCAGAGGTACCAGTTGTGCCGCCCTGAATGAACATGAAGTAATCACCCGTTGATCCTTCGAAGATTGCAACGGAACCTTGGGTGGTTACAGTTGCATCCAAAACACCTACACGTGCAGTAAGACCTGCGGTTCCAAAGTCAGCGTTGACGAAAGTGCCGTCTGTGACAGTCGCATCGAGATCCTTGCTGGTGTCTTTGACAGCTTCAGCAGTAACGAAGGTTGTTTGGTTATCGAATTTGAAATCGATACCACTGACTGTCGCAGCGTTATCAATTTGGTCATAACCACCGATTGTGGATTCAGTGAAAGCTGCATAACCAACCTTGCCCTCATTAGATGAGAAAGCATCATTGAGTTTCAGGGTGTCAGCACCATTGCCACCATAAACGTAGGCTGCTGCGTCAGCGTCTCCACCGAAGTCGATGGAATCAGCTCCACCACCACCTTGAACAGTGGAACCAGCGGCCAAGGTATTGGACAAAGTAATGCTGTCGTTACCAGATCCACCACCAACTAAGGCAGTACCGGCCATGGTGCCACCGACTGTGATGTTGTCAGCGCCAGCGTTACCAAGAACTTGAGAAGATACTGATACTCCGCTGACAGTCAAAACATCTTTACCTCCCTTACCTTTAATGGTGCTGTCTGCACCAAGGTCATCTTCGAAAGTTAAAGTGTCAGCTCCACCACCATTGACTGAGGAGTCCATGTTGATGAGGAGGTGACTATTACCTGTTCCGGAAATAGTCATCTTGTCAGCTCCACCACCGCCAAGGATGGTTGCCGAATTAGTAGTAATCGTCGAGGCTGTTACTTCATCGGCGCCTGCACCAAAGCCGATTAGGCTGTCGGTGAAATCAACTGCTCTGATTTGCGCGGTATCTGAACCGCCGCCGAAGTAAAGTTGTGAAGATTTGAACGAAGTAGCACTCATCGTAAGAGTGTCATCTCCATCTCCGGTCTTCAGATCGGTTGATGCTGCAACGACGACGGTAGAGAGAGTGAGTGTGTCCCCACCAGCACCACCGAGAATGCTACCTGCGGAGATCGTTGCACCACTAATGACAATTTTATCAATACCACCGGCGGCATCGATATCTAGGTTGGTAGCAGTACCACCTTGCTCGAGACTGATCGTATCGGCACCAGCAAGACCATTGATGGTCGAATTTGCAACGGCGCCGCTTTGTGCGGTGAAGAGATCCCCGCCAGTTGTGCCGTTGGTAACGCTACCAGCGGAAGTAATTAAAAAAGCCATTGAGTAATTTGGAAGAGGGCCACACTAGACCAGCCAGATATTAACTCAATTGATCCATATGCGTCAATAATTGTGGAAATGCTCGCAAACTGCCCTTAGTCTTCTTCTAAATCCGACCAAAGCCAGTCAAGCTTGCTGTGCCACTAATATTTCTGCAACATTCTCCCATTTTTTCATATTAGTTTGTAGTGAGAGATTTCCCTTTCTCTTGTTGGAGGACAGTTTCCACCGATTCGGATTTCTTAATTGCATGTTAATCGCTTCAATAATGTTTTCACCTTCCAAATCTACGCAAAATTCAATATTATCATTGTCGTCGAATAATTCCTCAACTGCCAATGATTTATTAGTTACTATTGGCGTATTGCATAAATATGCTTCATGCAAGCTCCAGCTCATAACATATGGATGCGTTAAGTACACATGGCACCAGCTGCTTTGTAGCCACTTAACATAGTCATCATATTCTAATCTCCCTACCCATTTAATATTGTCGCTGATTCCTGTTTCGCTTAAAGAATTTTTGGCCCACTGCATCCAACTTCCATTCTTTGGACTCTTGCCTCCATAGCAAATTTGATCCAAGCCAGCAATTTCTACAGTCAAGTCCGGCCACTTTTCTATTAGTGCAGGCAAAGATTTGATAAATTCTGGAAAACATCTCATTGGCTCCATTCCTCGTGTTCCATATGTAATTTTTGGAATCGGACTAATTTGTTTAGGGTCATATCGAAAAACGTTTTCATTTACTCCATCATAAATGACATTGCATTTGTCTATCAGGCTATCGGGTAATTGTTTTTTCTGCCATATTGAAGGTGCAACAATATAATCTGCTAAAGTCATTTCAAATGCCATATGAATGTTTCGCTTCCATAGTTCTTGAAAATCTTTTGCAATTGATTTTAGATAGGGATTACTTCTCATTACCTGAGTTAATTCTGAATCCGGAGAAAACCACCATTCGAAGTATCCTATTAATTTTGTGTCAGGCCAAATTTCCTTGACGTGAACCCCACAACCCCATCCCGTATGACTAATGACTAAATTAGGTTTCCAGCCTGATTCATTTAATTTTACAAAAGCTGATCTGTAATAGTCAGCTCTTAACGAGACACGCTTGTTTTCACTTTTTGATATTTTTATGTAGTGCTCGTGTCCCATAGGGTGCTTTACTGCAATTAATTTGATGCCTTTGATTCGCCTTCCGTAGTGTGTTTGGCATATAAATCTCACGTCATGACCTTTATTTTCAAAGAAGCTGCATAAATGCTTGAATTGGCCTGGAAAATTAGGATGAAGAATGAGTATTTTCATTATATTGACGATGATGTTAAACTAGTTAAAAACTCATGGGTCTTTCTCTTGCTCTCGCAGCCCATAGGCAGGACAATATTGATGAAGCATTAATTCAGTATAGCAGGGCCTTCGATCAAGATATTAAGGATTGGAGACTATATCAGAACTATGGCGCACTTCTTAGAGAGAAGGGTGAATTTGATAAAGCAACTGTTGTGTATAAAAAAGGATTAGATTTCTATCCTCTACATATTGGTATCATTGGGAATTATGCGAATTTGTGTAGCAGTGTAAATCCAACTAAATCTTTGGGTCTCTTTTTACTTGGACTTCATGTTTGTTTGTCAGATCCAAAAAAATATCCTTCCGAATTGCCTTTATTTTACTCGTATGTTTTGGATAGGCTTATAGACCTTAAATTATACCATTGGGCTTCATCTTTGCTTTCAAGAGCTCTTTATCATGTCGGAGCGACTCCTTCTCTGCTTAAAAATCTTTTGATTTTATTGAGTGAACCTTCATTTAATAATCGCCTAAAATCTCTTAAATCAGAATTTGAGTACTTAGTTCTTGATTCAATTGATAAATGCAGTGATGTTGACGCAATAGCTTTGTATTTTGCAATCGCTAATTACTATAGGATGTTATGTGATCATGTTTCCTCTGCTAAGTATTACGATTTAGCAATGAAGCGTGCATCTTTCGCTCCTGGTATTCTCGCTGATGATAGGTACAAATTACAGCATTTAGTTGATGTACATAGTTGGAATTGCTCATCTCTTTTGCTCCAATCGGGTAATTTTGAGCGTGGATGGTCGTTATTTGAATACGGTTTACGCTGTCCTGCGGATGGCACTCAAAAATGGCAACGAGCGTTAATTAAGCCCTTTACTTCTGATCAATTACCATTATGGACCGGTCAGTGTGGTGTTGGAAAGCATCTCCTTTTGCTTGAAGAACAAGCAATTGGAGACGTAATAATGTTTGTATCGCTCATTCCTTTGTTGTTCGAGGAGTTTGCTCTAATAGGTCTTTTAACATCCATTAGACTAGCTCCGATCCTTCATCGTTCTTTTTCTTCTGAGATTACTGCTGGAAAATTCGTTCTCTACACACCTGCAGATATTAAAGACGGGACCCTTTCGTCATCCAATTTTGACTTTCAGTCGGCTATTGGCTCCATTTGTAGTAAGCGTTTCACTTCTATAGACCATTTTGCGCCCAAGGTACCTTTTTTAATCTCTAATTCAACTCTTACAAATCAGTTTCGTACGGAGTATTTGAAGCATGGCGTCAAAAAGGATTTTTTAGTCGGAGTTAGTTGGCGTGGTGGCGGAAGGGGAAAGCGCATAGAAGAAAAATCTATGAATCAAGATCTTTTCAAGAACTTTCTACTTAAACATCCGGGTTTTCGTTTTGTCGATTTGCAGTATGGCTAAACATCTAAAACAATATATGATTGGAAAAACTCCGGCATCGATATTATTCATGATGCTCGCATAGACTCTCTAAAGGATATGGACACTTGGATGTCTCAAGTTGCTGCATGTGATGTAGTCGTAAGCGTAGCCAATACTACAATTCATGGTTCTGGCTCCTTAAATATACCTACCATGTGTCTTCTTAGTAAGCATTTTGACTGGCGTTGGTTAAGTGACCAGAATCAAACCAATTCTTACTGGTATCCATCAGTAGGTATTGCTCGTCAAGATGACACTGGTGGTTGGCATTCTGCTCTCCAGAAGACTTCTCAATGGCTATTTGCTTCTGCAAGGTCAAATAACTAGTTGATGCTCTTCATACTCATGTGCTTTAATGGATCTATCGAATAGTGCTGCTTTGTCAAATTTAGTCTCTACACTCATTTCACATTTCAGAGGTGGTGACCATCAGTCAGTAATTTCAACTTGGATATCATCCTCACTTGTTTCGACTCTAGAACCTATTGCAGCAAAAATTGTAGCTAGTTCTTATTTTAGTCTTGGTAATTACCAGGAAGCATATAACTTGCTAATTGAGATTGAATCATGCTTTTCCGAAGATGAGTCTTATTATTCTCTCTTCGGCGTTACTTGTCGCAGGTTAGGCGACTTTGAACGATCAGAACCTCTACTTTTGAAAGCTTTAAAGCTTTCACCTGAATCTTTGGCCACAAAGAATAATTACGCCAATCTATTAATTGATCTTAAACGTTTCGACGAGTCACTTTTGTTATTGGATGAGATATTAAATATTAATCCCAATTTTATTGATGCAATAACCAATAAAAATAGATTATTAGATTCTCTTCAAAAAGTAAATTTATCTCAATCTATTATCGAATCAGCGAGTAATTCAGCTTGGTCACTTGCCGACCCCCTACTAATGGCTTTTACTCCAGATGAAGTGAAAAGAACGACCTCCAAGCTAACCGCAAAAGTTCTTGATAAGAATGAGTCAACTTTATTAAAGAATATTCCTCAATCGACTTCACATGAACTTCACCGTGATCAGTTGAAGATGGCAGAGCAAGCAGTATTGTCGAAAAATTTTAATTTAGCTCTAAAAACTTGTACTGCTATTTATGGTAATTGTAAATCTGATTTGATTGGTGATGTATACGAGGTAGCTGCTGATGCTTATATAGGTTTGAAGCTTTTTCATTATGCTGAAATCTGTTATGGTTGTGCAGCAAATTTAAAAGGCTATTCTTTTAAGCACTTATTTAATCTTGCAAATCTTGCTTGCATCCGTCATGACATCATCTTAGCCAAGTCTTATGCTAGTCGCGCACGTGATCTTGACTCTGATAATCCATCACTTATCAAATTAATTGATAACTTGTCAACCATGTCGTCACAATTCTCCTTCGTTACAGATTGGCCTTCTGTTAATATCGTAGCTTAGATATCTGAATCATGTCGGATTCAAGATGTATTACTTATATTGCTACCGGAAAAGCCTATATCGATGAGGCCTTCTTTAACGCTAGGCTTTCTAAAGTTAACTCTCCGACTATTCCTTTCTGTTTGTTCACTGATTTATTCGAATATGCATTATCAATTAATCATGACTTGGTATTCGAAAATATATATCAACACGATTGTCCAGTTTTTAATTATCGAGATAAGATCTCGCCGCTGTTGCATTTACCCTATGATGAAATACTTTTTCTCGATACTGATGCCTTCATATCATCTTCAATTGATTTAACCTTCAATATTTTGAAATTCTATGATATTGCAGCCTGTTACGCTCCTGTTCGTCATCCACCGGGCTGGAATGATGCTTCTGTTCCTGATTTTTTTCCAGAGATAAACACCGGAGTGTTATTTTTTAATAATTCTCCATCCTTTCGTCAATTAGTTACTGATTGGCTTGCATCATACGACTTACTTTTTACTAGCTTTAATCAGAGTTGGGATCAGGCGTCCTTTCGTTCTGTCTTATGGAAAGCTATTTCCAATCGATCACTAAGTCTATTTATTCTACCCGACGAGTTTAATGTTCGAACCACCAAGCCTTGGATTATTGGTCGTGGCTCACCCGCCTATATTATTCATGGTCGTTATCCTTCATCTGAATTATCTAGATTTCTTGACTATTTGAATGGCGATGTAGATACCTTTCGTACTTCTTCTATTTGGCTTACCAACAATCCCCATTCCTCCATTAGGCCAAGATTTGATCGCACGTTTGAGTAATCTGAATCTGGAAGTATCCTATTTATTGTATTCAATTTTACACCATCCCTTTTTCTTTCGTCGACGAGCATACCTAATTGCAATCCTATTCTGTCTAAATATTTTACATGCTACTGATATATTCTTGTTTTCGAGTATATTATTTTTCTCTTCCGGGTCTTTTTCTAGGTCAGTTGCCCATATTGCTTTACCTTCGCTTGTGTAGACAACTTTAATTTTGCCTTTAACTATCATGAATTCTTTGCCATACTCGGAAATTGCGTAATTTTGCCATTTGCAATTCCTAACTATATGTTTGCTTTTTCCGCCTATATGTAAGCCATCAATCGTGAATTTTATTAGTTCTGTCAGTCCTATTGGCTTAAGCAATCTTATATTTTTGTGACTTTGATTCGTCTTTTGCGGTGGACTATATATAAATGGCACTCTTACGCTTGGCTCCAAGAATGTTGATTTGTAGAGCATCTCATGGTCTCCTAGCATCTCGCCATGATCTGATGTTATTGCTACTGCTGTATTTTTGTAGTCTGTTCTTTCTTTCGCGATATCTATAATCTTACCTAATTGATCATCTAATAATTGTAGATGATCCGCATAGTCAAGTCTAAGTGCGTCAGTATGTTCTTTTTTTAATTTTTCTTTCCATAGATCCCTGATTTTTTTTGTCTCACATGTCGTTTCTAATCTGTCAATCCAGCCATTATTCTTAATTACTCTTGGGAGTTGTTCGTTGTTATTTCTTCCTTTCCATGGCTTTGGCGTGTCAAATGGTTCATGCGGGCCTACGAAACTAATCCACAGAAACCATGGCTTTTTAGTCGGCATTTTCTGAAGCATTTCTATACCCTTACTTGCAATCCAAATATCTGGATATAGTGAGTTAGGAAGAACACTTTCTCTAACCTGCCATGCAGCTTCATTGCATCCATTCTTATAGCGTTCAGCGAGGTCTTTAATGTGAGCTTTATACACTCCTGTCTTTTCCCAATCGTCTGTTATGTCACATTTTACTTTTTGTAAGGCCCGCGGTCCTGCAATTTCTCTTGATTCTATAAATCCTAAATCACTAAGCCTCTTTTTGTTTTCTCTTAAGTCACATTCAATGTTATGGTTGCTCCAATGTGTTTTTCCTACTATCGCTGTATGCCACCCTAAATCTTTTAGTTCACGTATCATTGATGGTGCGCTACCTGGCAAATCTAATGGCCTGTTATATGTAACTCCAGATTCACTTGGTCTCATACCCGTCAACCAACTTATTCTTGCCGGCACACATTGTGGGCTGCTTGTATAGCATCTCTCTATTATTAGACCTTCTTCTGCTAAGGCCTTCAATTCTTTCAGTTCTGTTACCGGTTTCATGGGATCTCCCCAGTCACCTCGCCATTGATCAAATGTGATTAATATTAAGTTTGTTCTGTCTTTATTTGTATATTGTTTCCCCTTAGATTTTCCTATTAGTTTTTCCCACATTTTTTCTTTTAATTTATGTCGGTTCATTACTGGTTAGCTCTCCATCCCGATATTACTCGTCCGATTGGCGGCGTAAAGCAGATGCATCGACTTGCTGAGTCTATTGTTGCCTGCGGACGTAAGGCAACAATTATTCAAGAGTCTGCTGATTTCCATCCTGGTTGGTTTAGCAGTAATGTTAATACAATTTCGTTTTCTGAGTGGGTTAAGTTACGCGATTCCTCTCTATCACGTACTCATAATGTCATTATCTTTCCAGAGACTTTCTTGACTACAATTTTTAAATACGCCGCAGGCTTTCCATCTGTCATATTTAATCAAAACTTATCATATACTTTTGGTCTTTCCGGCGATACTTCTTTTCTAAAGCCAAATATTGCATTGTCATTGTATCGTCATGAGTCGATTCTTCAGGTTTTTTGTGTGTCTCAACACGATTACAAGTTTCTCTCTGAGTTTGTTCTTCCTGGAAGCAATCGTGTTTCGTTGATTATTAATGGATTCGATCTCGGTGGTCTCCCTTCCATTTCTAACAAGAAGCGCCAGATTGTCTATATGCCTCGTAAGAATCTCCTTGATGGCTCCGTGGTCGCTTCTATTTTGAGAGAACGATCATTGCTTTCTGGTTGGACCATTAAGCCCATTGACGGTCTTGCTCATACTTCAGTTATTGAACTTATGTCTGAAAGTTTTCTTTTTCTCTCCTTTGGCCATCCTGAAGGATTCGGCTTGCCTGTAGCTGAAGCTCTTGCCTGTGGTTGCGCTGTTGTTGGTTATTCTGGTTTGGGTGGTCGTGAACTTTTTAACTTAGGTTCAGAGTTTTCTATGGCATCTGAAGTTGCTTTTGGTGATTGGGCAGATTTCGTCAATTCTGTTGAAGACTTTGAGCTATCTCTTTGTCAGAATCCAGATAGAGTCTTTCGAAACCTGACTTTATTGTCTGCTGAAGTTCGTTCTAGATATTCCTTATCGGCCATGCAAGACAGCGTTTCTTTGGCGTTAGATAAAGTTGAGGCAAGTTTATAGATTATGAATTAATTTGAAAATATATAATAGCTTTTATGTTTTCTTTCTATTCAATTCACTTAATTCCATGTCCACTCAAAGCCGTATCGTTCTTTTATGCCATCGGCTGTAGCTTGTAACTCTTTGCGAATCTTTCTTCGAAGCCTTTGTTTTAATTTCTCATTCATGCTTACTCCTTCATTCGCCTTTGGCATGCTTGGGAGCCTTAAGTCTGATCTAATCCCTAAGAATTCGGTTATTTTTATCCATTCTTGGGCTGGTTTTTCGAATAGGTCTTCGCTTTTTAATATAAGCATTTGATCTTTTTTGAATAATTTCTCATATCTGTCTAGTTGTTCTAAATACCTGCTTCTTCCTATGTAACTATGTTTTTGGAGGCTCCATATGCCTCCTTGTTGGAGCCTTTCTTGTTCTCTTGCTATGGCTTCCTCTGGTGAAAGTGTTTCGAATCCCTTTCTTTTAGCATGCAAAATTTGTGATATTGCTCTCTCTGCTGGATCTCTTAGCAATACAATCATTTTAACTTTCGGCAATAGTTTGTGTATTCTTGATGGAACGTTTGGGTGAAATAAATAAAATGGCGTTATTTCACCGCATTTTTGATCCTCTCTGGCGTCTATGAAATGGTTTTTATACCAACTTTCATTCCTTTCATGGTTCAAATCGAAGTAGTGCACTTCCTTGCAGTCAGGCAAATAAATCTGGGAATGTCCGCATAGCCATTCGTGCAAACTCGTTGTTCCCCCTTTTTGGGTTCCTATCCCTAAGAAGTCCGGCAGTCGAGCAGGCATGTCAGTCTTCTGGTTTGCAGTCCTTCGTCAGTAGGCTGGCATGACTTTCTGGTAGTCGTCGAGACCATGCTCAAGCTCCTGCTGGGTGACCCCAATGCCCGCAAGCTGAAGCGCTACCAGCCGCTTGTTTCCGACATCACTCTTCTCGAAGAGGAAATTGCTCCCCTGAGCGACGACGATTTACGTAGACGTACGGCCGCATTTCAAGAACGTCTTGCCAATGCCGGCACGCTTGTGAATCAAAGGCTCATCCTTGATGAGATTCTCCCTGAGGCGTTTGCTGTTGTTCGAGAAGCCGGAAAGCGTGTTCTCGGGATGCGTCACTTCGACGTGCAATTGATTGGCGGCATGGTGCTGCATGAGGGTCAGATTGCTGAGATGAAAACCGGCGAAGGCAAAACTCTTGTCGCTACGTTGCCTAGCTACCTCAATGCTCTCACCGGTCGTGGTGTGCATGTGGTCACTGTGAACGACTATCTGGCCCGTCGTGATGCTGAGTGGATGGGGCAGGTCCACCGTTTTCTGGGTTTATCAGTTGGTTTGATCCAGCAGGACATGCGCCCGGAGGAGCGACGCCGCAACTATGCCTGCGATATCACCTATGCCACAAATTCGGAGTTGGGTTTCGATTACCTCCGCGACAATATGGCCGCGGATATTAGTGAAGTGGTTCAACGCGAATTTCAGTTTTGCGTGATTGACGAGGTGGATTCAATCCTCATTGATGAGGCGCGTACACCCTTAATCATTTCTGGCCAGGTCGAGCGTGAGCAGGAGAAATACCAACAAGCTGCCCAATTGGCTGCCTCCCTTGAGCGCTCTGCCGAGATGGGTAAAGACGGTATCGATCCTGAGGGTGATTACGAAGTGGATGAGAAGCAGCGCAGTTGCACTCTTACGGATGAAGGCTTTGCCAAAGCCGAGAAAACTTTGGGTGTCCAGGATCTGTTTGACCCCCAGGACCCCTGGGCCCACTACATCACCAACGCCCTGAAGGCGAAGGAGTTGTTTGTGAAGGATGTGAACTACATAGTTCGGGATGACGAAGCGGTGATTGTTGATGAATTCACCGGTCGTGTGATGCCAGGCCGTCGTTGGAGTGATGGCCAGCACCAAGCGATCGAGGCCAAGGAAAAGCTTCAGATTCAACCGGAAACGCAAACTCTCGCTTCGATTACCTACCAGAACTTCTTTCTTCTCTATCCGCGATTGGCGGGCATGACCGGCACCGCCAAAACAGAGGAAGTGGAGTTCGAGAAGACCTACAAATTGCAGACCACGATTGTTCCGACCAATCGCATTCGCGCACGTCAAGACTGGGCTGATCAGGTATATAAAACTGAAGTGGCGAAGTGGCGGGCTGTTGCCAACGAAACTGCCGAGATCCACAAAAAAGCGCGTCCGGTGCTGGTGGGTACCACATCGGTGGAAAAGAGTGAGTTGTTGAGCAGCCTGCTGGCAGAACAAGATATTCCCCACAACTTGCTTAATGCCAAACCCGAAAATGTGGAACGGGAATCAGAAATCGTGGCTCAAGCAGGCCGCGCTGGTGCCGTCACGATTGCCACCAACATGGCGGGCCGTGGTACGGACATCATTCTTGGTGGGAACAGCGATTACATGGCCCGCCTCAAGTTGCGAGAGGTGTTGCTCGGTCGCCTAGTCAAGCCAGAAGATGGTCCGCTTCCATCCCTTCCTGTCCAGGATTCAGCCTCTGCTACTGGGTTCTCTGAGACGTCTGCAACGGCATCGCCCCGGGCCGGAGCCAGCCTTTATCCCTGTGAGCTTTCGGAGTCCACAGATCAAGTTCTTGCTCAACTTGCGCGAGATTTGGTGAAGGCATGGGGCGATCGCGCCCTCAGCGTGCTTGATCTTGAGGAGAGGATTGCCACGGCGGCCGAAAAGGCCCCAACCGAAGATGCCGAGATCCAATCGCTGCGGGAAGCGATTGCTCTGGTACGGGGTGAATACGACGCGGTCGTGAAGGAGGAGGAGGCCCGTGTGCGCGATGCCGGCGGGCTGCACGTCATTGGTACCGAGCGACACGAGTCGCGCCGAGTAGATAACCAGCTTCGCGGTCGTGCTGGACGTCAGGGTGATCCCGGTTCCACGCGCTTTTTCCTATCGCTAGGCGACAACCTTTTGCGCATTTTTGGTGGTGAGCGCGTGGCTGGCTTGATGAATGCATTCCGGGTGGAGGAAGACATGCCGATTGAGTCGGGCATGCTGACTCGCTCCCTGGAAGGTGCCCAGAAAAAAGTTGAGACGTACTACTACGACATCCGGAAGCAAGTGTTCGAGTACGACGAGGTGATGAACAATCAGCGCCGTGCTGTGTATTCCGAACGTCGCCGTGTGCTGGACGGCCGTGCGTTGAAGAAGCAGGTGATTGGCTATGGCGAACGAACGATGAATGAAATCGTGGAGGCTTACGTGAATCCCGATCTACCCCCTGAGGAATGGGATTTGGATCAGTTGGTGGGAAAGGTGAAGGAATTCATTTACTTGCTTGAAGATCTCACCCCTGCACAAGTGAATGGTTTGGGGATGGACGAGCTCAAGGCTTTCCTTCAGGAGCAATTGCGCAATGCTTACGACCTCAAAGAAGGTCAGATTGAGCAGCAACGCCCAGGCCTGATGAGAGAGGCCGAGCGCTTCTTCATCCTTCAGCAGATCGACACCCTTTGGCGCGAACATCTCCAGGCGATGGATGCGCTTCGGGAATCCGTGGGTCTACGGGGCTATGGACAGAAAGATCCTTTGATCGAATACAAGAACGAGGGTTACGACATGTTCCTCGAGATGATGACCAACATGCGCCGCAATGTGATCTATTCGATGTTCATGTTCCAGCCTGCTGCACCTCAAAGCGGCGGCTGACCATCGGCCTCCCACTGACGGAACGATGCCTCGTAATTAGGGCGGGGCTGAACTCCTTCTGGAATCACCTCACCCATTTGGCGGTAGAGCCCTTCTTTGGCGCAGCGGTAAAACACTGAGCCTTGATTGAGGTGATGGCGTTTGAGATTCGAGCGCCGCACGTGGTTCAGCATGATCCGGTCACCGATGAGGTGGCCGTAGCTCGGCATCAGTACCCAATGGTGGAGTAACTGGAATGCTTGTCGACCAAACAGCATCGTGTTGGTGTCAATGAACCGTTCTGGATCGGTGAGGGGGCACGGCCCCATCTCTGAGCCATCGAGGCGGCAGAGGGTTCGGCCACTCGAAACAAAATCGGCTTTCTCCTTGTCCATGGATGCCAGCAAATCAGCGATGTGGTTTGGTCCGTACCAGTTGTCGGCATCGAGGAAGGCGACGGCATTCACCCCTAACCCGATGGCGTGATAGCAGCCAATCAGCCGGGGGGTGGAGCCAATGTCCCCATGGCTGCGGGGGAGTCGCACATGCTCAGCGTTCCATTTGTTGATGCGTGGGCGTGGGTGTCCGTCGGACACCAGCACGTGCAGGCAGGGCTCGCTTTGGGCCAGCACGCTCTGATGGCATTGCTGCAGTTGGGCCAAGGGCTCTTTGTAGTAGGGCGTGATCACAGCCACCCGTGGGATTTGGTCGCCCAGGCTGCGCTGAAGCCTCCGGTCGTCGATCAGCTCGCCGCTGGCCAGTTGGGCGGTGAGCGTTGCCTCATCGGGGCGGAGGCCGTCGTAGTAAGCGAGAAGGGTGCCGGCTTTGAGGTGGGTGTTATACAGGCTGCGCCAGCTGTGGCCAACCCCAGGCCCAATGCGGCGGTTGCGTTCGAGGGCTTCGGAGCCTTGGCGAATCTTTCGTTCGAGTTGGGGGTAGCTGCGAATCGGCACATGCAGGATTTCAATGCCGCCGTTACTGATCGTGCTCAGGCGTTCGCCGTTCACCGTGGCGCCGTGGTTGCCATCACTCACCGTGACGTTCGGATCGGCGCGATGAATCAGCTTGGGGGGAAGTGGTTCCCCCAGGCTGTTGCGCGAAATGCGTTCCCGCAGCACCTGGCGCTGGTGGAAGGGGCGTTGATCCTTGGCGTCTCGTGCTGGAGGTAGAAAATTCGTGCGCTCCACAGTCACGGCCTGAACTGAGCTCGGCAGCGCCGCCAGAGTGGAGGCGAGATTGCCCTGGGTTGGCCACCAAAATTCATCGGCATCGCTGTTGATCACCCAGTCGGCGCCCAGGTCCGCCGCCATCCGTGCCATTCGCGTCACCCACACCGCTTGATCGTGGCTGTGGTCTGGCTCTTGGATCAGCCGCAGCTTCCCCATCCGTTCATAGCGTTGCAGCAGGGTCAAGCTGCCATCCATTGAACCGTTGTCGGTGGCAATGATCAGCTCCACTCCCTGATCGAGATGAAACCGCAGCATGCTCTCGAGGATGTCGGCCTCATCCCGGCAGAGCAGGGTGAGCATTAATGTCATCGCCGCTGCCTCCTGCTTCGGATCGGCTGCAACACCGGCTCATTGCGGTTGCTGCTGCGGCCGTAATACCAGCGCATTTGGGGAGTGAGGTTGGTGAGTGGCAGCTCGTGGGATGGCCCCAACCGCAGACACTGCTGCACGTGGTCGGCCAGATCTGGATCCTCAAAGTAGGCCTCGCTGCGCGCAAAGCCAAAGCAGCGAAAGTCGTTGCTGTGCAGCAGGTTGGCCATGGCCCGGAGGTTTGGGTCGTGGCTGAGATCATCAAGATCCGCCGTTTGGCGGCGACCCGCCCCAGCTCCTACGGCCGCCAGCTTGGTGCGTAGGCCCTTTGGCCACTTCAGCCGTGCACCCAAGTCGGTGAGATCTTCAGCTAGATCACTGCATCGGATCAGATGTTGCACCTTGGCTCTCTTGCCGTAGTGGGTAAACCAGTGGATTGGGAAGCCATGCACCCACCGCAAATCGTGGGCGTCCATCGCTGCGGGAAGTCGTCGCAGGTAAGCCAACCGTTGTTCTTGGTTGGGGAGTTGCGTGCGCATCTGCACTTCTGTGTCTCGACTGTTTTGTCGGAGAAACTCCCGACACGCCGAGGCCAAGCGTTCATAGGGATGCCGAATGCAGGCGATCACCGCATACCGCTTGAGAAACCGCCATTCCGGGAAATGGCGCAGATCCATTAACGGAAGGTGGGCTTTGTCCACCTGGCGATGCAGTACAGGGTTGTATTCGAAATCGAAAAAGCTCACCACGTCTCGGTCTTGCCCATCCTCCAAAAAGGCTTGGCGGAGGCTGGTGCCCGCACATTTGGGCACATGCAGCAGCACGATCTTCAGGGTGTGATCGATGATCACCCGCTGCTCTCCCCGAGAAATTCAAGGATTTCCCTGTCTTTGAGGCTTTGTGCCTCGCCACCATGGTCGTCTTGCAGAGCACAATCTGTTGCCACGTCATCGAGGCAGCTTCTTAGGGCGTTCACCGTGGTCTCCAGCTCGTCGATTCGCTCCATCAAGTTGCGGATTACATTTGCTTCCGCATCGGGGAGGGCGGAATGGGCTAGGGGGTTGATACGGACGCCGCTTTGGTGGATCACCCGGCCGGGGATGCCCACCACGGTGGAGTCTTCTTCCACATCTCTCACTACCACTGAGCCAGCGCCAATGCGGGTGTTGGGCCCGATCGTGATCGCCCCTAGCACCTTGGCCCCTGCTCCCACCACAACGTTTTCCCCCAACGTGGGATGGCGCTTGCCATGGTCTTTGCCGGTTCCACCCAGGGTGACGCCCTGATACAGCAGGCATCGGTGCCCGATTTCCGCGGTTTCCCCGATCACTACACCCATGCCGTGGTCGATAAACACACTGTGGCCGATGCGTGCACCGGGATGAATTTCGATGCCGGTTAGGGCACGCCCCACTTGGCTGATGCAGCGGGCCAGGAGCTTGAGCGGCAAGCGGCTGCGCCAAAGCCGATGGCTGAACCGGTGCAGACTGATGGCGTGGAGGCCTGGATAGCAAAACAGCATCTCCAGCCAACCGCGAGCAGCCGGATCGCGCTCGCGGATGATGGCGAGATCGGCTCGGATCTGATCAAGCATCGGCGGGGGTCAGCTGGCGGTCGCGGGGGTTTGCAGGCCGATCTCCTTGCGGAGTAAATCGATCGTATCGGTGCTGAGGTAACTCTCGGCGCAGTGCAGTTGCGGCATTCGCATCAGTTGCGATCGGTTTTGGCGCAGGCTCTGTTCAACAAGGGGCAAGCTGGGGCGATCGCAGAGCACGTGGCTGGAGGCGCGCAACAGCGCCAACAGACGACTCCCTACATCTGGAGTGGCCGTCATCAGCAGAAGGTCGTTGCCGCGCATCGAGTGCAGGATCACTTCGGCGGCCCGCAAGATACCGGGGCTGATGCTCACCAGGCCCACGCAACTGCCGGGGCGTAGCTCCTTCAGCATGGCCAGCTCATTGCGGAAATCGTTGAGATCCACCGCCACAGCCCGCACGCTGTGTTTTTTGGCCAGCTCCTCCACGGGCTGGAGGAAGTAACGGCTGGTCACCACCGTTCCATTACTGGAGGTTTCCAGCACGTTTTCCAATTCCTCCATCGGTACCACTTCCACGGGCACGTCGAGGCAGGGCTCCAATTCCTCAGCGATCAGCATCGAAGCACCAATGTCTTCCCGGGGCGTGCTCACCAACACCCGGGCGCCACAGCGCAGCCGCCAGTCGATTTCCCGGGTGAGCAGCTCACGGGTCTGCTGCAGCGTGCAGCCTGCGTTCAGCAGACCATCCACGCATTTGCGCACTTCCCGATCGAGATCGGTGACGCCGCGGTTGCGGATGTGGGGTGGAGTTTTGATTTCCCGCGGTTTCTGCTGGTCGCGTACATAGATGCCCGATCCGGCCATGGCCTCCACCACACCGTCGGTTTCAAGCTGGCGGTACACCTTGCTGATCGTGTTGCGGTGTAATCCGGTCTGCATCGCCAGCTGTCGCGTACTCGGTAATCGGTGGCCAGGCGGGTAGTGCCGTGCAGCAATGGCGAAGCAGATTTGGTTGTACAGCTGGGTCGACGCGGGGATGTCGCTTTCCTGCTGGATATGAAATCGCACGCCGGTGGGCCAGGTTGTAATGCGGCCACCATACGGAGCGAATCCGCTGGTGACAATTGCTTGTGTGTCCGAGAGCCTGTGACAATCTCCAACTCTCCAAGCGGCGACTGGGTCGATTTGAGCTCAGGAGCTGTGCCACTTCGCTGTTGGTGGTCGCCCACCGCTTCAAGCTTGGACGATATAGGAGATATATTTACTCAATCACGTGTAGCTATCGTGCTACCTGAGGCATCTGGCGTGAATGGCTGGGTGCGCAGCGTTGTCAATCGGCTTGCGGCCTCTGGAATACCGGCTCGGTCGATGCAGTTATTGCAAGAACGGCGCCTGGGCTCGATTTGTCCTATTTGGACCAGGATCTGTCTGAGGGTCGACGCCACAGAGGGGCTATGAATAACTGCCGATCAGATCAATCGAACTCAACGGCTCCGACTACGGCTTGAGGGGTGAGGAGCGCAGCAGCATTAACCCTGAGGACTCATCCCAGGGTTGGCAACTTTTGCTCGAGGGTTAATTAGGCCTGGGGGGCCGCCACCTTGGTGGCGGTGGACCGTGGAGGTGCAGGGATGGTGCGGATCGCTTGGTGCACGCTCGAATCCTTGTCGTCTTTTTTCAGGAGGGGGGTCTTACGAGGCGTCAGAAACATGATCATGTTGCGTCCCTCTCGCTTGGGGGATTGCTGGATTTCCGCCTTTTCTTCCAAGTCTTTCGCCATGCGCCGCAACAAAACCTCGGCTAGGGCGGTGTGCTGAATTTCCCGGCCACGGAAAATCACGGTGCACTTCACCTTGTCGCCGGCTTTGAGGAAGCGTTGTGCTTGGCCGATACGCACGTCGTAATCGTGCGAATCGATCTTGTATCGCATTTTCACTTCTTTAACTTCGGTCTGGTGCGACTTCTTCTTGGCTTCTTTGGCTTTCTTTTCTTGCTCAAATTTGAATTTGCCGTAGTCCATGATCCGGCACACCGGCGGATCGGCTTTTTCACTCACCAGCACCAGATCCAATTCGCGCTCTTTGGCCACTTCCAGCGCGTCTTCCCGACTGATCACTCCGAGTTGGCTGCCGTCTGAATCAACAACCCGCAACTGGGGGTAACTGATTCGGTCATTGATGTTTGGAAGCTCCCTTACTGGAGCGCGACGGTCAAAACGGGGACGTGGAGCCATTCAGAGGGAAAAGGGAACAGGTGCAGACAACACTAAAAACACAACGTCTGCTTGGATCAGCCTAGGTGTTGTTCGATCAGCGTCATCGCTTCCGTTAACAGATCCTGTTCGCTGAGCCATTGGGGAGTGTGTTGTCGCCGAAACCAGGTGCGTTGACGTTTGGCGAATTGCCGCGTGCGCTGGCAGGTTGTGGCGATCGCCGATGCCCGTGTGATCGATCCATCGTTGATTTGCAGTGCTTCTGCGTAGCCGATCGTTTGCAGCAGCGGTAAGTCGGCTCCGTAGCGGTCGGCCAAGCGTTGGGTCTCCTCCACCAGGCCGTCCTGATACAGCTGTTCGGTGCGTTGGTTGATCCGTTGCCGCAGGTTGCTGGGATCGAGCCCTAACTCCAAAATTCGCCAGGGGGGAGGCTCCACGCTGGCCTGGCCACTCATCGGTTGGCCTGAGGCGTACAGCACCTCCAAAGCGCGTTGGGTGCGGACCGCATCCGCAGGGGAAATTTTGGCTGCGGCGATTGGATCAGCGGCGGCCAAGAGCGGATGGCAGATGGCCTGTCCCATAGCACTGAACTGCTTGCGCAGCTCGGGTTGTGGACCTACGGCCGGCGGTTTGAGACCGCTCGTTAAAGCTTTCAGGTACAAACCGCTGCCGCCCACGAGTAGGGCGACGCCCCGTTCAGATAGTTCACGTTCAATGCAGGACGTGGCCTCCGCTTGAAATTCCTGCAGCGTGATCGGCTGGTTGGGATTGCGCAGGTCGAGTAGGTGGTGCGTTACCCGGGCCTGTTGTTCGGCGGTGGGTTTGGCGGTGCCCACGTCCATCTCCCGATACAGCTGGCGGGAATCCACGTTGATCACCGGCAGTTCGAGCCGTTCGGCCAGCTCAAGGGCGAGGGCGGTTTTGCCGCTGGCGGTGGGCCCTAGCAAGGTGATCACGAGTGGTTGTGTGGACATCGCCGCAGATCAAAGGGGGTGGAGGCCAGTTGGAGATAGCGCTTCAGAGGCCTCTGCAGGACGCTGTAGACACCCGGTGTAAAATTGAGAATGTCAGATCGTGGTTCAGACCCGTTGCGGCCCCATAGAACCCAGTTTCCTGACTTGAGAGCTTCTGAATGAGCGACGCTTCCAAGGTCCAGAACGAATACGGCGCTGAACAGATTCAGGTGTTGGAGGGGCTTGAGCCCGTCCGGAAACGCCCGGGGATGTACATCGGCACCACCGGACCCCGGGGTCTGCATCACCTGGTGTACGAGGTGGTGGATAACGCGGTGGATGAGGCCCTGGCTGGGCATTGCGACCGAATCACGGTGATTCTTGGCGCTGATGGCTCCGCTTCCGTGACCGATAACGGGCGCGGTATCCCCACGGATGTGCATCCCCGCACGGGAAAGAGTGCCCTGGAAACGGTGCTCACCGTGTTGCATGCCGGTGGCAAGTTTGGAGCAGGTGGATACAAGGTGTCCGGTGGCTTGCACGGCGTTGGTGTGTCTGTCGTCAACGCCCTGAGTGAATGGGTGCAGGTCACCGTGCGTCGTCAAGGTCAGGTGCACCGCCAACGGTTTGAGCGGGGTGCTGCGATTGGCAGTTTGTTGTCCGAGTCTCAGTCGGAGGCTGAGCAGGGTGAAACCGGCACCACAGTGTGTTTTCTGCCGGATCTTCAAATTTTTACCGGCGGGATCGTTTTTGATTACGCCACCCTGTCAGCGCGTTTGCGAGAGCTGGCCTATCTCAACGGTGGGGTGCAGATCGTCTTCCGCGATGAGCGCGAAGCCTCCCTGAGCGATGCCGGTGATCCCCATGAGGAGATCTATTTCTACGAAGGCGGCATCAAGGAATACGTCGCCTACATGAATAAGGCAAAGGATGCCCTTCATCCAGACATTATTTATGTGAATTCTGAGAAAGATGGTGTCCAGGTGGAAGCTGCCTTGCAGTGGTGCGCTGATGCCTATTCCGACAGCATTCTTGGTTTTGCCAACAACATCCGAACAGTGGATGGTGGCACTCATATTGAAGGCTTAAAAACGGTCCTTACCCGCACGCTGAATGCTTTTGCCAAGAAATTGGGCAAACGCAAGGATGCCGATTCCAATTTGGCTGGCGAAAACATTCGCGAAGGCCTAACGGCGGTGTTGTCGGTCAAAGTGCCGGAACCTGAGTTTGAAGGGCAAACAAAAACCAAGCTCGGTAACACCGAGGTTCGCGGCATTGTTGATAATTTAGTTGGCGAAGCCCTCAGCCAATTCCTTGAATTCAATCCTTCAGTGATCAGTCTGATCCTGGAGAAAGCGATTCAAGCCTTTAATGCTGCTGAGGCTGCACGCCGTGCCCGCGAACTGGTGCGACGTAAGAGTGTTTTAGAGAGCTCAACCCTCCCTGGGAAGCTGGCTGATTGCAGCTCCCGCGATCCCAGCGAGTCTGAGATCTACATCGTGGAGGGTGATTCTGCTGGTGGCTCGGCCAAGCAAGGACGCGACCGTCGTTTTCAAGCGATTCTTCCTTTGCGGGGCAAAATTCTCAATATCGAGAAAACAGACGATTCGAAGATTTATAAAAACACAGAAATCCAAGCTCTCATTACAGCATTAGGTCTGGGTATTAAAGGGGAAGAATTTGATCAAAAAAGCCTCCGTTATCACCGTGTTGTGATCATGACGGATGCTGATGTGGATGGCGCTCACATTCGCACCTTGATCCTTACATTCTTCTATCGCTACAAGCGAGAATTGGTGGAAGGTGGATATATTTATATCGCCTGTCCGCCTCTGTATAAGGTTGAGCGCGGTAAAAATCACACCTATTGCTACAACGAATCTGACCTGCAAAAGACGCTTAAAGGGTTTGGTGAAAATGCCAAATACACGATCCAGCGTTTTAAGGGTTTGGGTGAAATGATGCCCAAGCAATTGTGGGAAACCACGATGGATCCCAGTACGCGGATGATGAAGCGAATTGAAATCGAAGATGCTTTGGAAGCTGACCGAATTTTCACGATTCTGATGGGCGACAAAGTGGCCCCTCGCCGTGAGTTCATCGAAACCCATAGCAAAGAATTGGATATGGCAGCACTCGACATTTGATGGGTCCGATGTTGCGATGGAGTTGGCTGCTGGGAGTGGCCTTGATGGCCCCAGCAGCCATGCCAGCCGGTGGTGCAGATTTTCGGCAACCGCAAGTGCGACGTCGCGTCGGTGTTGGTGGTCATCTGCACGTGGCGTCTGATGCGCCCCTGCGTTTGAGTCCGATGGCTGTAGCGCCGCGTCTCAGCACCCTGAGGGCTGGAACCTCACTGCGTTTGCTACGGCGCTGGTCGGCGGCGGATGGCAATGACTGGCTGCACGTCCAACCACTTGGTGAGGATCAACCCCGTGGCTGGCTCCGCGCTTGAAGCGCTGCTGGTCGGATTCGGGGCGATCCCCGGTGCCTGGCTGCGCCTAAAAACGGTCAATCACTTCGAGCCGATGGTGCCCAAAAAGCACTGGGGCACGTTTGTCGTGAATGTAATCGCCTGCTTCGGCTTGGGCTTGGTGTTGGCGCTTGTTCAAAGCTGCAGTGCCAACCCACGCCTTGCGATGTTGATCGGGGTGGGATTTTTTGGAAGCCTCAGCACCTTCTCCACTTTTGCCGTGGAGCTTCTCAATGAATTGCGGTCTGGTCGCCCCTTCGTGTCGCTTGTTTTAGCGCTGACTTCGATTGTGTTTGGTCTGTGCGCAGCAGGGGCTGGTTACGGCCTGGGGAGCTATGCCTGAGCAGCAGCGTTCGTTAACTGCAGAACTGCAGGAGTTGTTCCTGGTGGCCCTTGGCGCTGTTCCTGGAGCGCTACTGCGTTGGCAGGTGGCGCTCCATGGCTCCGATCACCATCTGCTGGTGAATGTGCTGGGTGCTGCATTGCTCGGCTTGCTCGCCGGCTTGCCCGCAGCGCCACGTCGTCAGCTCTTGATTGGGATTGGTTTCTGTGGATCCCTCACCACCTTCAGCAGCTGGATGTTGGAGGCGATGCAATTGATCAGCGCTGGAAAGATTCTTGAGGCCTCAGGCCTCATCTGTCTCACCCTTGGGCTGGGACTGGGCGCCGCAGCCCTTGGGTTGTGGGTTGGCCAGAGGGTTAGGCGGCCAACGCCGCCTCGATCGGAGCCTTAAGCGCCTCGGGGGTGGCATCACTCTTGTAACGGGCAATCACCGTTCCGTCTTTGCCCACCAAGAACTTTTCAAAATTCCAGGCCACATCTCCGGCGGGTTCAGTCTTGTTCAGAGTGGTGTAAGGCTCTGTGGTGCTTCCCTTCGCGTTCACTTTGTCGAAGAGTTCAAAGTCTGCGCCGTAGGTGGCGGAACAGAAGCTCTTGATTTCATCCAACGTTCCTGGTTCCTGAGCGCCGAAATCGTTGCAAGGGAAACCAAGCACAGCCAATCCCTTGTCGGCATAGGCCTCATTCAGTGCTTGAAGCCCGGCGTACTGCTTGGTGAAACCACATTTGCTGGCCACATTTACGATCAGCAGCACCTTCCCCGCGTAGTCGCCGAGAGATTTGGTGGAGCCGTCTGGGGACGTTACGGAAACACCACTGATGTTGATCGTCATGCCTAAAGCCGGATATTTCGAAAGATTAACCGGCATGAACGGCCATACTTGAAATCCCGGCCGGAGAAGCATGACGGAGGCAGCGGGGCACGAAGCCGGCAACGTCACGGTTGAGCTCGAGTTGGTGGCGGAAGTGGTCAGCCAACAACTGGAGTCGATGCTGTCTGTCGGGAACTACGACGCGGTGAAGCTGTTGTTGAAGCCGGTGCAGCCGGTGGATATCGCTGAGGCGATCGGCAATTTGCCCACCAACCTTCAGGCCCTTGCGTTTCGTTTCCTCGGGAAGGATGAGGCAATCAGTGTTTATGAATATCTCGACAGCGCAACCCAGCAGAGCCTATTGCGCCTGTTGCGCTCCGGTGAGATGCGCGAGGTGGTCGAGGAGATGTCTCCAGACGACCGGGCACGGTTGTTGGAGGAGCTGCCCGCCAAAGTGGTTCGTCAGCTCTTGAGTGAGCTCAGCCCGGAAGAGCGCAGGGTTACAGCCCAATTGCTCGGCTACGAGGCGGAAACGGCTGGTCGTTTGATGACGACGGAATACATCGCTCTCAAGGAGAACCAAACCGCTGCCACAGCGTTGGAGATCGTGCGTCGTCGCGCTCGCGACACCGAAACCATTTATTCCCTATACGTCACCGATGCAGAACGCTGCCTCACGGGGATCCTCTCCCTCAGGGATTTGGTGACGGCGGATTTGAAGGCGCGCATTGGTGATGTGATGACGGGTGATGTGCTCAGCGTTTCCACCGACACCGACCAAGAAAAGGTGGCTCGCACGATTCAGCGCTACGACTTTTTGGCTGTGCCTGTGGTGGATTCAGAGCAGCGCTTGGTGGGCATCGTCACCGTTGATGACGTGATCGACGTGATTGAGCAGGAGGCCACCCGCGACCTCTACGCCGCTGGTGCTGTGCAAGCTGGCGACGAAGACGATTACTTCAGCAGCAACTTGTTTACCGTCGCCCGCCGCCGGATTGTTTGGCTGTCGGTGCTCGTGGTGGCGAGTTTCTTCACCTCGGAGGTGATTGCAGCGAATGAGGCCGTGCTGAAGCAAGTGGTGCTCTTGGCAGCGTTCATTCCTTTATTGGGAGGCACCGGTGGCAATGTCGGTGCCCAGAGTTCCACCGTGGTGATCCGTGGATTGAGCACCCAAAGCATTTCGGTTTTGAAGCCTCTGCAAGCGGTGCTGCGGGAAGCGATGGCCGGTGCCGTTCTCGGGGTATTGATGATGATTGTGGTGCTGCCCTTTGCCTGGTGGCGTGGTGGGGGCGCCTTGGTGGGGGTGTCGGTGGGGATCAGCTTGCTGGCGATTACCACCCTGGCGGCAACGGCTGGAGCGGCGTTTCCGCTGTTGTTCGACCGGATGGGCCTGGATCCAGCCCTGATGTCCACACCGTTCATCACCACGTGTACCGACGTGGCCGGGACGCTCATTTATTTGAAAACGGCGCAGTGGCTGCTGCTGAACCTGCCGCAGCTGGGTCAGGCAGCAGGTATTTCTACCCAATTCTTGGCGGCTTCTGCTTTCTGAGAGCTTGTTTACGTTTCTTAGGGGTACGCTTTACATAACTCAACGAAGCGCCATGGCACCCGTCGCTACCGCTGCTTCAAAACCAGCAACTTCTACCCGAACCGTCAGTGTTGACGTCGATCTGGTGCGTTCGTATCTCCGGGATATTGGACGAGTGCCCTTGCTCACCCATGAGCAAGAAATCACCCTTGGTCGTCAGGTTCAGCAGCTGATGGAGATCGAAACTCTTGAGGCCGAGTTGGAGAGCAGGGATGGAGCCAAGCCCGCCCGCGATCAACTCGCCAAGGCTGCTGAACTCAGCACTGTTCAGCTCAAGCGGAAGTTGCAGCAGGGTCATCGCGCCAAGGAGCGGATGGTGGCGGCCAATCTTCGTCTCGTTGTGAGCGTTGCCAAGAAATACACCAAACGGAATATGGAACTTCTGGATCTGATCCAGGAAGGCACTATTGGTCTGGTTCGCGGCGTTGAAAAGTTTGACCCCACCCGCGGTTACAAGTTTTCTACCTACGCCTACTGGTGGATTCGTCAGGGCATCACCCGTGCCATCGCAGAGAAAAGCCGCACGATCCGCCTGCCGATTCACATCACCGAGATGCTGAACAAGCTCAAGAAGGGCCAGCGTGAGCTCAGTCAAGAGTTGGGTCGCACCCCCACCGTGACGGAGCTTGCCCAATTTGTCGATCTGCCTGAAGACGAAGTCAAAGATTTGATGTGCCGTGCCCGTCAGCCTGTGAGCCTGGAGATGAAGGTGGGTGACGGTGACGATACTGAATTGTTGGAGCTTCTTTCCGGAGATAATGAGCTCCCCAGCGATCAAGTGGAAGAGGATTGCCTCAAGGGCGATTTGCGCAGCTTGCTGGGCCAGCTACCCCATCTCCAGGAACAAGTGCTGCGCATGCGCTTCGGGATGGATGGTGAAGACCCAATGAGCCTGACGGGTATCGGCCGCATCCTTGGGATGAGCCGCGATCGTGTTCGCAACCTCGAACGTGATGGCTTGGCCGGTTTACGTCGGGTGAGTGATCAGGTGGAGGCCTATGTCGCTTGCTGAAGCCTCTTTAAGCTTGGGCCAGATATCTGGCTCATGCTTTGAAGCGGCGATTGCAGTTTGTACATATTGGTAAGTGCGGGGGATCAACAGTTGAAAAGCTCCTCCCTCGTTCACTTGTTATCAGTGAAAAATACTCTTCCTTCTTTGAATCTCACATCAATGGTGTCGTCGTAGATTCGACTTGTGATTATCTTTTTTGCCTTCGCAATCCGATTGATAGGGCCTTCTCCGCATTCGAGTGGCGCTACAAACTCGTAGTTGATGATGCGTTGCCAGATCAGGTGCGCCGCTTTCCTGGTGAAAGAAAGGTTTTAAGCACTTATAAGAGTTTGGGAACAATGGCCCGTTCTTTGTATTGGTCTGATGGGCGGCTTAATCAGGCTGTCGCAAGAGATTTTCATGTTGTGCATCATTTGCGCGAGTCGATCTCTTTTTACTGTCGACCTCTTTTGGCTGTTGTCATCCCTACCAATATTTTGGGAGTGGTGTGTCAGGAAACCTTGGCTGCAGATTGCACCAGGATCCTGGGTGTTGATGCGGCCGAAGTGCGAGAACGCAGCAATGCATCCAAGCGGGCGATTGGCCAGGATCTTGATGCTGCAGCGGTTAACAATCTCAAGCGATTTCTCGTTGAAGACTATCAATGTCTTGCGGCACTTTGGAGTTTTGGGGCACTCAGTGATCAGCAGTTTTGGCGTGTCATGACGTCGTCAGTGGAGGCATAGAGGTCATCAATGTTTTGAGCAACGCTTCATTTGTGGCGTCCGGTGCCTCGTCATGAGGGCAATGCCCGGCCTCAGGAATCACTGTGAGCGAGCGCACGCAGTTGATGCTGTCGCACCAACGTTGGGCTTCCAGTAAGGGTTCCCAAGGATCCTTTTCTCCCCAGATCAGATCTACCGGAATTGACAGGTGCTGCATCAACTCTGGGGCCAAATAGTCGTCGAAGAGGTTGATAAAGCCGCGGAAGGCTTCGGCAGCTCCATCGCGTTGGGTTGGTTGAAACAGCAGGTCCACCAACGCGTCGTCGATGTTGGCGTCGCTGGGATAGGCCTGCTTCAGCACACTGCGGATTACGCCGGGTCGAGCGGCATTGCGGAAGAGGGCTGTGCTCAGCCAGCGCTGACGCACCATCGTTTTGAGTAGGGGTCGAATCCAGGCCATCCAGGCCGGTTGCGTGGCCAGTTGTTTGTCGTCCATTAACCGTTGGGCGCAATCGATCAGCACCACGCCGCGGCAGCGGCTTCCCAGCAGTTGTGCGGCTCGTAGGGCGACGACGCCACCGATGGAGTTGCCAATCAGCAACACAGGTTTGTCGATCACTTCTTCGCAGAAGTCGGCTACCTGCTGGCCCCAGAGATCAAAGCCGTAATGCACCGCGTCGGCTGTGACGGGTTCATCCTTTAGTCGGGCCCTGGGTTGATCACTGCCCCCGAACCCGAGCAGATCAATGGCGTAGGTGGGAGTTTGCGCTCCCAGTACTGGTTGGTTGAAGCGCCAGTGGTTGGTGTTGGCCCCAAAGCCATGGATCAATATCACCGCCGTCGGTGCCGTTGGATCTCCCATCAGTGACCATCTAATTTGATGGGATTGCCATGCCCATGTGTCCTGAATTGAAGGAAAGTTTTTGGTCATCTAGGAGGTGGATTAGTGTGGAAATATGGGAAATATTGACTCCTAATAATAGAATAGTATTTTGGTAACTTTGCTATAAATTAAATTCAGGTAAGGGGGAAATTTCTAAATATTAATTGAAATAGATTCCCTCAAAATTTCTAAATCGCACTCAGTTTATCTTGAGATGGAATTTCAGCAAGGCTCATTTTGGCAGGGTCCCACAAGAGGAATTTTGAGCATTGCAGCATGGTTCCTAGTGTCAACGTCGGCACATTTTGTAAGAGGTGCTGATTCTGCTGATGACAGGCTTCTAAATTGTAATTAGGAATGCGCTCGCAGAGATGATGGATGTTGTGGAATCCGATGCTGGCTGTAAACCATTGAAGTATCGGTGGGAGAACGAGCAAGCTCGAACCTTCTAATGCACCACGCATTGGGCTCCATCCCTGGCTTGGATTGGCGTAGCTATTTTCAAAAATGTGCTGTACGTAGAACACATAAATCAGGCTGCTGGCTGTTAGGCAAAGAACAACGCTGTAAAGGCTAAGGAACAATCCGAAGCCAATCCACCATCCTAGGCAGATCACAGCAATCAGGCTAAATAAATTACTCAGGCAAAGATCATTTAATTCCTCTCTTGAACCCCACATGCGATTTTTTGGACTGATGAGCCCAATCAAGAGGTCGAGTCTTGGTTTGATCGCTAAGTAATAAAATCCACCTGGAATGGCCATTAGTGGGTGGTGGGTTGTTTCGTAAATCCTCTGTTCTTTGCGGCTGAGGTTTTGAAATTCATCCAGGCTGAGGAAATCAGCAACCCCTCGATAACGTTCCCAGTCGCCGTTGGTCTTGTGGTGATAGGCGTGATCGATCGACCAAGAGAGCTGCGGAATCGCGTTAACGACGCCCAGAAGGAACCCGAAGATCCGATTTAGCCGTGCTGTTTCGAACAGCGATCCATGACCGCAATCGTGCATTAGCGAAAAACTTCTCAGCGAGAACAAGCTGAGAATGATCAAAAACGGCGGAGTGAGCCAGAGAGACACCGCTGCTGCTTGAAGCATGAGCCACCACAACAGCCCATACGGAATCAGCGTGTTGGCAATTTGAAGGAGAGCCCTTGTATTGCTTCGTTTGCTGAAGGGCTTCAGCGTGAACTCTTGGTATGAGGGTGTTGTCATAACGGTTAAATCGGGGAAACGAATTCGAGAGTCCGGAGTTCCACGAGTCCAAAGGCGTCTTGGCGGACCGTTGCTTCAGATTGGAGAGCTCCACCCATGGCTGCTGATGGGAGAGCGTCAGCAAACATTGTGTCGTCGGATTTGGTAGGGCTAAATCAGGCGATTTCTGTGCTTAAAAAAACAAGCGTTCAGTTGTAGTCCCGATTTTTGACTGCCATGACGATAGAACGGATTTTGTTGAACCGTCCCGTTGTTCCATCGCAACGCACCGATCACTGCGATGTCTGAGCCGCTCCTGAGCTGGTGGCAGCTCTATGGCCGTCAGGACCCAGCTCAGAAGCCTTGGATGTTCAAATCCGACGGCACTTGGCCTTTGCCTGAGGATAACTTGTCTTCCTATGGCATTTGGATCGCTGAGGTGATGCTGCAGCAGACCCAGCTGTCGGTGGTGTTGCCCTACTGGCAGCGCTGGATGGCAAGGTTCCCAACCGTGGATGCCTTCGCCACCTCGTCGTTGGAGCAGGTGCGGTTGCAGTGGCAAGGCCTTGGCTATTACTCCAGGGCACGGCGTCTTCATGAAGCAGCTCGGGTTTTGGTCCAACAGCCTTGGCCAAAGGATCTCGATGGCTGGATGGCGTTGCCGGGCGTCGGCCGCACCACCGCTGGCGGAATTGTGTCCAGCGCCTTTAATGCGCCAGCGCCGATTTTGGATGGAAACGTCAAGCGGGTTTTGGCTCGTCTGCATACCCATGGGCGGCCGCCGTCCCGCGATCAGCACTTGTTTTGGCGGTGGAGTGAAGAGCTGCTGGATCTAAGGCGCCCAAGGGATTTCAACCAGGCGCTGATGGATCTTGGCGCCACGGTGTGTACGCCGCGCCGGCCGGGTTGTGACCAGTGCCCCTGGAGAGCGTCATGCGCTGCTTACGCTTCTGGCGATCCCAGCGGCTGGCCCGTGGTCGAAGAGCGCAAACCCCTTCCGTTTCAAGTGATTGGTATTGGTGTGGTGATCAATGAGGCGGGTGACGTCTTGATCGACCAACGCCTGGAGGAGGGACTTCTTGGAGGGATGTGGGAATTCCCCGGTGGAAAGCAGGAGCCGGGTGAGCCGATAGAGGCCTGCATCGCCCGGGAGCTGATGGAGGAATTGGGGATCGAGGTTTCAGTGGGGGAAAGCCTCATCACTGTCGACCATGCCTACAGCCACAAGAAACTTCAGTTTGTGGTGCATCTCTGCCGTTGGATGTCCGGGGATCCAAAACCCTTAGCCAGCCAACAGGTGCGATGGGTCCGACCGGAGCAGCTGAAGGACTATCCCTTTCCCGCTGCGAATGTCCGGATCATTGAGGCGTTGCTTGGCAGATTGAGCAGGACCAATCAGCTTCAAGGACCTGGCGAAGGCAGCTGATGGCTGATCCCAATGCGGTGATCTGTTTGGGAGAGGCCTTGATCGATCGCCTTGGTCCCCTCGGGGGTAATCCGGCGTGTGCTCAACCTGTGGATGACCGCTTGGGTGGAGCGCCCGCGAATGTGGCCTGTGGCTTGGCGCGTCTCGGCACATCGGTGTCCTTTGTTGGGCGTGTCGGGGGCGATGCGATCGGCGCAGACTTTCAGCATTTATTTGGTCAGCGGGGCGTTGATACCTCCACGCTTCAGGTAGACCCATCCCATCCGACGCGGATCGTGCTGGTACGGCGAGCTCGCGATGGGGAGCGCCAGTTCCAGGGTTTTGCCGGTGATCAAGGAGATGGGTTTGCTGATCAGGCGCTTCAACCGGTTGCCCTGACCTCTGCCGCCCGTTGGCTGTTGGTGGGCACGATCCCCTTAGCTTTCCCTCAGTCCGCCCAAGCATTGCTGGATGCCGTGGCCCAAGCGCGATCGCAAGGCATTGCTTTGGCGCTGGATGTGAATTGGCGGCCCACGTTTTGGGATGTCGCTGCGGATCCTTCTGCCGGTCCGACGCAGGCGGCGCGGTCTGTCATTCGTCCCTTGTTGGAGCAGGCGGCATTGATCAAGTTGGCCCGGGAAGAGGCTCTTTGGTTTTTTGCAGGAGATGATCCCCGTGTGATTTCCTCCGGCTTGCCCCAGCGGCCGGATGTGGTGGTGACGGACGGGGCTGCCCCGGTGCGCTGGTGTATTGGCGGTACAAGCGGAACCCAACCAGCGTTGTCCCCTCCACAGGTGGTGGACACGACGGGGGCAGGGGATGCCTTCACCGCTGGGCTCTTACATCGTTGGTTGGCTCCGGTGGCTGAACGGCTGCGTTTTGCTGCCGCTTGTGGTGCCTTGGTCTGTGCTGGTGCTGGGGGCATCGATCCCCATCCCACGGAGGCTCAAGTGGAGGCGTTTTTGGGAGGCGTCAGCTGAGCCCGTCGACCTCCATTCTGGGTATGGGAGAGTTCTAGCTGCCAAGCCTCCGGAAGGTCCAGGCTGAGCCGTTCTGGCCACTCCACCGCCATCAATGCACCGATGGCTTTGGCTTCTTCGTCTTCCTGCAGAAAGAGATCGTCCGCTGCACGGGATTGTTCGAGCCGGTAGAGATCGAGATGGATCAGCGGCGGATTCCCGTCCGTGTAGTGCTGAGCCAGCGCGAAGGTGGGGCTGGTGATGGGTTCGCCAATACCTAGAGCCGATGCGATCCCTTGCACTAGCGAGGTTTTGCCTGCTCCTAAAGGGCCCTTGAGCAGCAGAATCGCGTCGCCTGGAAGTCGCTGGGCCAGTTCTGTCCCGAGGGCCTGGGTGGCCTCGAGATCCGGCAAATGGATGCCTCTATTAGTAAATTGGCTCCATCGCGAGCCCGAAGCCTCGGGGCCTCTGCAGAGATTCCAGTTCACATTCTCCCTACGGAGCTAGAAAACCATGGTGGCAGCGCCCACAACCGCGACCGAGCTGAAGCTCGGGACTGACTGCGTGATTGCCGATATCAACCTTGCTGATTTCGGTCGCAAGGAACTTGATATCGCCGAAACCGAGATGCCTGGTCTGATGGCATTACGAGCGAAGTACGGCAACGAGAAGCCCCTGAAGGGTGCTCGGATTGCTGGTTCTCTCCATATGACGATCCAAACGGCCGTTTTGATCGAAACCTTGGAAGAACTCGGCGCCGATGTGCGCTGGGCCTCCTGCAACATTTTCTCCACCCAAGATCATGCCGCCGCTGCCATCGCAGCGAATGGCACCCCAGTGTTCGCCGTTAAGGGTGAAACGCTTGAGGAGTATTGGGCCTATACCCATCGCATCCTCGAGTGGAGCGATGGCGGTGCTCCGAACATGATTCTCGACGACGGTGGCGACGCCACGGGGCTTGTGATTCTTGGCACCAAGGCCGAGCAGGACATCACCGTTCTCGATAATCCCTCCAACGAGGAAGAAACCTTCCTGTTTGCTTCGATCAAAAAGAAGCTTGCTGAAGATTCCAGCTTCTACAGCCGCACAAAAGCAGCGATCCAAGGAGTCACGGAAGAGACCACCACAGGTGTGGCTCGGCTCTACAAGATGCAAAAGAGTGGGGAGCTGCCCTTCCCGGCAATCAACGTCAACGATTCAGTCACCAAGAGCAAGTTCGACAATCTCTACGGCTGCCGTGAGTCGTTGGTCGACAGCATCAAGCGCGCCACGGACGTGATGGTGGCTGGTAAGCAAGCCCTGGTGGTGGGCTACGGCGATGTGGGCAAGGGTTCTGCCCAGTCGTTGCGTGGTCTTGGTGCCACCGTCTGCATTGCAGAGGTGGATCCGATCTGCGCCCTTCAGGCGGCGATGGAGGGCTACCGCGTTGTCCGCTTAGACGATGTGGTGGATCAGATGGACATCTTCGTGACGGCCACTGGCAACTACCAGGTGATCAGAAATGAGCACCTGGTGAAGATGAAAGATGAGGCCATTGTCTGCAACATCGGCCACTTTGATAATGAAATCGATGTGGCATCCCTCAAGAACTACAAGTGGGACAACATCAAGCCCCAGGTGGATCACATCACCTTGCCCAGTGGCAACAAAATCATCCTCTTGGCTGAAGGCCGTCTGGTGAATCTTGGCTGCGCCACGGGCCACCCAAGTTTCGTGATGAGTAACTCTTTCACGAACCAGGTGTTGGCTCAGATTGAGCTGTTCACCAAGGGCAATGAGTACGGCAAAGAGGTGTATGTGCTGCCCAAGCACCTCGATGAAATGGTGGCCCGTCTTCACCTCGAGAAGATCGGCGCCAACCTCACTGAGCTCAGCAAAGATCAGGCCGATTACATCAACGTGCCGGTAGAAGGTCCTTACAAGCCCGACCACTACCGCTATTGATCTCTGCCAGTCCCATGGAAGACTTGCGCGGTCACACGCAAGCTCCATGGGTCTTTCTGATCTCGTCACCCAGTTGCCGGAACTCATCGGTCAAGCCGTTGAGGCGAATCAGTGGCTGGGATACACCGCAATTTTTGCGGCGATGTTTTTGGAAAATTTGTTCCCCCCGATCCCCTCAGAGCTGATCATGCCTCTGGGGGGTTTTTATGTGCAGCAGGGCCAGCTCCAGTTGCTGCCGGTGGTACTGGCGGGTTTGCTTGGCACCGTGTTGGGAGCTCTGCCTTGGTACGGCATTGGGCGGTTGGTCAATGAAGAACGCATCGAGCTCTGGCTTAGCCGTTACGGCGGTTGGATCGGCATTCGTCCGGAGGAACTGGGCCGAAGTCGAAAATGGTTCAGCCGTTACGGCACGGCGCTGGTGTTTTGGGGACGGCTTGTGCCTGGCATCCGCACGTTGATTTCGGTTCCGGCCGGCATTGAAATGATGCCCATGACGCCCTTCTTGCTTTGGACAACAGCAGGAAGCTTGATCTGGACGGCCCTCCTCACCGTGGCCGGCATGGTGATGGGAGAGGGATACAGCAATGTTGAGCTCTGGATCGATCCTGTGTCCAAAGCCATCAAGGTGATCCTTGTGATCGCTGTGCTGGGTGGCGCCACATGGCTTGGTTTACGCATTTGGCGCCGCCGAAACTCAGCCGATTAACGCGTGTTTGCTCTTAGAAGGGGATGTCTTCGTCGGAGGCTTGTCCGCCGAAGTTGCCGCCCGACTCTTGGTTGTCGCGCTTCGAGCCCAGAAGCTCGAGGCGGTCAACACGAATGACGGGCTTGCTGCGCTCTTCGCCGCTGCTGCGGTCGGTCCAGCGATCAAGCTTGAAGCTGCCAATGATCCCCAGCAACGCCCCTTTCTTCACGTAATCGGCGGCCACCTGGGCTTGCTTTCCCCAGATTTCGAGGTTGAACCAATCGGGTTCGTCGTCGCGGCTGCGACGGTTCACGGCCATTGTGAGGTTGGCCACCATGCTGCCGGATTCGAAGTACCGCACTTCGGGATCCCGGCCAGCACGGCCAACGAGGGTGACGGAATTTACGCCCATTGAAAGATCATCTCCTGATGATGGTTGTCATGATGCGCCACTGTTGAAATGGCTGCATCAAGAGAGTTCCACCCAAGCCTCCGGTTGTAACAGGCAGCCCCGGTATTCGCTCCTATGCTCCGTCGGTCTTGGTCCCGATGTCCGTGCTGTTTCGTCGTTTTCAGCTGTCACGTGATATCGGCATCGATCTCGGCACGGCCAACACTTTGATCTACGTCTCCGGTCGGGGCATTGTGTTGCAGGAACCCTCCGTGGTGGCGCTGGATTTAGAGCGGGGAACCACTTTGGCGGTTGGGGATGAGGCCAAATTGATGTTGGGCCGAACCCCCGGCAACATTCGCGCTGTTCGTCCCTTGCGCGACGGGGTGATTGCTGATTTCGATGCAGCGGAGCAAATGCTCAAAACCTTTATTGCCAAAGGCAACGAAGGCAGAGGAATTCTCGCGCCTCGCTTGGTGGTGGGTATCCCGAGTGGAGTCACCGGCGTGGAACGCCGTGCTGTGCGCGAGGCCGGCATGGCGGGTGCACGGGAAGTCCATCTCATTGATGAGCCCGTCGCGGCGGCGATTGGGGCGGGGCTCCCCGTCACCGAACCCGTGGGCACGATGATCGTCGATATCGGAGGCGGCACCACAGAAGTGGCCGTGCTCAGTCTTGGTGGAACCGTGTTGAGTGAATCCGTTCGAGTCGCCGGCGACGAGATCAGCGATGCAATCGGGGTCTACTTGAAAAAAGTCCACAACATGGTGGTGGGCGAACGCACGGCGGAAGACATCAAGATCCGTATTGGCTCTGCCTTCCCCGACGATGAGTTCGACCAACAATCCATGGATGTGCGTGGTTTGCACCTGCTGTCTGGACTGCCACGAACCATCAATCTGAAGGCAGGGGATTTGCGGGAAGCCATTGCTGAACCCCTCAATGTGATTGTTGAAGCGGTGAAGCGCACTTTGGAACGCACGCCGCCCGAATTGGCTGCCGACATCGTTGATCGCGGCATCATGCTGGCCGGAGGAGGCGCGCTCGTGCGCGGTATCAGTGATTTGATTAGCCACGAAACAGGCATCTTTGTCCACATCGCTGAAGACCCGCTTCTCTGTGTGGTGAACGGATGCGGTCAGGTCTTGGATGATTGGAAGCGCTTCCAGCGCGTGGTGGATACCCCGGAATTCGTCCGGTCCATGGCCAGCCTCTGAGCAGATGGCCCCTTCGCTCCGGCCTGGTAAGAGCCGTTGGCGTGGGTTGGGTCAACTCAGCCCGTGGTTGCTCGTGGTAGCGAGCTTGCTGCTTGTTCGATTCAGTAAGGGAGCTGGTTTCGCGGATGCCTACGCCCTCATCACGCGTCCTTTTTGGCCTGGCTCAGCCCAGCGTGAATGGATTGTGTCTGCGCGGACTGTGGAGGATCAGGCTCGCTTGCAATTGCTCGAACACGACAATCTCCGCCTTCGCGCTTTGTTGGAGCTTCAGCGCAGTGGATCGCGCCAAGAAGATGTTGGTGCTCCTGTGATTTCCCGTTCCCCTCGGGGTTGGTGGCAACAGCTTGAGCTCGGCAAGGGTGCGCTTCAGGGATTTCAAGCTGGCGATGCCGTGCTCGGTCCTGGCGGCTTAGTGGGTCGGATTGCCAGCGTGACGCCGGTAACGGCTCGGGTGCGGTTGCTCACGGCCCCAGGGCATGAGATCGGGGTGTGGCTGCCGCGCTCCCGCAGCCACGGATTGTTGGTGGGCCGCGGCAGCAGTCGCCTCAATTTGCGGTTTATTGATAAGGACCCTAATGTCAGCCCAGGAGATCTCGTCACCACATCTCCAGCGAGCACGTTGCTTCCGCCGAATGTATCGGTGGGCGTGATTCAGTCGGTGGATGAGCGGGCTGTGCCGGCACCGACCGCGATCGTGCAGCTCATCGCAGCGCCCGAGGCAATCGATTGGGTTCAAGTGCGCACCCGTTGAAGATGGCCCGATTGCATCGACAACCGAGTTGTGTGGCCTCGGCATTGCTCGTGCCCTTGCTGGTTTTAGCTTCCCCGGCTTGGCTCAGCGTTGATGGTGTGGGACCCGCCTGGGTGTTGCTTTGGTTGTTGCCCTGGGCGCTCACCGATGGCCCGATTTCGGGGGCATTCGCAGGGATGGCGTTGGGATTGATTTTGGACGGACTCAGCCTTGAGGGGGTCACGCAAGTGCCCGCACTGTTGGCCCTGGGTTGGTGGTGGGGTCGGCTGGGGCGTCGGGGGAGCCAGATCCAACGCAGCCTCAATTTGGGTTTATTGGCTTGGCTTGGTTCCGTGGGGTTGGGGCTGAGTGTGTTTTTGCAGGTACTGATTCGTGAAGGGGGCAGCCTGGACTCGTTCACCCAAAACTGGGGTTGGCAGACCCTGTGGAGCCAGGCCCTGATCACGGGCTTGTTGGCCCCAATGTTGGTGTCTTTGCAGTTGTTGCTATGGCGTCGGAGAGTGCCGTCATGACCGTTCAGCTGACCCGTCGACGCTTGTTGTTGTTTGCGGCAGCGGCTGGCTTGGCGGCTTGTGGGCGGCGCAGTCCTGCCCCAGAGTTGAATTTGTGGACGTTGCAGCTGGCGCCCAAGTTCAACCGCTATTTCGCCGATTTGATGGCGGCTTGGACAACGTTGCATCCCGAGGATCCGGTGCGCTGGACGGATCTGCCTTGGGGGTCGGTTGAGCGCAAATTATTGGCTGCTGTGTATGCCCGCACAGCACCCGATCTGGTGAATTTGAACCCCCCTTTCGCGGCCAACTTGGCCAGCAAGGGAGGGCTCACGGATCTCACGCCCCTGCTGCCATCGGATGCGGCTGAGCGCTACTTGCCATCGGTGTGGCAGGCCTGTCGCGACCCAGATGCCGGACTAATCGCTGTGCCCTGGTATCTCACCGTGCGGCTCAGTTTGGTGAACCGGGAACTGTTGGATCAGGCCAACATCGCGGCACCGCCGACGCGCTGGGATGAGATTCCTGCCTTTGCCCGGCAGATTCGCAAGCGGACGGGGCGGTACGGCCTCTTCCTCACCATGGTGCCGGATGATTCCGCAGAGATGTTGGAAACCCTCGTCCAGATGGGGGTTTCGTTGTTGAATTCAGAGCGTCGGGCCGCGTTCAATAGCCCCGCTGGTCGTCGGGCGTTCCAGTTTTGGACTGAGTTGTACCAAGAGGGATTGTTGCCGCGGGAAGTGGTGAGTCAGGGCCAACGACGGGCGATTGAACTGTTCCAGAGCGGGGATTTGGCGATGGCGGCCACTGGGGCGGAGTTCTTGCGCAGCATCCAAACCAATGCACCAGGGGTGGCCGCGGTGACGGAGTCCCATCCCCCTGTGACAGGCGCTGATGGCACCGCCAATGTCGCGTTGATGTCGTTGGCCGTGCCTCGCCAAAGCACCAAGCAGGCCCTAGCCCTTCAGTTGGCTCTGCTCCTCACGAATGCCACAAACCAGGCGCGTTTTGCTACCGAGGCACGGGTGCTTCCCTCGTCCGTGGAGGCTTTGGCGATGGTGAGGTCCCAACTGCAGCAAGAGCAACCCCGCACGCCTCAGCAGGATCAGATTCGTCAAGCGCGGTTGCTGTCGGCAATCACGTTGGAGCGTGCCCGTGTTTTGGTGCCGGCTTGGCCAGGCATTAAACGGTTGCAGAAAATTCTCTACACCCAGTTGCAGCGGGCGATGCTGGGCCAAGTGGAAAGTGCTGAAGCACTTGGGGCTGCGGCCATGGAGTGGGATCGCTACGCCGCGTCGCGCTGGCCTCTAAGTCAACGCAATTCTTAAGAGAATCAGTAAACCACCTGTGCGACAGGCTCTTCGCTCCTGTTCCCATCCCCTGACCGGTAAAGTTTCAACTCGTTAAGCAAGGTGCTGATGACGGGCGAGCTGCCGTCACAACCAAAAGCAACGGTCCTTGTTGTGGATGACGAAGCTGCGGTACGCCGCGTTTTGGTCATGCGTCTCCAGTTGTCGGGTTACCGCGTTGTTTGCGCCGAAGACGGCGAACAGGCCTTGGAGTTGTTCCACAGCGAGTCGCCAGACCTCATCGTTTTGGACGTGATGCTGCCGAAGCTGGATGGCTTTGCTGTTTGCCGTCGTCTTCGGGCTGAATCCTGCGTCCCAATCATTTTTCTGTCAGCTGTAGAGGCCATTTCCGAGCGAGTGGCTGGCCTCGATCTAGGAGCGGACGACTACCTGCCAAAGCCCTTCAGCCCCAAAGAACTCGAAGCGCGCATCGCAACGATCCTTCGTCGTGTAGGCCGCGGCAACGCTGTTGTTGAAAGTCGTGAACTTCCGACTGGTCAGGGCGTGCTTTGTCTTGGTGAGTTAGTCGTCGATACCAATCGCCGTCAGGTCACCCGTGGCAGTGAGCGCATTAACCTCACTTACACGGAGTTCAGCCTTCTGGAATTGCTCTTCCGCGATCCAGGCCATGTCGTCCCACGGGCTGAAATCCTGGAGCAATTGTGGGGGTATCCCCCTCGCCGAGCTGCCGATCTTCGCGTCGTCGATGTCTATGTCGCGCGTTTGCGCGGCAAGCTCGAGCCCGATCCACGCAATCCAGAGCTCATTTTGACGGTGCGCGGCATCGGTTATTCGTCCCAGCGCGTGGGCGAAGTGTCCGCGACGGCCTAATCCAAGCAGCCTGAAGTTCTGCGGCCCGGCAAGATACGGCCGACTGCCCTTGCTGCATTGTCTGAGCTGCGCGATACCCGCCTCGAGAAGGCAACCACCTTGGGAGAGCTGGGACAGGGTCCCTACGCGCTCACGTTTGAGCCAAGCCATCGGATGGCGGAGTTACAGGCAGACCATGCCGATCTCCCCAATGGTGAGGAGCGTGAGCTGAGTGTTGCCGTCGCCGGTCGCGTGATGACCCGCCGTGTGATGGGGAAATTGGCCTTTTTTACCCTCGCGGATGAAACGGGAACGATTCAGCTCTTTTTAGAAAAAGCGGGCCTGGAGGCCCAGCAAGAGGGATGGTTCAAACAGATCACCTCCCTTGTCGATGCTGGGGACTGGTTGGGTGTGAGCGGTACTTTGCGTCGAACCGACCGCGGTGAGTTGTCGGTGAAAGTGCGTGATTGGCGCATGCTGAGCAAGTCGCTTCAGCCCTTGCCCGACAAATGGCATGGACTGGCGGATGTGGAAAAGCGCTACCGCCAGCGCTATCTCGATTTGATTGTGTCGCCGCAGTCGCGCGAAACTTTCCGTCGTCGAGCCTTACTGGTGAGTGGCATTCGTCGTTGGCTCGATGAGCGTCAGTTCCTCGAGATTGAGACGCCGGTGCTGCAGTCGGAAGCGGGCGGCGCCGATGCACGGCCGTTCATCACCCACCACAACACCCTCGACCTGCCCCTATATCTCCGCATCGCGACGGAGTTACACCTCAAGCGGCTTGTTGTGGGTGGGTTTGAGCGGGTGTATGAGCTCGGTCGGATTTTCCGGAATGAGGGGATGAGCACCCGCCATAACCCTGAGTTCACCTCGGTTGAGGTGTATCAGGCCTATTCCGATTACATCGGAATGATGGAGCTCACGGAATCAATGATTGCCGAGGTGTGCCAGCAGGTGTGCGGTGGCACACACATTCATTACCAGGGCACAGATATTGACCTCACGCCGCCTTGGCGTCGGGCCACCATGCATGAGCTGGTGGAGGAAGCTACCGGGTTGAACTTTGAAGCCTTTACAACCCGTGCTCAGGCGGCTGAAGCGATGGAAGCCGCCGGTCTGGAGGTTCCTGGCGCTGCCGACAGTGTGGGGCGCCTGCTCAATGAAGCCTTTGAGCAACGGGTGGAAGCCAACTTGATCCAACCCACCTTTGTGACCGATTACCCGATTGAAATTTCTCCGCTGGCTCGGAAGCACCGCAGCAAGCCTGGGCTTGTGGAGCGCTTTGAGTTGTTCATCGTCGGTCGCGAAACGGCGAATGCCTTTAGCGAGTTGATTGACCCTGTGGATCAGCGGCAGCGGCTTGAGGCTCAGCAAGCGCGAAAAGCCGCTGGAGACTTGGAAGCCCAAGGATTGGACGAGGATTTCGTCCATGCGTTGGAAGTGGGGATGCCCCCGACGGGCGGTTTGGGAATTGGGATCGATCGCTTAGTGATGCTGCTCACCGATAGCCCTTCAATCCGTGATGTAATTGCATTCCCGCTCATGCGCCCAGAGTCGCGCCCTGATGAGGCCCCCTCAGTGGGATAATGAACGCACAGGCATTGTCCAATCCTCATGAGTGGTGAGCGCGTAGGGTTCCGCTTCAAGCACGCTGACGCGGTGGTCAAGCGCAATCCACAGGGCCGTTCCCGCCGGGGATGGGTCATGGAACCTGTGGAACAGACCACGAGTCGCGGAACAAAAATGCCGGCCTACCGCATTCGCTGGCGCGATAGCGAACGTCCGGAAATCGTCCTGCAGCACATGCTGATCGCTGATCCTGATCCAACGCCGCCCCCCGAAGGTGTCAGCCTCGAGCCACCTGCACCCAAAGCTTGATCAAGTCAAAGTCCGGCATTCTTGCGGAGCTCTCGTAGCTCCTGTTCGGCTTCAAAAAGCGCCCAGTCCTTCTCCAGATCGGAGCCGCTGGGCGTTTTTTGTTGGGTCTTTAACTCCAACAATTGATGCTCCACTTCGTTGAAGCGGCGACCAAGGTCATCGAGGTCGTTCCAGAGTTGACGTCCCTGGTTCATCAGTCCATGGAGATGTTGATCAGCGCGATTGGCTAGGTCGCTTGCATTGGCTAGTCGAGCCTTATCGGAGCGTTGTCGCCAAGCCCGCACGTCTTCGGCGAGTTTCAGCAGCTGTTGGCGTTGGTGTTCGGCTTCCCGTTGCAGCTGTTGCCGTTGCCGTTGAAGGGATTGAGCGCGGTCACGGCTGTGCTGTTCTTGAAACAGCTGGTCTTGCAGAGGGTTGTTGCGCAGGAAGCCGGAGAGGCGTTGATCCAGCTCCTGTTCCAGCTGCTCCAGCCAACTCATGCTTGATCGCCCGCAGCTGGGGTGGTGATCAGTGGCTTTTCGATTTCTTTGAGTAGCGGCTCGAGAGCGGCCAATTTTGAGTTGAGGATCATTTGGGTGAGTTGAGCCGCCTTCACTTCGCCCACTTCGCCCTCGAGGGTTCCGAGCCGATCAAAAGCAGCTAAATAAAGGGCTTCGAGATCCTGGATGAGACGTTCGCGTTCCTGTTTGATCGCTTGGCGCCGTTCGTCCTGTTTCATGACGATGAAGGGTCTTTGTCGTTCTCTCAGTTTGACGGCACCAAGAGGTGAAGGGAGATCTGATCCTGATCGTCGTGCCAACGTTGTTGGATCTGCCACCCCGCTTGCGCGGCCATGATTGCGGCGGCGTCTGGGGTGTATTTCACGCTGTGTTCGGTTACCCAGCGTTCATTGGGCTCGAACGACCAGGCTGACTCGGCCAGCTGGATGGTCTGGGAGCAGCGACTCACGAGAGCCATTTCGATGCGCTGTTGATCGGCCTGCCAACAAGCCTCATACCGGAAGTTCTGGGGTTCAGCATTGCCCTGTAAATCGCGGTTGAGGCGTTTCAGCAGGTTGAACGCGAAGGCCCTCGAAACTCCGGCGGCATCGTCGTAGGCGGCTTCCAGAAGAGCCGGATCGCGGGGTTGGTCCAGCCCCAGCAGCAACGGGCCGCCCGCTAACAGATGCCGAAATCGTTTGAGCAGAAGTACGGCGTCTTTTGGTGTGAAGTTTCCAAGTGAGCTGCCGGGGAAGAAACCGATCAGGCGCTCCCCGATGAGCCAGGGATGTGTTGGTAAGCCCTCGAGCTGGCTGTGGTCACAGCAGATGCCCAACATCTGGATGGCGGGATGCTGGGATGCCAGACCCGTGAGGGAGTCTTCCAGTGCGGATCGGCTGATGTCCAAAGCCACGAAGGTTTTGGGTCGCAGGGCTCTCAGGAGTGGGTCGACTTTCTTGGCATTACCAATGCCGAATTCCACCACCACCCCAGATCCAACAGCGTTAGCGATGTCGGCCGCATGAGACTCGAGCAGGGTGATTTCGGTGCGGGTGAGGCCGTATTCCGGCTGATCACAAATCGCCGCGAACAACTGGGATCCCGCGGCGTCATACAGCAGCCATGCTGGCAATTGCCGCGGTTGCCGCTGGAGTCCTTCTTGGACCACACGTTTGAGATCCGTCGTGGCGGGGTGGAGGTCGATCAACGCGATGCTCATCGGGCGAGGCGCAACCCTGCCGCCATCCACCTGCTGGAGGGGGGGAAGAAATTTCGGTAAGTGTCTCGGCCATGGCCGGGGGGGGTAAGCCAGCAGCTCCCCCGCAACACCATTTGTGAGCTCATGAATTTGCCGTTGTATTCACCGATGGCTCCCGGTGGTGGACGGAAACCGGGATAGGGGCGGTAAGGACTTGCGGTCCACTGCCAAAGCACTCCATGGGCATGGTGCATCGCTGGGCCATGGAGAGCGCAGGCATGCTCCCATTCCGCTTCTGTTGGCAGGCGGCATGCACTCCAGCGGGCGAAGGCATCGGCTTCGAACCAACTCAAATGCCGCACAGGTGCAGCAGAATCTCGCCGCTGCCGTCCGGCAAGGCCAAATTCGTCGCGGGCTTCGCGCCAGTAGCGCGGTTGGGTCCATTCGCGCTGCTGTACCAAGCCCCATCCATCACTCATCCAGAGCTCTGGTCGCTTGTAGCCACCGTCGTTGATAAATGCCGCGTAGTTCGCATTGCTCACTAGTTCATCGCTGATCTGGAATGGATCGAGCCAAACCCTGTGCCGTGGCGTTTCGTTGTCGAAATGAAAGCTGTTGTTCTCGGCGCCGATCTCCACGACGCCTCCATCACAAGCCAGCCACTGGGGTTCGTTCGTCCGTGTTTTGAGGTCTGCGTTGACGCCGTAGATCGGCTCTAGCGGTTGACGACTGAAGCCATCCAGAACATCCATCAGCAACAACTCTTGGTGCTGTTGCTCGTGCTGAAGCCCAAGCTCCACAAGAGTTCGGAGTTCCGGTGTTGGTTCTTTGCCGAGTAATTGCCTCAATCCAGCGTCAACGACTGCCCGCCACTCGAGAATCTCGCGGATGGTTGGACGGCTCAGCACGCCCCGTTCACTTCGGGGGTGCCGCTCTCCAACCGCCTCGTAATAGGAATTGAACTGGTAGCTCCAACGGGGATCACAGGGCGTGTGGCTGGCGAGATGCGGCTGAAGAACAAAGGTGTCGAAGAACCAGGTGGTGTGTGCCAAATGCCATTTCGGTGGGCTGGCATCCGCCATTCCCTGCAGCCCTAGATCTTCTGGCTCAAGATCTGCAATCAAGGCTTCACTGCGACGCCGTACCTCCAGCAGGGTGTCAAGCAGCAAGGCGTGAAGGAGAGCTTGCGAGACCCTAAGAGTTGAAGGCATTCAGTTCAGCCTCGGTAGCATCACCTCAATGACTCAGCGTGGATTTTGAGCGTTACCGGCACAGTGCTGGTGGAGCGCTACCGATTGGAGGAGCGCCTGTCTGGGCCTGATCCGGTTCAGGGATCCCTGTGGCGTGGTGTGGATCTTTTGGCAGGCGAGATCCCTGTCGTGATCCGTCAGGTGGAGAGCCAGATGTCCAAACAACGCCTGCAGACGCATTGGCCTGTGTTGCAAGCGATCTTGCATCCCCAAATTCCGCGATGTGGTGAGCAATTGGAGTTGGATGGGGCCCTCTGGACTGTCCGTGACTGGCAGGAGGGTTTGAGCTATGCGCAGTTGCTCCAACAGCGGGAGCAACGCCAGATGCTGTTTGGACCAGGTGAGATGTTGCTATTGCTGCGTCAGCTGCTGCCTGTGCTGGCCGTGGTGCATGGCCGCGGCTTGGTCCACGGTGATGTGAACCCCCGCAACCTGTTGCGCCGTAGCGCGGATGGATTGTCTGTGCTCTTGGATTTTGGCTTGGTGCAAGCGGAGGGAGAGGAGCCACTAACTGGGGCCACGCCTGGGTATGCCCCCCGAGCCCAAGGCCGGGGAGAAGCCTGTGCGGCGTGGATGGATCTGCACGCTCTTGGGGTCTCGTCCCTTGTGCTGCTCACAGGACGATCACCGGAACAGCTGATCTCCCCCTCTGACGAGGGTTGGTTCTGGCCTGAGCAACTTGTGCTCACGGCTGATTTCAAAGAGGTGCTGCAACGGCTCTTGAGTGAAGATCCGCAGCGGCGTTTCTCGGATGCGGCATCGGCTCTAGCGGCGCTGAAGTCTCTGCCAATGCCCGAACAGTCGGGCCCGATCGCCCGCGCGGATCGAACTCTGCCGCTGGCCCCCTCGGCGAGTGCTGCTGCTGAGCCAGCACTCCCTTCGCTTACGCCAGAGGCCACGCCCTCGCGTCGGTTGAGCCGGGTTGAGGAACGTGAATTGGGGGCTGAAGGCCGATTGTGGCCCGTGGTGGTTGCCTTGGCACTGTCTGCTCTGGTGGGTTCGGCGATCGGTTGGTTCTTGCTGTCTCGCAATGCTTCTCTTGGTCAGGCACCTTCGACGGCAGCCGATGTGGTGCGGCAGCCCCAGACGGCAAGCCTTCCACAGGAGGAAGTGGATGAACGCCAGCAGTTATTGAGTCGTCTGCGGGCCCTTCAGATGGACCGCGTCTGGTTCTTGACGTTGGTGAACAAAGCAACTTTGGATCGTTTCCCTGAACGGGGAGGGCGTTTGCCATCCGACGATTTGGAGGATGCTCCGCTGCGTCGGGTGTGGAACGAGCTTGCTGAAGATTGGTTGGCCCGGATTGAACAGCTACCTCCAGCCTTGCGTTCGCGTCTAGGGAGCCTCAAGCAGGCCGATTGGAGTGACCAGCGCGCAGCGTTGGTGAAGCAGGGCGTCACCCCAAGGGCCGTGGAGCAGTTGGTGAGTGCTGGTGCCCGAGACCTATTGCCTGGCGATGCCCGAGGGCGGCAACCGCGAGAGCCCTATCGCCAGCTTTGGTATGCGGCAGCGATCGAGAGCCTTCGCGATGTGCAGATTGAGCAGGTCAAAGCCAAGCCGCGTATGGCAACAAACCTGTCGTTGCGGATACCCGCAGGAGGTGCACGCTTGATCTCCGTTGGTGTTCCTGCTGGTACCGGCCTGGTCCTTGGCATTAATGGAACGCCTTTGATGGAGATGACCGTGTTCGGCGCCGATGGCGCTGTGAGAGCGGAGCGGGGACCCTTGCGGGTTTCAACGCTTCCGCCAGACCTTGGCTCTCCCGTTCAGGTGTTGATCACTAACGATGGTGTGTCGTCTGGATCATTCACCTTGTCGTGTCGGGCTGATCGACCGCTGTCGCGCCAACAAAAGCCTGTTCTTGAGCGCAGGCGCCGAGTGCCATTGCCAGAATTTGATTCTGATCCAATTCGAGATTCTGCGACCGGAGAGTCTCCTAACAATTGAGATATGCAAGTTTTTAACATCAGTTTCAGATTAAATTTTGCCCCAATTGCTTGGCTTTAATATGTAAGTATTGGCTGTTCTTTGGGTTGTTTTGTTAGTAGATATTTTCATTATTATATGTACTTTGTGTCAAAAAATTTGAATCGTTATCCTTGATCGTGTAGCATCAACGCATGATCAAAATACTTGGAAATTGTCTTCTGTTTTAGATAAAAAATAATTTATTTCGTCCTCGATATTAGCTCCACTTTAAAGCATCAAGGCTTTATTTATGCATATCTACGTAAGTGAATTAAATTAGCTCAATATATTCAAATTATTTTTGAAGAAAATTGTATCACTTTTACGAGCTTAGTGTAATTTTTATGGATTCTTCCCACTTTAAAATGTTCAGATTCGCATCAAAGCGCTCTAAAGCTTCTGGTCTTAATTTCGAATATTTGGAGCAAAGTCTTGCATTATTATTAATTGCATATGTCAGCATTGCCGGAAAATTATTCCCGATTAGGCAAACTTTTGAAAGTTCTTGATAAGACTCTATTGGACTGGCGAGGGCAATGCAGCCCGATTGGATTGAGTCCACGAGTCGATTGTGAGAGACACCGGCCTTTGTGGGGTCAGAAGGATCTGACGGTAATAGACTAATATTGGCTCTAAGTAGTTCTTTCTCCAGTTGTTGAGGTTGATCATGGATGTTCCAAAGCACTAATCTTACAGTCCAGTTTTTAGGTATATTTAAGTGTCGAAATATTTCCCCTGCTTTCTTGATTCCGATATCAGATGTAAGGATGGTTAATTCAAATAAAATAGATCTGATCGAGACATTAAGTAGGCTGTCTGCAATGTTCAGCAAATATTCGAGATTCTTAAAGTTCCCGAACCATATTATTTTAACCTTCTCGTCTGATTTGAAGGTTTGAAATTCTTTTTTTGCAAGTAAGCATGGGTCTTCAATAATCGAAATTGAAGGTTTGTTTGATGTTGCGCCATGAGCGAGGGTTTTAAGCTTTTTCGATGGTGTAACTATATGGTCAGAAAGGTAGATTAAATTCTTGTATAATTCTCCATCTGGAGAATTGCTGCTAGCGACATGGTCTGAATAAATTAGCATTAGTTTCGAGCCTCTTCTTTTTAATGTTAATGCGCAAAAAGCATGAAATTGTGCGAATTTATTTGCATTTTTTTTCGTGTGAGATCTCATTTTGCTGATAATGCATATATCCGCATTATTTATTCCTTCTAATTCGGAAAGTTCAAAATTTTTATTCAACGAAACGACTTGCGTTCTGTAATTGAGATGAGTAAGAGCTTTAACTAGAGGCCTGATTTGTAGGCGATCAGATGCTACAGATGATTTGTACTTGTTGACTTCTTCAGGCGAAAAAATTTGATTCACTCCGACATATGGAATGATCAGAACAGCATTCAGAGAAGTATGCGCTTCCTTGTGGAGGAACTTGTCCATTGCTTTAAAAATTTTTTAAGGCTGATCTAACATCTTTTTTTGTCTGTTTCTCTTTGTCCGCAGCCCGTTTGTCATGCAACTTGCGGCCTTTGCCAACTCCAACAGTGAGTTTAATCCAAGAGCCCTTCAGGTGAATATTTAGAGGAATAAGAGCCAGGCCTTTTTTCTCTAATTGCCCTCGGAGTTTGTCAATCTCACGACGATGGGCGAGCAGCTTTCGCGTTCGTAGGGGGTCGTGATTGAAATAAGCGCTCGCGTGGCTATGGGGAGAGATGTGCACGTTGTGAAGCTGCAGCTCTCCGTTGCGAATTAAACAAAAACCATCGCGGAGGTTGGCTTTGCCATTGCGGATTGATTTCACTTCGGTGCCTACCAGCTCGATGCCTGTTTCAAGGGTTTCGAGAATCTCGTACTGATGCCGCGCCTGACGGTTGTCGGCCATGAGGCGGTTTGCAGCGGCCCTTGCGGCGGCAGCGGCCGCTTTTTTGACTCCTCCTTTTGCCATGGTTTTATTTGCGTTTACCAAGGCTATCCAGGCCTGGGTAGCCTTGCCCCATGGCGATTGTCTCTTCCAGCTCCGGTCGCAAACCTCCCCGTCGCGAAACAGCGTTGGTGGATCCGCAGCCAGCTCCTGAAGAACAGGTGATTCGGCCGGACGACAGCTTGCGGCCGAAGCGCCTGGCCGAGTACATCGGCCAATCCGAACTCAAACAGGTGTTGGGCATCGCTGTCGAGGCAGCCCTCGGCCGTGGTGAAGCCCTCGACCATGTATTGCTTTATGGCCCGCCTGGGCTGGGCAAAACCACGATGGCTTTGGTTCTGGCCGAGGAGCTTGGGGTGAACTGTCGGATTACCAGTGCTCCGGCATTGGAGCGACCCCGAGACATCGTTGGATTACTCGTGAATCTCCAGCCACGGGATCTGCTGTTTATTGATGAGATCCATCGCCTGTCGCGGGTGGCAGAAGAACTTTTGTACCCAGCGATGGAAGACCGTCGCTTGGATCTCACGGTTGGTAAGGGCAGCACGGCCCGCACCCGCACCTTGGATTTGCCCCCTTTCACTCTTGTAGGTGCCACAACGAGGGCAGGCTCCTTGAGCTCTCCGTTGAGGGACCGCTTTGGCTTGATTCAGCGCTTGGAGTTTTACGGCCAAGCCGATCTAGAGGCGATTGTGGCTCGTACCGCCGAGTTGGTGTCGGTGGATCTCACTTGCGCAGCCTGTGCTCGCATTGCCGCCTCATGTCGGGGGACACCGAGAATCGCCAACCGTTTGCTGCGTCGCGTCCGGGATGTGGCCAGTGTGCGCCAGGGGAAGGGAACGATTGACGACTGCATGGTGGCGGAGGCGCTCAGCCTGCATCGCGTTGATCAGCGTGGCCTTGATGCCAGTGACCGTCGCTTGCTCACCATGTTGGTGGATCAGCATGGCGGAGGTCCCGTAGGTCTTGAAACTTTGGCGGCTGCCTTGGGTGAAGACCCCGTCACGTTGGAAACCGTTGTCGAACCGTTTTTGCTCCAGCAGGGCTTACTGGTTCGTACACCGCGGGGACGCATGGTTACCGATGCCGCGCGTTCACATCTTGCGGAGGCGGTATGAATCGCTGGTTGGTTGGAATCCTCGCGCTGAGCTTGATCTGGCCTTGGCCAGCCATCGCTCTAGACCTGCAGGGTTTGTACGAACAGGCTTTGAGTGCGAGTCGGTCGGGCGATTTTGTTCAAGCCCTACCGCTGTGGGACCGGGTGTTGGAGCAATCTCCTCGAGATGCAGCGGCCTTGAGCAACCGCGGCAACGTGCGCTTGGCGCTTGGCGATCTTGATGGTGCGATTGAGGATCAAACCCGATCGATCGAGTTGGCCCCAGATGAGGCCGACCCGCACCTCAACCGCGGTACCGCGGAGGAAGCTTTAAAAGATTGGCCAGCTGCTGCTGCCGATTATCTCTGGATCCTTGAACGGCAGCCGGATGATGCCTCGGCCTTGTACAACCTGGGAAATGTGCGCGGCTCCGAGGGTGATTGGAATGGAGCTCGCGATTTATATGGCAAGGCTTCCCTCGCTAGGCCGGGCTTTGCGATGGCCCGTTCCAGTGAGGCTTTGGCTGCTTGGCAAGAGGGTGATCTCGCTTGGGCGGAGGTGGAGTTGCGCAAGTTGATTCGGCGCTACCCCCTGTTTGCCGATGCCCGGGCGGCCTTAAGTGGTTTGCTTTGGCGTCAGGGCTCTGCCGGAGAAGCCGAAAGCAATTGGGCCGCGGCCGCGGGGCTGGATCAGCGCTATCGCCAGGCAGATTGGTTGGTGGATGTGCGCCGCTGGCCACCCCAGCCCACCCAAGACCTAATGGCGTTCTTGGCTCTGGAGAAGTCTTGAGATGGATGTGATGGGGTTTCCTTTGGATCGATTGGCGCACGAGTTGCCCGAGTTGTTGGAACTGCGTCAGCACCTACATGCCCATCCGGAACTCAGTGGAGAAGAACATCAGACGGCGGCGTTGGTGGCAGGAGAGCTGCGGAGTTTGGGCTGGAGGGTGCAGGAGGGCATGGGTCGCACAGGAGTTGTTGCTGAACTCGGACCCGATCACGGCCCCACTGTTGGCTTGCGTGTTGATATGGATGCCCTTCCAGTGGAGGAACGCACGGGGTTGCCCTATGCGTCGAAACGTCAGGGGGTGATGCACGCCTGTGGCCATGATCTGCATACCTGTACGGGGCTAGGGGTGGCCAGGCTCTTGGCCAGTTTGCCGGCTTTGCAGGCGCGGGTTCGCCTTCTGTTTCAACCAGCCGAAGAGTTGGCCCAGGGTGCAGTTTGGATGCGGGAGGCAGGGGCGACGAAGGGTTTGGATGCCCTCTTCGGCATTCACGTGGTCCCCAACCTGCCGGCAGGAATCGTGGGGATTCGTCGCGGTTGTTTGACGGCTGCCGCTGGAGAGCTGGAGATTCTGGTGCGTGGAGAAGGGGGGCATGGGGCCCGTCCCCATCAGTCTGTTGATGCGGTGTGGATGGCGGCCAAGGTGGTCACCGAGTTGCAGCAGGCAATTAGCCGTCGGCTGGATGCCTTGCAGCCGGTGGTGGTGAGCTTTGGAAAAGTGGAGGGGGGTCGAGCCTTCAACGTGATTGCTGATCAAGTGCGCTTGCTGGGTACGGTGCGCTGTTTGGATTTGGAGCAGCACGCGATGCTCCCCGGCTGGATTGAAGACACGGTTCAAGCGATTTGTGTTGGTTGTGGAGGGAGTGCCGTGGTCCGCTATCGCTGCATCGCGCCTCCGGTTGATAACGATGTCGTGCTTACCAATCTTTTGGAACGATGTGCGATCGACCGGCTTGGTCGTGATCGGGTGGTTCCCGTGGAGCAACCATCATTGGGGGCAGAGGACTTTGCCGAATTGCTGCGTGATGTGCCCGGAATGATGATGCGGCTTGGCGTGGCTGGACCAGAAGGTTGCGCCCCGCTGCATAACGGAGCGTTTGCACTCGATGAGACAGCCCTTGCTGTGGGCATCGAGGTGTTAACAGCCACGCTTTTGGCCTGGATGGCGGAGCACGGAAGCTGATGAAAACGGATCGCGTCGTGGCTTGGCTGTCCTTGGGAGCGCCGTTGTTGATTGTTCTCGCGGTTGTTGCAGCGCAGCAGCGCGATGGGAATGACAGGGTTCAGGCATTGCCGGCAGCTGCCATTGGTTCGGCTCTCACCCTGAGTTGTGCCCTCGGTCGCCGCCGCCGCCGCGGCAGGCTGTTCGCAGATCTAAAGCGGCTGCGTTTACAGGATGGTGATGGATGAATGAGACCAACCCCCAACCGGATCTCGGAGAACTTCGCGAGGCGATTGCCAGTGGGGATCCAGTTAGGGCGATGCCGGCTCTCACCCAGTTGCGGTTCTGCGACGCTGAAGATGCAGTGCCCTTGTTAGTTCTTGGTACGGAGCAGAAGCCATTTCTGGTGCGTTCGTTGAGTTGTAGTGGCCTGGGCTACAAACGCACAGAACAGGGTTGGGATGTTTTAACGCGTTTGCTGGGAGCGGATGAAGATCCGAATGTGCGGGCGGAAGCCGCGAATGCCTTAGCCAGTTATGGCGTGGAGCGTTCCTGGCCTTTGCTTCAAACAGCATTTTTAGCCGATGGTGCTTGGCTAGTGCGTTGCAGCATTCTTTCGGCCTTGGCGGAACAGCCCGAGATCAAACTCATGTGGTTGCTCGAATTAGCTCAAGTGGCGATCACCGATGCAGATGGCACGGTGCGGGTGAGTGGTGCAGAGATCCTTGGCCGGATTGTTCGCGATGGCATCGACCAACCGATCGGTGCAGAAGCCAGAGCTCTTCTCCAGCCGCTTCAGCAGGACGTTGATCACCGGGTGGTGGCTGCTGCGCTGAATGGTCTTCAGATCAGCTAAACATTTGCCTGCCAGGCTGTTGCTAGTTTTTAAGTACCACTAGGGGTGCCCCACATATTTTTATGTGTGGGGCTGAGATCACACCCTCTGAACCTGATTCGGTTAATACCGGCGAAGGGAAGTGAACGATGTGATCTGCGGCCGTTTGGCCGGCTCCTGGCAATTCAGTAGCTGCTCAGCACATGCGTAATCAATGGGTTTCTGCTCGTAAGGGCCAAGCGAATGTGTCTCAGATGCATTACGCCCGAAAGGGTGTGATCACTGAAGAGATGGCCTATGTCGCAAAGCGGGAGAATCTGCCCGAGTCGTTGATTATGGAGGAGGTGGCGCGGGGGCGAATGATCATCCCCGCAAACATCAACCACACCAATCTGGAGCCAATGGCGATTGGGATCGCCAGCTCCTGCAAGGTGAATGCGAATATCGGTGCTTCTCCGAATGCTTCCGACGCTGCGGAAGAGGTGAACAAGTTGAAGCTGGCGGTGAAGTATGGCGCCGACACCGTGATGGATTTATCAACAGGCGGTGTGAATCTGGATGAGGTGCGTACCGCAATTATTGGTGCATCGCCGGTTCCAATTGGAACGGTGCCTGTCTATCAGGCGCTCGAGAGCGTTCATGGTTCGATTGAGAGACTCGACGAAGATGATTTCCTGCACATCATCGAGAAGCACTGCCAGCAGGGCGTCGACTATCAAACGATTCACGCTGGCCTGTTGATCGAGCATTTGCCCAAGGTGAAGGGTCGCATCACCGGCATTGTGAGCCGTGGTGGAGGGATCTTGGCGCAGTGGATGTTGTACCACCATCGTCAGAATCCACTTTTTACAAGGTTTGATGATATTTGTGAGATTTTTAAGCGCTACGACTGCACCTTCTCTTTGGGAGATTCACTGCGGCCCGGTTGCCAGCATGATGCCTCGGATGCGGCTCAGTTGGCTGAACTGCACACCCTCGGCGAACTCACTCGTCGGGCCTGGAAGCATGACGTGCAGGTGATGGTGGAGGGGCCTGGTCATGTTCCTCTCGATCAGATCGAGTTCAACGTGAAGAAGCAGATGGAGGAGTGCAGTGAAGCTCCCTTCTATGTTCTTGGGCCTTTGGTGACGGACATTGCTCCTGGGTATGACCACATCACTTCTGCCATCGGTGCGGCCATGGCCGGTTGGCACGGCACAGCGATGCTCTGCTACGTGACCCCGAAAGAGCACTTGGGTCTTCCTAATGCAGAGGATGTCCGAGAGGGCTTGATCGCTTACAAGATTGCAGCCCATGCGGCTGATATCGCCCGTCATCGCCCTGGTGCTCGTGATCGTGATGATGAATTGAGCCGTGCTCGTTATGCCTTTGATTGGAACAAACAATTTGAGTTGTCGTTAGATCCAGAACGGGCCAAGGAATACCATGACGAAACTTTGCCTGCGGATATTTATAAACAGGCTGAATTTTGTTCAATGTGTGGTCCTAAGCACTGTCCTATGCAGACAAAGATTACGGATAAAGATCTTGATGATTTGCAAAAAGTTTTAGAAGTTGATGAGCATCATGGTGCTAGTCCTCTAGTTACAGTTAAGCTAGATAAAATTGAATAGTTGCTGACGCCAAGGCCTGGATTTCTTGTCAATTAAAAAAATATATTAAAACACTCGTTATTATTTTTAATTGATATTATACATTTTATTTATAAGAGCTTCAATGCTCTTTGCTTTAGCTGCATTTGGAAGGGCTTTTTGCTAATAATTCGTTATCAAAGGGTTCGTCGCTAGAATTATACAAATACAGGATTACAAACTTTTAGCAACAAATAATACTGGCTTATAACGTTTACCTATGCCACTCAAGCTAAAGTCGTACAACGTGATATAATACGAATACTGCACTAAAAATATCCAAAATAAGAGGTCTCTTTGTCAGAATTCCTAAGTTGGCATCCATCCTCAGAGAATGGGAATAAGCTATATAATATCCGCAAGCAGCTTAGCAACTATATATATCAAGACCCTGTAAATGCATTTGAAATACTTAAAAAAGAGTGGCGTTTTGGAAGCATTAGTGAAATTTGGGACGATTTTATCTTTGATAATGTGATACGAACAGCTTTAGATCGTAATAATTCAGATGATCTGCCTAATGCAGTATCTCGATATAGTGTAATAGATCATCTTTTATTTTTAACTTATATCCGGCGCGAAGAAGATCCAATACGTTTTCGCAGAGCCTTTTGGAATGTCAACTTTTACGGATTGAAGTTAGCAAATGCACTCATGAGTAAAGGCAACTTCTCCAATCATCAAAACAGCAACAAAGTTACATTAGAATATCCTCCCTACCAAAAAAATGATAATAATGCTAAAAAAATCGCATTTATTTTAAAAGGACCTTATAAGCTTGCTCATGTTGAGTTTCTGCATAGTTTTTTGCAAGGAGGCTTTCATTTTAAGTCAAAGGTACATTTGACTTTGATCCTGATAGATGCAAAAGAAGTTTACCCCAAGACAATTGATCATGTCGATATAATTAGCCTCTCGAGTATTGAAGATCCGTATAAGAAAATTCAATCATATATATTATATTGTAGGCAAAAAAATTTTGATCATATTTGCTGGGTTGCATGCGTACAAAATTTGTCTTTATATATGGGGATGCAGCTTGCTCCTGTTCAGAGCTATTGGTCAATGAAATATCATAGTATTATAATGCCAACTATTCAGAAGTACGCTGGCTTAGGTTTTGGTGGAAAAAGCTTTACATACGATAGTGTTAAATGGTTTAGAGGCAGAGCATTTCCGGCTTTAGAGATACCTAAATATAACAAACAGGAAATTAGTAAATTAAAAAACACACAGATGATCTCTGATCAGGATATTGTCGTCGGATGTTTTGTGAGGTCTGAAAAATTACATGATAAAACATTCTGGGATTCAATATGTAATATAATACGTTACAAGCAAAATGTACACTTTGTTATAGCAAGTCAGTCTATGCCAACTCAATTAAAAATATATCTTGAAACTAATTTGAAGAGCTATTTTTGCAAATTTCATCATCTTGGCTGGATAAATACAAAAAAATGGATTTCGAATGTCGATATTTATTACGATAGTTTCCCTCGAGGCTCTTGCAATACAATTTTCGAGGCAATTGAAATGAATGTTCCAGTCTTGATGGCAGATACGAGTCTTAATCGAGAGTCGTCAGCTCTTCCTTATTTGTTGAGTTCTGCTGGTGGAAGTGAGAATTTGACAAATACTTTAGGAATCTATCAGTCTGAATCAGAAAGACTAATGAAGTGCTATGAACTCTTATCATCTATTAAGGAACGTCGAAGTTTATCAACAATTCAAAAAAAATTATTATCTCGACTTCAGAATCAAAAACATCTTTTCGCTAAAGATTATTTAAATTTTTTCATGGATGAACAATATAAAATTAATCCATAATGATTGCTATTTGCGTTATAATTGACTTATAAATATGCAGTAATTTAGTCAGCCAAACTCAATGATGCATAATAATTATTATTTTTGAGAGATTTAACTCTCAAGCGTCTAGGAAGGTTTATGAAAATATAAAATACATGGCATGATAAATAATCAGCGCAAGCTGTTTGGGTAATATGCTAAGATGAGGAAAAAGTTACATGCAAAAAAAATTATTTTCAAGAGTCGAGTTCGAGCAACATCTATCTAAAAAGGCTGCAGAGCAGTTTGTTGACAGTAATCTTTCAGATAAGGCTCTAGAGGCGTTTGTTGGTGCAGATAAACATGACTGGATACATCAAACACGCTGGTTTGGTGAGCCTGCACTGCAGACAGCAGAAGATATGTTAGTCATGCAGGATATCCTTTTTAGAACTAAGCCTGACTTCTTTATTGAAGTAGGTACTGCTTGGTCCGGCTCACTACTTATGTATGCAACAATAATGGAGGCATTAAATTTTGGTCACATAATTGGAATTGATATATATATCCCAGAGGATTTAATTGAAAGAATAAATAGTTTTGAAAATCTGTCAAAACGGATTACATTGATAAAAGGATCGAGTTTGGACGCAGAGACTATTAAACGTATTGATAGCATAGTAGGAGACGCATCCAATATATCAGTACATTTAGATTCTGATCATTCGCATGAGCATGTATTACAGGAGCTAAAAAAGTATTCTAAGTATGTCTCAAAAGGAAATTATCTAATCTGTGGCGATACTGTAGTAGAAGATATACCAGAACAATCACATCGACCAAGACCTTGGGGAGTCGGAAATAATCCAAAAACAGCAATGATTGAATTTTTAAATCATCATCATGAATCTTTTGGTTTCACTATAGATAAAAATATTAGAAACAGACTTCTTCTGTCTAATCAAAAAGAAGGTTATTTACTTAAGAACGAATAATCAATTTGCTAACTCGCGAAGACTTAGGTGACATTCATATGTTTTTCCATCTTCAGTGAATTTGAAAGAGTGACCAGATTCAAAAGTTCGAGCCTTCAAATATGTAATAGCCTCGTATATTGTGTGTTTTTTATTATTCATTTGTGAGCAAAATTCAAGATATGATTTTTTGGAATGATAGCTCCCTTTGATGGCTGTATCTAACTCGTTCTTTGGCAAAATATTAATTTCAAGGTTATTAACTATATTCATGATTTCTTCTTCGAATAGTGATTTACAGGCTATAACTCCCTTTAAATATAACTGCTCTCCAGTCAAAATTGATGTTTTAGCAACATGCTTTTGAGCTAAAATTTTTCCACTATCTATTCCTTCATCTACAAGATGAAGAGTTGCGCCGAACGGCTCATTATGGATAAGGCTCCAAAAGTAACCATACTTGCCCCGACCAAAAGGCAATAAAGAAGGATGTAAATTAACGATATATTCAAATTCATCAATTACTTTATTTTTCAGAATGTGTGGCCACCATAGGAGTAACAAGATATCAATATTTTTTTCGCAGCAATTAGCTAAAACTTGCTTGGACGGCTCGTAATTAGCATCTAAATATATAAAATTAGCTTGAATAGATTCAGAAATTTTTTTAATTTCAGATATAATCTCTTCAGAATCTGCCGAAGATGTAAAAATAGTAGCAATTTTGGCATTTTGGCGGACTAAAGTATTTAATAATTCTAAACCTGTGGAGGAAAAGCAGCAAACAGAAAGACTCATTCTGATTTAAATTGATGTTCATGTACTATAGCTTATAGAGCTATGCTATATTTAACTTACAATTTCTTTCAATAGATGATCGCTAATATAATCTATAGTATTATTATCCAACTCATAGTGAGAGGGTAAAGTAATTCCTTTCTTGAACAGCCAATCTGAGTTGCTATTATTTGATTTATTTTTATAATTTGTATATGCTGGCATTGAGGATAGTGGTCTAAAAAATGGTCTTAGGGGAATTCCTTTAAAAGCAAGATTTTTAATTGTAGAACTTGAATTAAAAGCTTCATTCTCGATGACTAATGTTGTTGCCCAACATCCATTGACAAAATTTGTATTATCAGAAGTCAACGTAAAGTCAAAATCTTGACCCTCAAAATTAGATAAATATCTATCTCTAATTGCTTGCTTAATGGAAATCAGTTCGTTAATCCTATCAAGTTGTGCGCATGCCATAGCACCCATTAAATTTGATGGCATATATTTTGTAGTTGCTTCTAATATAAGATAAGGTTGTTCTGCACTTCGACCATGATCCCTTAAAAATTTACATCGTTTATAAAAATTTTCGTCATCAGTGAGCAGTGCTCCACCCTCACCTGTTGTAATAGTTTTTGTTCTATGAAAACTATGAACACTAAATAAACCAAATTTTCCCGCCCTTATACCCCTTAGAGAAGAACCTAATGCTTCTGCAGCATCTTCGATTATTACTATATTATTCTCTGCACAAAGCTTTTCTAGTTTCATATAATCAGGCATAAAGCCATAAATATCGACTGCAATTACTGCCTTAGTCTTGCTTGTGATTTGGGTATTTATAGTATCTGAACTCAGACACCAATTGTCTTTTTCTACGTCACAAAAAACTGGTCTTGCTCCTGTATAAGTAATTGGAGCAACACTACCAGTCCAGGTAGTCTCGGGAACAATCACTTCATCTCCAATATTAATTCCAAGAGCTATTAAGCCTAAATGTATAGCATGTGTACAACATGGTGTCATAAGACAAAACCTTCGATCATGCCATTTTGCGAACCTTTCTTCGAATTCTTCGACATATTGATAACTATCCCATCCATCATCCATCATTTTTAGAATTATATTTTTTTCGTGTTGAGTGATTGATGGTCCACACATTTTAATCGAATGATTCATGTTTTTAGATTGAATGAAATAAATGGATGCTATATATTATATATAGTGAATTTGATTTTTCCGGTAAAAATTAATAGTATCTGTCAGTCCATGCACCAACTTGGTTGATGAAGACCATTTTAATAAATTACGTGCCTTATTATTATTAAAGATTTGATCACCAACCTCTGTAACTTGCTTGTGCGCTGGCCAATCTATATATTTAATACTGCCTGAACCACATTGATTAACAATAATTGAGCAAATCTCTCCGATGCTATAATGTGAATCAGAGGTGACTAGTAATGTTTCTCCAATACTTTCCTTTGAAGCAACACATTTGATCACAGCATCGATTAAATCATTGACATATAACAAATTTCTTTTTTGCATGCCATCGCCATAAATATTTATTGTTTTACCCTGAAGTGCTTGACCAAGAAAATAATTATTAAATGTAAATTCAGGACTGTGGATTGAGGCATATGGCCCATAGGTATTACTTATGCGAAGTACTGTTCCTTGAATATTAAAAGCCTTACAGTATATTAAAACATGCTTCTCTGACAAAGATTTATCTGCTGAATATATATCAGTTGGAAATTCAGGATGCATCTCATTAGCAGGAATGTTTTTTAATCTTCCAAACTGTGTAGTTGTACCAAAGTGTATTAAACGACATTTAGGATTAAATCTTCTAATCGCTTCAAGAATATTCAGAGTACCTTTTAAATTAGTATCGAGATCAAAATAAGGTTCATCCATTGACCTTGAATGTGATGTTGATCCAGCACAATTAATTACGATATCATTTTTAGCAATAAAATCACTTAACAAGTCAAAATTCAGGATGCTTGAATGAGTTATTTTTAAGTCGCATTTTATGTCGTCTAAATTATAAAGATTTCCCCCAGATCTCTTGTCTAGATTGTCCATAACAGTAATATTTGCAGTTAGCTGATGAAGAGCACGGACAAGATTACTGCCGATAAAACCGAACCCACCTGTGACGAGGACATTTATATTTCCCCAACCATTAATCATTATACTTAAAAAGCAATGTTAAATCTTAGCATCCGATGCTCCACTTTTTTAAGCTAGCTAATCCAAACCTTAATTGGACGCTCGTGATGTGTGCGATGTGGACATGATTAACTTAACTTTATTCTAATACGAATTAATCATACTGAGTAAACTTGAGAGAATATAAGGACTACTCAAGCAACTACCTCCGTCAAAAAAGAAATCAATAAACTCTGGAGATATTGCCTCATTAATAGAATGATACCCACTAAAAATATCGATCCTTTCGAAGTTAATTAGATGCTTTTGATTATTATTTATTCTGAATAAATACTGATGCCTGTCATTCTCGGACATTAGAAAAGATTTTTGCAGATAATTGGTGTCAAAAAGATTTTCTAGCTCTTTCTTTTGATGACGGCTTGAAAGTATTAGAATTTTATCAAATAGTTTTACTACCATTTGAAAAAGTCTTTCCCGTTCACTGATGCTAAGAGACTTGATAAATATTGATGGATGCGTGAATTGACCCGAGGTTTTTCTTTTCATCAACTTTTCCTGTAAATATACACTTTCTTCTGAATAAAACATATTAAGCTGCCTCAATATTGAGAACTGAACAAACCCTACGAACGCAGCATTTTTACTCCCCCAAATCTCCATAAAATCTTTAAAAAATATTCCTAAAGGCTTAATTAATAGCCCAGGAAAGTAAGTCGAGTGATATTGGGGCACATAATAATTTGGCTTGTAATCTTGGGCGGAAAATAATCCACTAGAGTAAGCAAGGCGAAATTCGGCAACTTTTTTTGTTTCTGGACAAAATGAAATTTGTTTTCCACATGAAAAGGGAATAGACTCGGGTAATTCATTAAAATGATCATAGTTTAATAGCAACAATTCATCATGTGGAAGAATAAAAGCTCCATCATCTGAATCTTTCGACAACATAAAATCTCTTATTACATAGTTATAGGTATTTTCATTGAGATCATATTTGCAATGTTTAAAAATAAGATCTGCATTCTTAAGTTGGTGACGTACCAAGTCATGAGCGATCGGTTCTGGCGTTGAATCATAGATAATATAACGCCGTCTAAACTTATATACAGATTCGCAGAGTTTAAGCTGAAATAAAAGTCTGTTGTGATCTTTATAGTGTGGAATGAAAAAGTTAACTGTTCTCATGTTGATACAGATGCTAGAAGGTCAAGTGTGCTTTTTACTGAATGATCTAATGAACCAGCAAATTTAAATCCAATTCCTCTTATCCTTCGCGTGCTTAGAGTATATGACAAATCATTCATGATTGTGCTAGAAGTAAGATTGATTTTTGTTTGCGGCCTATATTTTCTTATACAAGAAACTATATCGCTGACTGTGTAGTTACCCGTAACAACATTAAAAGTTTTATCTAGCTCACTATTTCGATCTAGAGAAAATTGAATAGCCCTGACAGCATCATCCAAATCCAGGTAGGGCCTCTGCTGATGCAATGCTGTTTTCCATATAGACAGTGGTTGTCCAAAGCTTGATTCCCAACAGAATTTGTTAACAGCAGTATGAAATCTCATACCTTCTGAGGGCCCAAAAATGGTTCCAAATCTTAGTATAGTTGCTTTTAAATCACTTGTATTCCTCTTTTCTGTGATTAGTAGTTCCTCCATTAATTTACACTTTGCATACGGTGACTGCCCTGAATCAGTATTTAAAATGTCTGATTCCTCAAGATCTACTCCTGACTTACAGTAAATACTGGTAGAAGATATTGCGATTAATTTTGCTTTTTTTTCAAGACAAAAGTTAATTATATGATTTGTGCAATCTAAATTGTGCTCTATAAATTGATCTGGATTTTTAGCACTTAAAGCTGGCTCTGTCAGGGCAGCAAGATGGACTACATAATCCACTTCTTCTGGAATGATTGAAAGTAAATCATCCCTTACATCGCTTTCAATATAGTTGAAGCAAATATTTGGATTTAGATTAAAGAGGCTTGGATATCGGCATGTTTTTAAATTATCCAGTAAGATGATTTTGAGATTATCGATTGAATTATCAAAACTTCTTATTAATTTAGATCCTATGTGCCCTAAGGCTCCTGTGACGAGGATAGTTTTTGTTTTCATAATAGTTTTGAAGAGAATGCATTAAGCTTTTCGCATATATAGTTGACTTTCTCTATTTCAAGTTCAGGATAGATAGGGAGGGACAATATTTGGTCTTTAATTTCTTCAGTCTTTGTCATATTAAGGGTTTCAATATTTTTAAATGCAGAATGTAAATGAGTAGGTTTTTGGTAGTGAATGCCAGGGTAAATATTATTTTTATTAAGATATTTAATTATTTTCTCGCGTTCCGGCACTTTGACCACATACAGATGAAAAACGTGAAAAGCGTTCGTATTTATAAGTGGTCTTTCGCAGAAACTCGGAAGTTGTTCGGAATAAGTGTTGGCAATCAATCTTCTTTTTAGATTCATTTCTTCTAACGATTTTAATTTTACCCTTAAAATTGCTGCCTGTATTTCATCAAGTCGATAGTTCCCACCATTAATTATGCTCTCTCTATTGTCATTCCATCCGTACTCTCTGATTAGCATCAATTCATTGTGCAAATCTTTATCATTTGTAGTTACAATTCCAGCATCACCTATGGCACCTAAGTTTTTAGTTGGGTAACAACTAAAGCATCCAGCTATACCAAAAGTACCCACATTTTGATTCTTCCACTTGGCACCGTGAGCTTGTGAACAATCTTCAATAAGATGCAAAGATGATTGTTCACAAATATCAACAATTTCATCCATATTGGCAGGTTGACCATATAAATGAACTACAATTACAGCTTTAGTTCTAGAATTAATAGCTTTTCTTAATTCGTCCGGACACATTGTAAATGTTGAAGTGATATCAATTAATTTTGGCTCTAAATTAGCAAGCTTAATTGCGGCAATCGTAGGAATTGCTGTATGAGAAACAGTAATTACTTCATCTTGATCATTAAGCTTGAGAGCTCTAAGTACTATTTCTATGGCACTAGTACCGCTAGATACTCCTAAGCAATAATCTGAACCATTAAATTCGCCAAACTCTTTTTCGAAGGCATGAAGCTCTAAACCATTAATATAAATTCCTTTTTCTAGGACATTATCTATGACAGCACTGATTTTTTCTTTATATTCGCGATACTGCTGCTTTGGGTCTGAACAAAGTATTTTCATGATATCTGTACTGTTGGTATATGTGTAATCCATTTTCTTCCTTGAGATGTATAAGCCCTTTCTTTGGCCATGATTTCCTTTAAATGATTCCAAGCAAATAAGAATGTGTAGTCAGGCATGTTAAGATTAAATTCTTTCCAATCTGTTATCGGTATATGCATCCCAGGAGAGAACTTTCCTTGCTTAAGTGGAGTCGTATCGTATATGCATTGAATTAAATCCGGACCAATGTTACAGTAATTGAGGATTGTTGTACTTTTTGAAGTGGCTGCATATCCACACACTTGACTTCCTCCCGATTTCAAGTTTTCTAATATCTCGACCAGCTTATTCTTTGATTGTTTAATATTTTCACTTAATCTTAGCATGCTTTCTATTTTATTAAGTCCCATTGAATACTCATTTTCTAGAATTTTTTTTGCATTATCGCTAACATCATTGAATCCCTTCCGACCAATTGTGTATCGCATTGATCCGCCATGTGTAACTTGAGGCTGCGCATCTATTAATTCAAGATCAAGCTTATTGAATAAATTTTTGACAGAAATGCATGAAAATAGAAAAACATGTTCGTCATAAATCTGATCGTATGCGCATTTTTGAATTATGTCACCCAAATATGGCTCTTCAAAAATAAATTTACCGTTATCACTCAATAGAATGTCAATGCATTTTGCAAGTTCTAAAATATTGGGTATGTGACAAATTACATTTGCAGCAGTTATATAATCGGCAGATCCATGTTCACTTAACAAGGCTTCTGCTAAAGGAATATTCATAAATGAATTTTCTACCATTACACCTTTGCTCTTTGCGATATTGGCTACATTCTCTGACGGCTCGATACCTATTGTTCTGATATTGGTATTTACAAAATTTTCAAGGAAAATTCCATCGTTGCAACCAATTTCAATAACTAGTGGATTTTTTGTATCGGATGATGTCGCTACTGATTTTGCCCATGATTTAAAGTGCTTTGACATTTCGGTAGAAGTGCTCGAGAAGAACGCATATTCTTCATGAAACATGGCTTCAGGGCTGGGCTGATCAAAGAGTTGCAGTAATCCTGATTCCTCACAAAATCCAACTCTCATGTTAAAGAAGTATTCTTCGCCGAACTGCTCTTGCTTTAAAAAGCCATTACCTAGGGGCTGTTCACCAAAGTCAATTACTTCAATAAGCCTTTTTCCACTCACCCTGCACTTTTCGTTCACAGCGGAAACGTAAACAATACGCATCCTACTCTATGGCAAGGATATTTTCAGAGTATTTACGGTGTGGCTACTTACAAATTTCTTACAAGCATCTCTATAGATTTTGTTTATTCTAACACATTATGAAATTCACTTTCTATTTCTGTCTTTTATAGCCAATGTGCCAAATCTCCCTTTAATTCCGTTTTCAGATCATTGCTATTAAATATTCCAAGTATCCCAAGCTTTTGTGCTTCAACAATTTTTCTTATGTGATTAACAACCTGTACGCTTTCTATTGGCCTTGCACCAATAGCAACCTCGGCAGCTAAAACCATCCCAGTCACTCCCATTGTCAACATATTATGGATGTCAGATATTTCTGCTCGTGAAGGTAGAGAATTTGACATAAGTGAGTCTAAAACATTTGTTGCTACATAAATTGGTTTTTCTATTTCGACACACAGCTTAGTAGCTAGATTAACTGCTACTGGAACCATCGAAATTGATATCTCACGTGATAAGTCTCCTCTATCAATCAAAATCCCATCTGATGCAGTCGCAATCTCCTTAATTGATTCAAGTCCTCGTCTACTCTCAATTTTTGCTATGACTTTTGACTGACCTTTACAAAGTGATCTGGTTGTTTTAATATCCTCGGCACTTTCTGCAAATGAGTGAAAAATAGCTGGACAGCTATGTTTCGTCGACTCCTTAATTGCCCATATATCAAACTCTGTGTGCGGTTTAAGAATCAACGGCTTGTTTGCGATATCAAAAGCTCGATTCTTTTCACATGTTCCTCCTGCTATTACCACGCCTTTGAATGACTTATTTTCACGATCTATCGTCTTTATTTTAATGATAAGCCCAGAAAAATCTATTCTGAGTATATCGTCAATACTAACTTGTTCTATAATCTCCTTATGATTAAGTACTAATACCTCATTACTGTCATCAACTTTTCGCATATTGCGCTGATGGCTTCCAAATAGAAAATCAACGCTCTCTCCCTCTTTTAAATTCTTGTTGCCATACACCTCTATAATCCTCCCTTGTGCCCCTTGAGTATCTATACAGGGTCTTATACCTGCATTAGAAAGAGCCTGAAAATATGAGTAATATTCTTCTTCATTCGAGTGAGATAAGTTAATTCTAAAGCAGTCAGCACCTGCTTTATCTAATCCAATTAAAATACTTTTGCTGATCGAGCTAGGGCCAACTGTCACAATCAGCTTAAAAGCTCCCATCGTTCAGAAATGGAGAAAAGTCAATACCAGGATACATGCTCATTAGCTCAGCAATTTCTTTTCGATATGCAATGCTCAGATCTTTTCCTCTTCCAATTTTACCCACATTAAGCCTAGTGTTCATTTTCTTTGTCTCATTAATTGCAATATTAATTTTATCTCTCACTGGTTTATAGCCAAGTTTTTCTATTACCAGCTGAAGTGTTTCAGCAGTATTTCCTACTAATGCTTCATACGTTATATTTAATAGCGAAATTTGTGATCTTTGCCATGACGCATAAAAGGAAAAGTACCAAGGGACTGCATATTTGATCAGATATGCTTCCAATTGCACTTCAGACATTTCTGCATGTATTGGTAGTGTTTGAGTAAATACTAATGCGCTTGATGCCTTTGTTTTGTGCTTATATCTTCGTATTCTATCTTTTAAGCTTACGATGCAATCGTAAATATTTCTTGTCATTGTAATTGTTTTAATATTGTATTCTTTTATCATTGCTTCTACGTATGGAGATGATCGTGTATGCATTGGGGCTATATAGCTTAACTCTCTTGCTCTTATTTCTGTCAATCGTTGCATGGACAGAACATGATCCGAGCCATCATATCCATCTGCTGCATGGAAATATGGCACGTCTGGCTTAAAGTAATTACCCAATAACCCTGAAAGGAACGTAGTTCCCGAATTGTGAGGAACTGCAATCAGAATGTTTGGGGCTTTCATTTTATCCATAATTGTTCTCTCCATATTACTTCGTTTTTCTTGATCTTGGTTTTATTTACACTATTTCCGTTTGACCAATTTAAATATTATATGCTTTAATTGTCAATTTATTAAAATAGTCATTGTTCTTAGTTGATCATTTCAATCTTAATTTCTCTGCTCATCTTGTCATGTTGCTCCCCCAACTATGAGTACATTATGTGATTTGAGATACACGCTTTGCGGAGTCTTGCACTGCAATACTTTTGTTGCGTCGCTTACCCTTTTTAATATTTCTTGACTGTCAAAGCTTTGAATTTTTCCCTTCGATAGTTGTCTATTGCTTGTATTTTTAAGAGTATTTAGAATATAATTTGCCTCTTCGTTGATACTCTTTTCTTTTCTTATTATCTTGTCTAATTTTTTGGTGTCATTAATTATATCTATTATAGACGATTCTTCGCTTAGATGAAGTGATGGATGTATGCATTGATTTATACCTTTGATTGATGAATTTGTACTTTGCACAACACTATTAAATACTTCTTGGTAATTCTTCATGAGGCTTTGATTTGATTTATTTTGATTTTCAATTATTTTGATTTGATCTTCTTCTCTTTCTTTGTTGTTCATTTTTTTTGTTTTATAATATGCGTCCCTTATCTTTTGATTTAATTCATCTAGATTGTGCACAATATTTGAAATCTTAGACGAAATAGCCATTGCTTTATTTTCTGGATCGATCATATGACTGATATCTAGTACATTTGCATTTAATAGAATACCTTGCAATCCTGTTGTGCACCCTGCATGTATCATTATTCTCGATGCATGTATCCAAGGATCTACTGTTTCCTTGTAAATTATATATAAGTTTCTGTGTTCTCCTATTTGTTTTGACCAAGCGATTGTACTTCCAACTGGATGAGGTCTAAAAACAAATAATATATCTGGATTCATTTTTATTACCTTTCTTATTATTGAACCAAATATTTCACTCCTTTTTTTTGTCTCTTGATATTGCTCTTGTAATTCTGCCACCCTGTTATTGTCTATATCATTTCCTAAGAATCCACTACTGTCGTTGTTATCAAAATCTCCAAATCCTTTTACTCCGAAGTTGTCTGATATTAAAACAAATTTTCCGAAAAATTCCGAAATTATATTGCTCCGTCTTGAATAATAATTCTGGTTCATTGGCAATAATATTTCCAGGCGTGTATTTAATTTGCACGATAATTTATTACTCATTTCCTTAATACAGTCCGTTGGTGTATTTTCTTTTATTAATTTTTCTTGAGCTGTGCACCAGGTTAGGATTTTTGAGCATAATTTTGTACTTAATCTGTCAACGCCTGGAAGATATGATCTTTTTGAGTTGTGAACATGAAATTCCAAGTCATTGCTGCCTTCTTCATCTACTATTGTCGTAATTCCACCTTTACTTATAATGTCATGGTTCCACTTTATACGGTAGTTATTTCTCGGTCGTCCATGCCTGAATAGTGTTGAATATTTGTGATATTTGTATATTTCGGAGAGATTATATTCGTGACCTATTACTGATGTTATACCTTCTGAACTAGCCGCTACTGCTAGTAAAATTCGGCTATCTATCTCTCTATCCCATATATGTATTGGTAGAAAGAGGGCCATAATCTTTTTCAGTATATTACCATATCTATCGATGTCTATTCTCTCTCTCTGTTTAGCTAATACTTCTCATTTCTCCCTGTTCAAATTCTTTATTTTTTTAATCATTAATGCTTCTACTATTTGAAAGTCAATCAAATCATCTATATCTACTGATCTCTCTCTTGGCATTACATGTATTTTTGTTCGACCATGCCAAAGTCCTTTCTTAAGTGTTTTGTAGTGCCAACAATAGATAGATGCATTCATTGCGTACACTATTGGCGCTTCTTGTCGTGATGTTACGCCCCTTTGAATCTTTTTTGATAGCCGTACTATACCATTGTTATCCTCTTCAACCATATTAAAATAAGGATTCTTGTCTGATTTGTAACCAGTAACAACCGCATCTGTATCGTTATCTAGAAGATTAATGCATGCATCTATATCCTCCTTAATTCTCAGTGGTGATGTTGGATCAAGATCAACAATTTTAGAAATTGACCCAATATTCTGCTCAACCCAATCCACTAGGTGCTCAATTACCGGTATTTTTGCGGAGGTGTCGTTTGCAAGTTCTCTTGGTCGTATAAAGGGCACTTCTGCACCTGCACTTTTAGCGATTTCGGCTATTTCTTTCGAATCAGTTGAGACAAAAACTCGATCTATCCCTGGGTGAGCAATTGCCTGTTCAATGCTGTGTACGATTAGTGGCTTACCGTTCAACATCCTTATATTTTTCCCTGGCACTCCTTTTGATCCACCACGGGCACAAATAGTGGATATGGTAAGTTGATCAGTTATATCTTGTCCTTTAGATCTAATACAATTTTCGCACTATTCAGTCCATCTTGCAATGTTTGTGTCTGCATTGTATTGCCCTGGATCCCCTCTAAAAAATTAGTCATAGCTAATAAGTATGTTTCTTGTATATCAAAGCTTTTACTTCCACTCATAATTACCTTTACTTCATGTTTTGTTTCTAAAACGAGTGTCTTCCTTCTTAAATCCCAGATTAGTGTTCCTTTTTCTCCTATTAATTGATATCTTCGTATAGGACGTCTAGCTATGTAATCAATTCCAATTTGTACGAGACATCCGTCATGAGATTTTAATAGAGCAGTTGCTGCCGCTTCTGTTTGTATTTCTAGGCATGGGGCCTGTATTACATTGCACGCTTCTGCTGTTAGGTCGCCTAGTATCCATCGTGCCATATCAATCTCATGAATTAAATCTAGCAGTACTCCACCACCCATTTCGGGCTTTGCGCTGTAGCTTTTCCGGTGGTCTGTTCCCGGCCTCCAATCTGGCAACCATTGCCCCGCATCAAAAGAGGCCCGCATAACTTTTCCAATACATCCGTTTTCAGACAACTCCTTTAATTTTATCAGTGATGGTAAAAATCTTAAGTTGCAACCTACTTGAGTGTAAAAGTTAATTCCACTCCTTGCGAGTTGTACATTAACCTGATTCATTTGTTCTCTATCCGTCACTACTGGTTTCTCAATATACATATGTAATCCGGCTTTTAACCCTTCTATGATTAAATTTGCATGTTTAGCTGATTGGTTTGCAATTATAATTGCATCAAGTTTTTCGTCTTCAGCAATTTTTAAGCTAGTAACTTTATCTGCATCAATTGATTCAATATATGTATCACTTGTAATCCCATTTCTCAGTACGACAATTTTGATGCCTGGACACAGTTTTTCTAGGTTTGCAAGATGTCTTCTTCCAATTGATCCTGTTCCCGCTATACCAATTCTCATTTGTTTAATAGAGCACCAAGTGATTTCTCGATCGATTTTTCAAGGTTACTTGTGATTTCTACATTCTAAACCTTAGGCTTCTCTGCATGTTTTTCACCATATCGCCATTGAAATCCCTTTGTTTATTAGGAATTCCCTTGCTTTTGGTAGTCCGTCCCCTACGAAATTTAGAAGATTTGCGGTTGCTACAGCATCTACGCCTCTGCATTCCAGACTTTCTTGAAGATGATGTTTATTCCCTGCTCCGCCAGCTTGTATTATTGGTAAATGACTTGCCGAATCAAGTTGTTTAAGTACTTCGCTTACATATCCTTGGCCAGTCCCATCTCTGTCAATTGAATTTAAATATAGCTCGCCTACACCCATTTCCCCAAGCCGTTCAATGTGCTCATTTAACGGTCGATCCAGACGCTTTTTCCCCTGATTTGTATATACAATAAATGATCCTTCTTCTATTTTGTAATCAACTGATCCAATAATGCACTGACTTCCGTAAATTGCGATTAATTCCCTTACCAAATTTGGATTCTCATGAAGCGCCGTATTTATAATTAGTTTATCTGCACCATTATAAATTAACATTTTTGCGTCATCTAAACTATTGATATGTCCTCCAAGTGCTAATGGCATAAAGCAGTTCTGGCAAACTTCATTTACTACTTCACAAAACTCTTGTCTGTCAGGTTTTTCACGACTTACATCCAATATCACTAATTCGTCTATTGCGCATGCAACTGAATAAAAGTTATAGTTAATTTTTAGCCAACTTAAATTGCCGATTTTTTGTAATCGAAAGTTCCTGCTTAAATAAAACCCTCCCTTTTGGTAGAGTAAAGTAAAGATTAATCTTTTCTTGGCCATTAGAATTTTTCCAAGAAATTTGCTATTAAGCGCAGCCCATTCGCTTGGCTCTTCTCAGGATGAAATTGTGTACCTGCTATTTGACCATCCTCTACCGCTGCTACAAAATGTTCCCCATGCCATGATTTAGCAGCTATTGTCTTTTTGTACTTGCATTGTAGTCGATAACTATGTGTGAAATAAAAGTCTATAGATGTTCCTAGTCCTGTAAATAAACGTGTTTTTTTATTTGTTTCAACTGTTGTAAAGCCAACATTTGGTATTTTCAAACCCATTATTTTTAGATCGTCTCCAAATTGATCTACATCACCATCAATTAATTTTAGGCCTTCTGTTTCCCCATTCTCGCTGCTACGGTTTGCAAGCAATTGCATTCCTAGGCAAATTCCCAAAATTGGTGTCCCTGAATTTACTTTATTGCGTATTTCCTGATCTAAGCCACTTTTTTGTAGTGATTGCATTGCGGTTTTAAATGAACCGACACCTGGGAGAATTAGATGGCTAAAATCTTCAATATCCTCTAATCCTGCTACTATCTTTCCATTTGATCCGATATAATTAAGTGCTTGTACGACTGATCGTAAATTTCCGGCACCGTAATCAATTACACCCACTTTTTTTTTCATTTTAATTTATCTCGAAATTTGGCACCCAACTACCGTTTTCTTTTCTAAATAAGTCCTTATTAGCCCATTGATCTATCACTGATTCAAATTCTTTTATTTTCATATCGTAATACTCTAAATACATCGGTATGAATTCTTCTGGATAACGACCATCGTACATCTTTACCAAATTTTTCGCTTGGTCTCGTGTCATTGCACCTCTTCTGATTTCTATTCCGGCATCTTGAGTAGCTCTACCAAATCCAAATTTTATGTACATCATGTATGTGTGAAGTGCGTATAGTGCTTGATCATTTTGTGCGAAATTAGTAAATGTTCCTGAATTCCCTTCCTCCTTTTCTTGAAGGCCGCAATGCTCTTTTGCGACGAGATAATTCCGATAAGGATCCCAAGATTCAAAATATGACCAGTGTGTCAGATAGATTTCTTGATTGTATAGTTCTTCATCTTTTGGAAACTTCCAAAAATATAATTCTGCAGCATTTACGTCTTCAAGCAATGCGAATATTTTTTCATATCCACCCTCAAGATATATCTTTTTCATATATTTGATGTCGAATAATGCCTTATCCTTTGTTTCTGTTGATCCACCATACTCAACCTCCCCATCTTCACCATAAAAAATCAATGGTATTTTGTAATTGATCGATGTTCTTACTATGCATGTTAATATTGCTGTCAGCCACCCATAGTAAGGAAACCCTTTTTCAATAAACCCATATCGATTAAATTTTCTCATTATTTCTGCATCAGGCGAAATATGAATATGGTTGTACCCGGAATTTATGAACCTACTTAAATTTTCATCTCCTAATTCTAGTGATAGAGCTGGTTTGATTGTCACTGTTAAAGGATTCATCCCATATACATGTTTTAATTGATATGCAACATAGCTTCCATCTTTACCACCACTTACCGGTACTAGACAGTCGAAGTTTCCATCCTTAGATCTGTATCGATTTAGTAACTTTATTAGTTCCTGTTGCCGTTTGTTCCAATCCTTTTTTTCTTTCTCTTCCATCCACTGACAAGCGTTACACCATCCACGTTGGTCAAAACTGATCCGTGGCCGAGTCGACATATTTAGGCAGTTACGACACCAGAACTCTTTCATCTCTAAGGTCTCTATTGTGGTCAATGTTACTTCACCACACCCCCCATCCTCCATCTACAATTATGTTTTGTCCAGTGACCCATGCAGACAAATCCGTAGCCAGGTATGCAACAGCGCCTTTGAAGTCCTCTTCTCTTCCCATACGTCCTAGAGGTGTTTTCGCTATATATTTGTCAACGAACTGTTTTGGCTGATTCCTTATTACGCCACCTGGTGATATTGAATTTACTCTAATATTTGGTGCTAATACTGTTGCGAGCCAACGGCTCAGTTGTATCAATCCACCTTTGCTTGCAGCATACGCCGCCGGATTATTCATGTCCGTACCTTTGTAGAGTGATAGATCTGGACCATATAGCCCATATATTGACCCGATATTTATAATCGAGGCATGATCTGACTCCCGCAGTAGTTGGTGGCACCCTTGAGTTAAAGCAAATGCTGCGGTCATATTTACTTCTATCGCTCTTCTCCATGTTGCAATACTTTGTTTACTAAATTCTGTTGACCATCCCTCTAGGTTTCTCTCTCCAACAAATGCTGCGTTGTTTATCAATATATCAAGTTTGCCAATATTCTCTTTTATCCAATGTGGAACCTTCACTATTTCCTTGTCTGACTCAAGATTACACTTAATTGTCTTAACATCAACTTTAAAATTTCTACAAATATCCTCTCTGATTTCTTCTAAATCTACTTCTTGTCGATCCAGTAATATAATGTCGGAACCAATTTCTGCCAATGCAGTGGAGATGGCTTTTCCAATGTGCCCCCCAGCCCCAGTTACTAAACTCACACATCCAGTGATATCCATTAATTCTTGAACACTTTTGTTTGAATTCATTTTTTCTTTTTATTTTACCCTCAAACCCTTGTTTTCTTTTCATTCGATATCTTATTTTACGATTTTTTCTCTCTGTTTTGTTCTGGTTTCAATATTATTTGTAGCTTGTATCCAAGTAGTTGGTCAAGTACAGCTTGCTTACTAAGTATCTCTCCTAATTCCCCTTCTTGGAATTTACCTTGATAAGGATCCTCGTAAGATAAATAGTTCCCAATTGGACCAAGTTCATCTATCACTGAAATCATTGATACTATTGTAAACCCTGCATTTTTTGCCACTCTTTTGATTGTTGATGTCCCATATAGGTTGACGTGTTCAATACCATCAAACATGTTGCATTTTTCTCTAAGAATACGTGCCGCTAATGAGTTAGAACTTGGTATTTGTAGGAATATAATTCCTTCTGGTTTTAGTAATTTATTTAAGTATTCCAGGTATTGATTTCCGTCTTTAATATGTTCAAATACATCCCACATTGATATGACATCAAATTGCTCATCAAGTTCTAGCTGCTGTATTGGTTTTCCCCATGCCTTGTGTTCTTTATGCCTTGTTATATTTAGTTCGGACTCATTGAGTTCTATTCCGTATGTCTTATAACCTTTTTCTCTACACAAATCTAGGAACAAACCACTTGAGCATCCTACATCTAGCAATTTTCCATTCTTGCAGTGTTTAATTATTTCAACAAGCCCTTGGCTATATATGTTTTTGTAGAACTCGTATTCATTCTCATGTGCACTTGACTGTTCAGTATTATTCTTTTTGTAATAGTCCACTAGCTTATTATCTTTAAAAACAGGATCTAAGTAGATCATTCCACAATTATTGCACTTAACATATCTGCCGCCATTTTTTGTAAAGAGAATTGATTTCATATCTTTCCCACAGCATGGACAGTCACGATTTTCTATAAGCTCACTTTTTATTAGTCCTGTTTCTTCATTTATATACGTTCTTCGATATATTTCTGTTGTCTCATACATAGACTTTCTGCTTTCATGCAATTTCTGCTCTCGTTGCAATGATGTTTCCATCTTTCAAATAAAAATTTCCTAGTCACCATAGACTAGCATTCCTTCTCCTCGGTCAGCTTGATGTTAGATTACTCTGAATTTGTTGATTCTTAATTCTGATGTTACAGGGTTTTAGTTTTTAATTAGTTTTCCACGACTTAATCGCAGCCTCAAGTGATTCCGGGTTCCCCACATCTATCCAGTATTCATGTATTGGACATGTCAAGACTCTATATTCTGACTGCTGAGCTTTTTGTAGGAATGCTGGCATATCTATATATGTTTGTGGGGAAAGTAGTTGTAGCAGTCTTGGATTAATTACATAAATTCCCGCATTTACCAAATATCGGTATGTTGGTTTTTCTGCGAATGATGACAGCTCAAGTCCTCTTGTTTCTATAACCCCGAACGGAATAGAAATCTCGTGTTCTCGTACACACAACGTCGCTTCAGCATTATGGCTGCTATGAAATTGTAATAGTTGGCTTGGTTTAAGTTTTGTAAGTACGTCCCCGTTTATTACGATTATAGGTTTTGATATTGATTCAGGTAGCAGTTGTAGTGAACCTGCGGTCCCTAGAGGCTCTTCTTCTATCAGGTATTCAATATTTACTCCCCATTTAGAGCCATCTTCAAAGTAATCTATGATTTGCTCTTTTAGGTAATTTACTGACATATAAAAATTTTTAAATCCGTTTGATATGCATTTTTCAATTTGTATTTCTAGCATCGGTTTATCTCCTACAGGTATCATTGGTTTAGGACAGTTCTTTGTTTTAGGTCTTAATCGGGTCCCTTTCCCCCCTGCCATAATTACTACTGGATTTTTATATTCTGGTGGATTAAGTATTTCTTCAAGTATTAATAGTTCTACAACATTTCCGTTTTTGTCTATTACTGGCAGATGCCTTAAAAAGTTTTTTTTCATCATTTTTATCATCTCCTGACGATTTGCTGTTGTGCTGTATTTTGCAGATTGAAAGTTTCGATTCATAAGATCCTTCACGGGCGATTCTAATTTTTTTCCGTGTAGAATTCCTCGCCTAATGTCCCCGTCTGTCAGGGTCCCCAAAAGTTGTTGCTTTCTCCCTATTACTAATGCTATTTGTGCTCCTCCGTGCTCTATCACGCGCATTGCTTCAATCACCTTTGTGTCTTGGTCAATGCTTATTTCGCCTAATTTCTTAAACATCTATTCAAGTTAATTGCATTTATCGAAATCTATGCTCTTATTGAATATTTCTTTAATGGCACTTCTCTTGTCTTTTAAAACAAATATTCTACTTTTACTAATCCTTATTATTTTCACCCAATTACCTTCCATTGGCTTCTCTAATAGATTTTGTTTTTTATATTTATTTTTGAAGTTAATTTTAATTGTCTTCATGTATTTTCTTGTTTGGTTCGATTGCTATTAGTTGTTGTTTGGTTTTCATTTTTTGCTGGATTAGTTCCCTCTGCCATGGTTTTTTATCCTTTGTATATGTAATTTTTTTGTGATCATGGGGCGTTGTTGCCTGTGTGCTCAATGCCCCTCTGGTTCGCTACTTGGTTAGTAGTTTCTTCGCTTTACTGATTACATTTTCTGCCGTAAAACCAAACTCCTTGAGGCATGTTCCACCAGGGGCAGAAGCACCGAAGCGATTCATTGTCACACTGTCGCCATCGAGCCCAATGAAACGGTGCCAGCCGAAGGATTCAGCCGCTTCAACCACGATGCGCTTGCGTACGGCGTTGGGAAGCACCTCTTCCTTGTAGGAGTCGGTCTGCTCATCGAATAGCTCTACGCATGGCATGGAAACCACTCGTACTTTCTTGCCGTCTGCGGTGAGCTGCTTTGCGGCCTGCACGCAGAGGTCAAGTTCGGTGCCGGTGCCGATCAGGATCAGATCTGGAGTTCCAGCGCAGTCTTCGAGTACGTAGCCACCCAGAGCCACCTTGTCGATGGAGGAGTTGGCCTGATTGGCCATGCCCTGGCGGCTCAAGCACAAGGAGCTTGGGCGGTTGCGGTTTTGAATCGCCACCTTGTAGGCACCGCTGGTTTCGTTGCCGTCGCCGGGTCGGAACACCAACATTCCTGGCATCGCCCGTAGCGAAGGGATCGTTTCGATCGGTTGGTGGGTGGGGCCGTCTTCTCCCACACCTATGGAGTCGTGGGTGAGCACGTAGATCACACCCAGCATGCTCAGGGCCGAAAGGCGCATGGAGCCACGCATGTAGTCGGCAAACACCAGGAAGGTGCCGCCGTAGGGGATCAAGCCACTGTCGTGGTAAGCGATGCCGTTGAGAATTGCGGCCATTGCGTGCTCGCGAACACCGAAGTGCAGATAGCGCTTTTCAGGAGATTCAGGCTGGTAGGAGCCGGTTTCGCCCTTGATGTCGGTGTAGTTGGAGTGGGTTAGGTCGGCGGAGCCACCAATCAATTCGGGAATGTTGGGTCCCAAAGCACCCAAGCAGATCTGCGAGTGTTTGCGGGTGGCCAGGCCCCCGTCGTCTGGGGTGTAAGTCGGCAGGCTCGTCTCCCAACCTTCGGGGAGTTCACCGCGCAGCATCCGCTCAAATTGGGCGGCTTCAGTGGGGAATTTGGTGCGGTAGGCGGCTAGGGTTTGATTCCACTCGGCTTCCTTGCTGGCGCCACGCTCGATCGCACTACGGAACTGGTCGTAGGCCTCTTGAGGAATCTCGAAGGGACCATAGTTCCAGCCCAACTGTTTGCGGGTGAGCTCGGCTTCCTCGGCGCCAAGAGCAGCACCGTGAACACCAGCGGTGTCGGCTTTGTTGGGGGAGCCATAGCCGATTGTGGTGGTCACCTTGATGATCGACGGCTTATCGGTGACGGCCTTAGCGGCTGCGATCGCTTTGGAGATGGCATCCACGTCGGTGTTGCCGTCGGCCACGTGCTGCACATGCCAGCCATAGGCCTCATAGCGCTTCAGCACGTCTTCGGTGAACGACACGTCGGTGCGGCCGTCGATCGTGATGTGGTTGTCGTCGTAGAGGGCAATCAACTTGCCCAGCTTCAGGTGACCCGCCAGGGAGCAGGCTTCTGAAGAAATGCCTTCCTGGTTGCAACCATCGCCCATCACCACATAGGTGTAGTGGTCGACGAGGGTGGCGCCGGGCTTGTTGAACTTGGCGGCAAGGTGTGATTCAGCGATTGCCAGGCCCACAGCGTTGGCGATACCAGCACCGAGGGGGCCGGTCGTCACTTCAACGCCTGGGGTTTCAAAGGTTTCGGGGTGCCCAGGGGTCTTCGATCCCCACTGACGGAACTGCTTGATGTCGTCGATGCTCACCGAGTCGTAGCCGGTGAGGTGCAGCAGCGCATAGAGCAACATGCAGCCGTGACCAGCCGACAGCACGAAGCGGTCGCGGTTGAACCACTTGGGGTTCTTCGGGTTGTGGTTCAGGAATTTGTCCCACAACGCATATCCCATGGGTGCGCAGCCCATTGGCAGGCCGGGGTGGCCGCTGTTGGACTTGTTGATCGCATCGACCGCCAGCATCCGAATGCTGTTGATGCAGAGGTTGTCGAGGGATGCGGGCGCAGCGACCATGGGGTTAATGGGAAAAGTTGGGGAGAGTTTGATGCATCAACGGGAAATCCCGTTTAGCTGGCGCGTCGGAACGCAAGGCAGACGTTGTGGCCGCCGAACCCGAAGGAGTTGGACAACACTGTTGCCAGTGTCTGATCTCGGGCCGTGTTGGGCACGACATCCAAATCACAATCGGGATCTGGATTGCTGTGATTGATCGTCGGTGGGACGATTCCGTGTTGCAGAGCTAGCACGCAAGCGACGGCTTCGATACCACCGGATCCACCCAGAAGGTGGCCCGTCATCGATTTCGTCGAGCTCACCGGTATCTGCAGGGCACGCGATCCCAGGGCGCTCTTGATCGCCGAGGTTTCGTTTTTGTCGTTGGCGGGGGTGCTTGTGCCGTGGGCATTTACGTAGTCCACGGCGTCTGCATTGATGCCCGCATCCTCAAGGGCGAGGCGCATCGCCTCAGCACCACCAACGCCACCGGGAGTTGGAGAGGTGATGTGGTGTGCATCGCAGGTCATCCCGTAGCCGATCACTTCGCCAAGAACATTGGCGCCACGGGCTTGGGCGTGCTCGAGGGTTTCCAGCACCAAAATGCCGGCCCCTTCGCCAATCACAAAGCCATCCCGCTCTTTGTCGAACGGTCGGCTCGCGGTGGTGGGGTCGTCGTTGCGGAACGACAGGGCTTTGGCACTGGCGAATCCGGCCACCCCCAGGGGGGTAATCGCCGATTCCGCGCCGCCGCAAACCATCGCATCCGCTTTGCCGAGCTGGAGCAGGCGGAAGGCGTCGCCAATGGCGTTCGAGCCGGCGGCACAGGCCGTGGCCACCGCGGAGCTGGGACCTTTGGTGCCCAACGCAATCGCCGCAAGGCCTGAAGCCATGTTGGGAATCATCATCGGCACCGTGAACGGGCTCACCCGTCCTGGCCCCTTGCCGTCCAAGACGTGGGCTTGGGTTTCCATCGTGAGCAAGCCGCCCACGCCCGAGCCAATGATCATGCCGATCCGGTGCGCGTTGGCATCCGTGATCTCCAAGCCGGCGTGGGCGATGGCTTGCTTGGATGCCACGACTCCAAATTTGCAGAAGCGATCCCAGCGTTTGGCTTCCTTGGGCTCAATCAAGCCAGCGGGATTAAATGCTTTTACCTCTGCTGCAAAGCGACAGGCATGGTTCGACGCATCAAACAGCGTGATCCCATCGACGCCGTTGCGTCCTGAGGTCAAACCGTTCCAGTAGTCCTGAACCGTGTTGCCTATCGGTGTAACCGCGCCGAGACCGGTGATGACGACGCGATGGAGACCCTCCACCATGCCGATCCTCAGGCCTGCTTGTCTTCGATGTACTTCACGGCGTCACCAACGGTGAGGATGCCTTCAGCGGATTCGTCGGGGATCTCAATATCGAAGGCTTCCTCCAACGCCATCACGAGCTCCACGGTGTCGAGAGAGTCAGCACCCAGGTCGTTTTGAAAGTTGGATTCCGGTTTCACTTCTCCGGCATCGACGCTGAGCTGCTCCGCGACGATCGATCGGACTTTCTCAAGGATCGCTTCCTGGGACATGGCCGTAGCAACGGGACAACGGGACGCTGCATCCTACGAGTAAGCCCTCTGATTCCCCCACCTTGAATGACTTGGTCGTTAACAACCGTGACGGCTGCTGTCTCTGGGGGAGGAGGGGCAGGTACGTTTTGCACAAGTGTTTGTTCGCACCGGGCACATGTCCCACGCCGTCAAGATCTACGACACCTGCATTGGTTGTACCCAGTGCGTTCGGGCTTGTCCCCTCGACGTGCTCGAGATGGTTCCTTGGGATGGTTGTAAAGCCGGCCAAATTGCATCTTCTCCTCGCACAGAAGACTGTGTGGGTTGTAAGCGCTGTGAAACCGCTTGCCCCACAGACTTCCTCAGCATTCGCGTCTACCTGGGCGATGAAACAACCCGCTCCATGGGCTTGGCTTACTAACTTTTTGGTTTTGAAGACATAAGCTCAGCCCGGCAATCGCCGGGCTTTTTTTATATGTGCGGAATTGTTGCTCTGGTGGGCTCCCGCGAGGCTGCGCCCCAGTTGCTCGAAGGATTAAGACAGCTGGAATATCGGGGCTACGACTCCGCAGGCATCGCCACGGTGGATGCCGAAGGGCAGCTCACCTGTTTGAAGGCCAAGGGAAAACTGGTCAATCTCACGGCTCGGGTGGAGGAGCAAGGTGCCTCTGGCCAGTGCGGCATTGGCCATACCCGTTGGGCCACCCATGGGAAACCGGAAGAGCGCAACGCCCATCCTCATTGCACGGGGGATGGCTCCGTGGCGGTGGTGCAGAACGGCATCATCGAAAACCACCGCAACCTGCGGGAGGCGCTTGAAACGGACGGTGCGGTGTTCGTCTCAGAAACCGACACGGAGGTGATCCCCCACCTGATTGGTGCAGAGCTGAAGAAACGGCTGGCTGCTGAAAAAAGCCCCAGTGGGGATCTTTTACTTCACGCGGTGCAAGCGGTATTGCCTCAGTTGCAGGGGGCCTATGCCCTGGCTGTGATCTGGGACCAAACCCCGGGCGCCTTGGTGGTGGCCCGTAAAGCCGCACCGTTGTTAATTGGTTTGGGCGAGGGGGAATTTCTCTGTGCCAGTGATACCCCAGCTTTGGCCGGTTTTACGCGCACGATTCTTCCGATGGAAGACGGCGAGGTGGCCCTGCTATCGCCGCTGGGGGTGGAGCTTTACGACGCGCAAGGTGAGCGTCAGCAGCGGATGCCAACCCTGCTTACCGGCACTGATCACGTGGCGGACAAGCGCGAATTTCGCCACTTCATGCTCAAGGAGATCCATGAGCAGCCAGAAACAGCCGAACTTTGGGTGGCCCGCCACTTACCCCAGGGGCTCACGGAGCAAATGCCTGTGGCCCTTCCCTTCGAGGCTTCGTTTTATGAGGGCATCGAGCGAATCGAAATTCTGGCCTGTGGCACCAGTCGCCACGCTGCCATGGTGGGTGCCTACCTGCTGGAACAGTTCGCCGGTGTGCCAACGGCGGTGTACTACGCCAGTGAATTTCGCTATTCCCCGCCGCCCTTAGCGCCCAACACCCTCACCGTTGGCGTCACTCAGTCGGGGGAAACCGCCGACACCTTGGCCGCTCTCGCCATGGAGGCCAAGCGCCGCGAAGTCCATGGCGATCCGGCCTATTCCCCTCGCCAGTTGGGAATCACTAACCGAGCCGAGAGCTCCCTCTCCCGTCAGGTGCCCCACATCCTCGACATCGGTGCCGGCATTGAGGTGGGGGTGGCGGCTACCAAAACATTCCTGGGGCAACTGTTGGCCTTCTACGGTCTCGCCATGGCCTTTGCGGCCAACCGCCGCAGCCGTTCAGCCTCAGAGATTGAGGCTTTGGCCGATGAATTGCGCGCGCTCCCAGAGCATTTGCGGGGGCTCGTTGATCTGCATGATCAGCGCTGTGCGGCGTTGGCCTATCGCTTTGCTACCACCCAGGACGTGATTTTCTTGGGCCGAGGCATCAACTATCCGATTGCTTTGGAAGGTGCCCTCAAGTTGAAAGAGATCAGTTACATCCACGCAGAGGGCTATCCCGCCGGCGAGATGAAACACGGCCCGATTGCCCTCTTAGATGCCCATGTCCCGGTGGTGTCGATTGCCGTTCCTGGCCTGGTGTTCGACAAGGTGCTCAGCAACGCACAAGAAGCAAAGGCTCGCGATGCCCAGCTAATCGGTGTAGCCCCAGAGGGGCCCGATACAGCCTTGTTCGATGAGCTGTTGGCGGTGCCCGAGATGAGTGAGTGGATCAGCCCCCTACTCACCGTGATTCCAATGCAGCTGCTCAGTTATCACATTGCGGCCCATCGCGGTTTGGATGTGGATCAACCCCGCAACTTGGCCAAAAGCGTCACCGTTGAATAGTTAAGTCCTTGAATAGCTAGGCGGTGGTGATTGTGAGATCACTGCGGCCATAGCGGTCTTCGAAGCGCACGATGTCGTCTTCGCCGAGATATTCGCCGCTCTGCACTTCGATCAGCTCCACAGGTATCCGGCCAGGGTTGGAGAGACGGTGCCGGCATCCCATGGGGATGTAGGTGCTTTGGTTCTCACCTACCAATTGTTCACTGCCGTCCCGCTCTACCAGCGCAGTGCCCTTCACTACAACCCAGTGTTCGGCCCGATGGTGGTGCATTTGTAGCGACAAGCTGGCCTCTGGTTTCACAGAAATGCGTTTCACTTGCCAGCGCTCCCCTTCCGTCACACCGGTGTAGTGGCCCCAGGGCCGGTAAATCTTGCGGTGTGCTTTGCCTTCGGGGCTGCCGTCGGCTTCCAGTTGCTTCACCACGGTTTTGATTGCCTGGGCCTGGGATCGATCCGCGATCAGAACCGCATCATCCGTTTCCACCACTACTAGATTTTCAACGCCAAGCCCCACCACCAACCGGTGTTCGCTGCGGAGATAGCAGTTGCGGCTCCCTTGGGAGATCACCCGTCCCTGCAGAACGTTGCCATCGCCGTCACGATCTGAGGTTTCCCAGAGGGCACTCCAACTACCCACATCGCTCCAGCCCGCGTCCAGGGGCAGCACGGAGCCCAGTTCTGTTTTTTCCATTACGGCCACGTCGATGGCCACGTTCGGGCATTTGGCAAAGGCTTCCCGTTCCAACCGCAGAAACTCCAAGTCGGCGGTGTCCTGCTCCAGGGCTGCCCGGCAGCAACTCACCACCTCAGGGTTGAGTCGATCCAGTTCCGCCAGCATGGCGCTGGCACGGAACAGGAACATGCCGCTATTCCAGGTGAAACGGCCGGTCGCTAAGAACTGCTCTGCGGTCGCTTGATCCGGTTTTTCGACAAATCGCGCGATCGGAACATCCTTCAGCTCTCCAACGTTGAAGTCTTCGGCGGCTTCGATGTAGCCGTATCCGGTTTCCGGGGCCGTGGGCACGATGCCAAAGGTCACCAGTCGGCCGGCTTCGGCAGCCGGCCGTCCAGCGGCAACGGCGGCGCGGAACTGTTCAGCGTTGCGAATCAGATGGTCCGCCGCGAGCACCAGCAAGAGGGGGTCATCGCCATCGGCGGTGGCTTGCAGTGCGGCCACGGTCACTGCTGGAGCTGTGTTGCGTCCCATCGGCTCCAACAGGATTGCGTTGGGTTCAATGCCCAGTTGGCGCATCTGCTCCGCCACGATGAAGCGGTGGTCCTCATTGCAGATCAGCAATGGAGCTGCCAGAGCCTCCAGCCCCTCGAGACGCTGTTGGGTTTGCTGCAGCAGGGTGGCGTCGCCGTCACCACTTAATGGCCAATACTGCTTGGGATAACTGGCGCGCGACAGCGGCCACAGCCGTGTACCGGTTCCCCCGCAGAGGATCACAGGAATCAGGGGTGTGGCAGCCAAGATGTCCCATTCATGTTTAAACCAGACTCGCTCGCCGTTGGGTGCTTTGTCGATGTCAACATGAATTCGATTTTGTTGACCTCATGGCTATTGACCCAAAATCGTTGGCACCGACTTACGCATCCAGCACCCCATTTCCTCATTTGGTTTTCAAAAAGCTATGGGATGAGTCGTTATTAAAAAAAGTGGCTGAAGAGTGCTTAGCATTTACGGATTGGGATGAGAAGAAAATCTTCAAGAGTGTTTCTGTAAACAAAAGGTCTTGCGGCATCTTTGGCAAGCTGCCACCAAAGACAAAAATGCTTCTAAGTTATTGTAATAGCTCAAAGTTTTTAGAATTTTTGGAGGAAATTACTGGAGAAAAAGGTCTAATTCCTGATCCCCATCTTCTTGGGGGTGGTATTCATTCCTCTTTGAATGATGGTTTCCTTAAAATGCATGCCGACTTCAATTGGCATGACCGTTTGAAGCTTTATCGAAGGTTAAATTTATTGATCTATTTGAACCCGGATTGGGATAAATCTTGGGGAGGAGAGCTTTGTCTTGCGTGTAAAACTGATCAAGGCTTGCACATTGAGAAAACAATCGAACCGCTCTTTAATACGACAGTATTGTTTACTACTACCGATCAAAGCTTTCATGGCCACCCAGAGCCGATGAGTTTGCCGGAGGGGAAGTTTCGTAACTCGCTTGCGCTTTACTATTATGTCTCTGAAAAGCCTGTAAACTCTGCTGATATACAACGTTCATATACAGATTATCGTCAATTAAATGGTCAGCGCTATTTGTAAATCTAAAGATCCATCAGCCCAGGGGGTGGGGTCAGCAAGAGCCAGCCGTCCTTGAGATGAACCTCTGGAACGATCGCCTCCACGAAGGGAATGAGCAATGTGCTGCCATTGCTTCGTTTGATCTGCAGTAGGTCGTTGCCGCCACTGATCAGATCGGTCACGGTGCCGATGGGGTCGCTATCCAGGCTGAGGCGGGCTTCGAGGCCGACCAAGTCCAGTAGATGGAACTCCCCCTCCCCGAGTGCTGGGCGGTCGTCTGCTGGAACCATCCAATCGCTGCCTACCAGGGCTTCTGCTGCATTGCGATTGTCAACGCTGTCGAGGCGGACCACAAAAAGGCTTTTACCTGGCAGCTGGCGACCTGATTTGAGTTGGACTTCCCGTGGAGCTGAGCCTTTGCTGCGTACCCAGCGAGGACCGGGCACGGTGAAGCGTTCCGGGAAGTCGCTGGCGGGATTCACCCGCAATTCCCCTTGTAACCCTTGAACTCCCACAATTTTTCCCACTGTGAGCCATTCCTCGAGCCATTCCTCGCTGTCTGCCATGCGATCGGGGGTTGCTTTGTTGATAATGGCTCTAGACCCGTTCGCGATCGAGCCATGGCGTCCGCAGCAGCTCCAATTCTTCCCGGCTCCACGGTGACCGTGCAGGATGTCACTTCGATTTACAACGGTTACACCGGTTTTGTGCAGCGCATCAGTGGCGATCGTGCTGCCGTTCTGTTTGAAGGAGGGAACTGGGACAAGTTGGTGACCTTGCGGTTGAAGGACCTCCAGGCTGTCTGATCTTGATGGCGTCTGACCGTAGTTTTCGGCAACGGCTTCGCACCACGGTTCTTGAGGCCAACACCACGGCTGGAAAGATCTACAACCTGGTGATCTTTGGGGCGATTTTGCTCAGCGTGGTGGTGTTGCTCCTTGAGCCCAATCCCCTAGGAAACTCAGCGTTGCAGCAAACCGAGGTGTTTTGGATCGATTTGGTTCAAGACGGTTGTTTGGCGGTGTTTGCTGCGGATTTTGTCTTGCACTTGGCGGTGGTTCCCAGTCCCCGGAAGTACTTGTTCAGCTTCACCGGTCTGATCGATCTCAGTGCCGTGTTGTTCTTCTTTGTGCCGCAGGTTCGCAGTGAATTGCTGCTTTGGGTGTTCAAGTTTGGCCGCATTCTGCGGGTGTTCAAGCTGCTTAAGTTCATTGATGAAGCCAAGGTGTTGGCTCAGGCGTTGCGTGGAAGTGCCCGAACCATTTGTGTGTTTCTGTTCTTTGTGTTCTTGCTGCAGGTGGTGCTGGGCTACGCCATTTTTGTGATTGAAAGCTCTGGTCCGAATTCCCAGTTCGACACCGTGTCCAAAGGGCTGTACTGGGCGATCGTCACGATGACCACTGTTGGCTACGGCGATGTGGTGCCGCAGACCGCGTTGGGTCGGTTGTTGGCTTCGGTTGTGATGATGCTTGGTTTTGGAATCATTGCGATTCCTACCGGGATTCTCACCGTTTCAGGGATGCAGCGTCACCAGAAGCAGTTGGCTGGAGTGGCCTGTCATCAGTGCGGTCGGCAAGGCCATCGAAGCGACGCGCAGCACTGTGATCAATGTGGGGGTTTATTATAAGATCCAAGCAGCAAATATCCCTTCAATCTATTGCTCTTTTAGTGCTTCAAACGCAATATTTTGTTTTGGCTTGGCGAGTTAAGAATTAACTCATTGAGTGTTCAGTGGTTTGCCTTAGGAATTGCTCAATACCGTACGTGCAATAAATTTTTAGAACATTATTTTCAGCCCGCTTTGCATTCATGGTGAGTGACTAGGTAATTAGGAGCACCTTATCCCAATATCTTGACATTAGTTAGATATTGAGATTAAGCCTTAAATTTTTAGCCTAATCTTTGTATGTACAAGCCATTAATTGATTCCTGACGTCAGGACTTTTGATTGTGAATTAATGCATTTTAGTACTCTTTTTAAATAATAGCCTTGTCAGGTTTAGCTTTGAGGAAGACAATATTAGTAAGCAAAAACTTCAAATTGGTAAACAAATGAAATTTATAACTTTTCCGACATCTTGTCGAGTGATCAGTCAGCGGAATATAGTGCTATCAATTGCATAAAAATATTATGGTAATTCTTGCCAGCGAAAGTATTTGATTAAAAGGATGATACTTATTTGGTTCGCTTCTGCGGTAAGGATGCAGGGATGCCTTATGATTGTTTAAATGCGTTTGATAGATGCCTTCTGCGCTTGCAACAATTTCCCAAAAAATTAGGTCCTTAGGAATTAATGCTTTCCATCTCTATAGAGATGCTATTCATCACCAAAATTATTCTAAGCCCAAGCTTCTTCCGGCTAGTAAAAAATCCAAGAAACGTGAGGTTTTTAACAAGCTTTGCGAGAGTATTGGCGCTTCAGACCTTCGGCTCTCATATTTTACTGAAACGGCTAATTATTCAGACGCAGATAATTTAATTTGTATGGATGTTATCAACTTTGTCGAGTCAGGCTCTCTAGATCAAGCGCTAATTTTACTAGACTTATCAAAAAAAGCAGGTTTTAGGTCTAATCGGCTTGATGTTAATCGAGCAAGAGTATTGATGAGTCTTGAGAGATATGCAGAAGTTTTCAAAATATGGATTAGACTAGCCAAATCTGAAGATGAGATGGTCAAAAAAAGAGCAGCCACTCAGCTTAGAAAGCTTTTAAATTTATTTTTGAAGAGTGCATATGCAATGTTGAAGTTGCATCAATGGGAAATTCAGTATCTGCCAATGAAGGCTCCAGATGAAGTGATAATAGAGCTGAAAATATTATTAATTCAAGAAACGACTGCTATCAGGGAAGCTAAAAGATACCAGCTTGCGTTGATGTTACTGGAGAAGGCTCTTAGTTTTGGATTGCACAGTCCTGAGACTGATCATATGCGTGCACAAATTTTAGCTGAACTCAATCGCATTGAAGAAGCCACAATATTATGGAATAAAGTTTTAGCTGGCGACATCACCGAAGAGTTGCATAATACAATACTCGAGCACCTGAAACCGTACGAAGTGCGTGTTGATGTTCAAAAAGTAAGCGATCTGATTAAAAATATGGACCAATCAGACTTGACTTACTCTAGTACGGTTGAAACACTAGTTGATCATATCCTTATGTATCCTAATTGCAAGTATTTTAAGGAAGAGCTAGATACGCTAGCCTTAAAGCATCACGAAACGAAATCTGTTCAAGATGAAAATTTTGATGAGAATGCATCTCATCGTAAGTCAATTGCTGGTTTTGATGCATTCCTGTCTGTACTTGAGAAGCGGTACGAATCGTCTTGATCGGTGATATCCTTAAGCCCGGTTATTCGGCATATCAAAATTTCCAATTGTCTTGAGCTATTTAGTCGACACAACCTTAAAGAATAAATTTTATTACTTATGTAGCGCTACCTTCGTAAATACATTGCTGTTAATAAGTCTGTCCGATTATTTTAGTGTTATGAACGTAAGCGCATAGAATCATTGGTGTGAACATCGAGGTTAACCTGAGACTTTATTTATCGATTAATCATATTTAGGCTGCATTCCAGCGTTATCACGTTTGGATTGTACCTTCTTGAGGCTACCTTTTAAATGATGCTGTTGTTTCGAAACTATATCTGGAGTTTGTGCTTGGAGAATTTTGTGCAAAATATGTTGGAATCGTTCTTCCTGACTTGCGTAAGTATCAAGTAAATCCTTCTGTTGCTGATTAGAAAGGAATTGGTGCTCTAGCTCCTCTTGCATTTGATCCAGTTGCAGCTCTTGCTCCGAAAGTTCACTCTCCAGGGTCATCACTCGCTCCTTTCCAGCGGATCTATAAAGTTGCTCAAACTCTTCTTGTACTTGTTGCAACTGAAGCAGGGTGTGTTCGGTCTCTTCGCGTGCTTCTGCTTTCTGGTGTTCTAACGTCTTTACCTGAAGGACAAGATTATCAATTTGCGACTGAGCGTCTGACACCTTCTTGATAAGTTCTTGAAGAGCCGATTCTATGGTCATGAAAAAGTCAGAAATTGTTGAAGAGGACCAACGAAGGGGTTAACCGCTGACAAGCCACAAAAAGCTTGATGTCATACAATGCTATAACATAAGGTGAGATTGAAGCCAATCCATGAATAAACCAGACTCTTATTCTAACAATAAACAATCTGCGGATTCAATTTCTCTTGAATTAAAAAAGTCAATAGAACGAGAAAAAAAACTTGAAAAGGCCCTTTTCGAGGTTTTTCCTGTTGATCTGTATAGACAAGTAAAGGCACTTCCAGATGAATATGACGATGACTCAAAAGTTATTGATCATTTCGTTAATTATGGCATAAAAGAAATGAATCTTAAGGAAATAATAAATGACAGTATAAGCTATGATCCAGATATACCTAAAAATCAATATCGTCATATTCAAGAAGCTGCCGAGTTAATTGCACTTGAATTAACAGAGTCAAGACTTCGCGTAAAGACACTATCCTTAAAAGCATCAGCTGGCTGTCTGAGAGACTCAGGAATTACAAATATCAATAACTCAAATCATATTGAGGCCGATGCAGAGAGGATTCTTCTAAAAACCCAAGGAAATCCTACAAATCTTTTTGCAAATGAGAACTACCAATTCGCTATAAACCACACCAAAGTCCATTATAAAAGCAATAGCGTGTGTACATGGATCCCAAAAAATGCATGCTCAAACCTCAGGTGCTCAATTGCAATTGCTAACGGAGCAATTGCTGGTGTTGAGGAAATTAAGTGGATTCATGCTAACAACGATTGCTTTGTCGCAAGCACAAAAGAAGCACTTGAGGCTGAATTCACATTCATTATTCTCAGAAATCCGTTTAAAAGGCTATTATCTTATTTTCTTGACAAACTATGCCACGCAGATGATCCTCAAGAAGATATAAGTTATCAGATTGCCAAAGGTGTATTTGATTTTAAATCCGAAATGAGTTTCGAAGATTTTATAAATTATATATGGGAGTATCCGCATACGATTTATGAGGATGAACATACTCGGCCACAATGCGATTTCGTTTTATATCGGAATTACGATAGATATTATTCAATCGAAGGGTTGGAAGATGCGATAAGAGAAATACAAACAAAGACTGGTCTCAAATTTTATGATGTAAGAGGTATAAATTCAATATATACTACAAAGGATCATGATTCTGATTCTGGTATAACGTATCAAACGAAGGCCGTTGATATCAAGCATCGGCAGATTCAAAAACAATCACCACTTACTAAAAATATGTATAGTAAAGAGATGATTAAAAAGGTTGCAGCAATCTATCTCCAGGACATAATTTTATACTTAAGGAGAGTTGCGAACGGAAGCTCAGAACTTGATTATTGGATACAGCGAGCTTTTTAATTTCATTCGTACTTAAATTAAGTGATAATTGGATTGAAAATAAAACAAATAGATTTAAAGTTTAATCATAAATGATATCATAAGAAAATGGAATTTTACTATTTTGAACGGTAAATCTGACTTTTCCTTTCTCTATTAGAAATGTTTCCACGGCTTTTCGACCAGCTTCAATTGCGTAAGGTTTAGATTCAGGAGAACCGCCCGAAGTTGAATCCTCGAAGACTCTCCAATGATAAAGAACCCGAGGAAGATAAAATATTTTTTTTGCATGAGAAGAGGCCCTCAAAATCAAGTCATAATCTTGTGCACCGTCATATTCAGGGCGAAATCCGCCAATCTCCTTAATTAGTTCTCGCGAGAATGATGACAGATGTGTAATATAATTATTCTTGAGTAGCTTTTCTTCTGAGTACACATTTTTATAGACAGGGCCATAAAAATTCAGGCCTGTGCCGTCAACTTTGTCTTCAGCTGTATAAACAAAGTCGCAGTCATTTTCTTCATGAATAGATATAATCTCAAGAGCACAGTTTGCTGACAATAAATCATCGTGATCCAGAAGTGCAATATATTTGCCTGTACAGATAGAAATTGCAGCATTAGAATTTACTGATATTCCTTGTTCAGAAGAGTTTACTTCAATATATTTAATGCGATGATCACTTAGCATTTTATAATTTAAATAAGACAATACATCTTGATCAAGATCACCACCACCTAGACAAAGTTCCCAATTGGGATAAGATTGAGATTGGACTGAAGATAATAATTGCTGAAGGTAGAGTAGAGGGGTTTTAAAAATAGGAACGATAAAGCTGATAACTGAATCGGACTGAAGCTTTGCAGAGCGAAGCAAGTTTGACCTTTCAATTAAAAAATTTGCATATTTCGAAAATATATAATCACGTTGGATTACATTTTCGTTATGAATTCCAGCATCATATGCAAGCTGAGGATTTTTTATATACAAATATATTTTTTCTGCGGCTAATGTCACATCAAATTGACTCAACAAAAAACCTCCAGTACCATCATTGAAGGCATTTCCTACATCAGTTGCATCTTCAAATGCAATTATTGGCTTTTTGCAAGCCATTGCTTCAAGAACTACTCCAGGAAATGGATCCTTACGAGACGTTAAATAGAAGACATCGCATGCTTGAAAATAGCGATCTGCCTTTGTGCAACCACCAAGAATAAGACAATTACTATTCGGTAGATCCTTAAGCTTATCCAGTAACTGTTCGGCCCAATTCCTGTCATCACATTTGGATGCAGGTAAATCACCTATCCATAAAAAAAATATATTCTCACTACTATTATTTAAGAAAAAATCTGCCGTTTCAATAAAGATATCAACACCTTTCCTTGGCTCTATTGTGCCACAACCTAGTATGATCTTTGAGTCTTTGGGAATGCCCAGCTCTGTGCGAACAGATTCATAGCATTCGTCAATTAATAAGTCAGGAAAATTATGTCGATAAATACCTTGTGGCCGAATAGCAACATTTTTGGGCGCATCAATATTACATATTGTATATGCAGCTTGAGCGACTCCTTCTCCTGGGAAAACACACAAATCTCCATTCAGTGCATGACCAAACATTTCTGAGGGCCAATACCCCGTATCTGCGTTCTCGTGTACAAGCGCCACATGAGTATGACCATAAGCCTGAGCTAATTGACCGACGACAGCAGTAATCACAGTATTAGTGACTACATTAAGCAGTCTATCGGAATACTTAAATACAGCGTTTAAATATGAATGTACAAGATTATTTTTAAATACAAAAGTCGGACCATTATCCTTATATGCTTGTAAAAGTGGCCCGTCATTTAGGAGAATTACTATACAGTTTAAATTCAAGTCATTAATCAGTGATCGTTGTAAGGCCAAAGCAGTACGAGGCGCTCCGCTGTTACTTGCATCGTGACCAACAATTATGAAGGTATTACGATCATCACAGGCTTTGATACTTTCAAGTACATTCCACTCTTTAATCGATTTCAAATATAATGACGGATCAAAATAATATAGTGTTTTAAGCCCATTAAGAATTGATATATATGGAATAAGTCTCTCTAGTGAATGTGCAGTAGTCCCATCAATAGGTATTGGTTCCTCAGGGAAAAAGTCTGGTTGAATAGACCTAAATTGTTGTTGATTTAAAGCTTCAGGTTTAAACCAAAAGACAGTGGCTGAAGGATAACGAAGTTTTTCTTTGTTAATATCTAATTCAGAATTAAATATGTGATCCGAAATGGATTGTGAAATGTCAAAATTTGATGCCCAGTCATGGTTGTTTGTTCCCTGAAAACTTGTCGGAGCAAGTATGCCAATATCCTTACTATGATAAAGAATATTAACTATATTTTCAATTGCAGATTGGTTGCCAATTGTAGATCGAATGAGGTATCTAAACCAGCTTTTCCCGAACTCTCCAAGGTGAGGACTTTTCTTAGCATGTAACTTACATACAACATCATACTTAATTAGCTCATCATAGATATTGATAAAAGCACCAATATCTCTACCTTTATTTTCGTGATAAACATGACATAGGTCAAGGCGATTTATTAAAAGTGCTCGTTCCAATATTTCAATGATGAGTTCTTTTTTCTCAGAGGTTGTTGTTGTAATTACTAATCTGATCTGAGATGGCAGTACAGTAAGGTATTCCAGAAATTCATGCAAAGATTCTGGATAATAAATATGCAGATAAATGGCAACCTGACATTCTTGAAATATTGATGTCTTGCATTTCCCTGAATGATCTAATATGTCAATATGATCTCTAAGTGTTACGAGCGAGTCTAATATTTTGTTGCTTGGCGCGTGTTGCCGTTCATCAATATTCCCATACATCAAATAATGCCTTAACGCATTAAGCTGAGCATCTTTAACATCAGGGTGCAGATTATAATATTGAGAAACACTAAAGTACTGACTTGGGTCCCTATTTGGTTCATTTACTGAATTATCAAAAAAATGATTAACTAGTTCGGCATTAGAACAGTGGTAGAGGTCCGGATTAGTCAGTCTATAGAAATTTGGATCAAAATATCCAGATTGAATCGCAAATTGTTTGATGTCAGCGATTTCAGTTCCCTGAATATCACTGCTATTTTCGATGATAGGGTACTGGTCTAACGAATGTATTTTGTAGTAAAGATCAGAATTGAGGTAAGAGCTAAAATAATGACGGCTACAACAGTAGGGTCTAATTAAATCTATATAATTTTGTCTTATTTGATAAAAACTCCTCAGGCTATCAACGAAATTAGTAGGGAACCCTAGGGTTTCACACTGACTAGAAATTGCATAATTAGCATATATATCCCCTTTTACTTTGGATATATATGCTCGCCTAGAGAAAGACAAAATAGGTTCAAGAGTAGTGCTCATTCGGTCACTGAGGGTTGCTCATATAGTGATTCATTAGGCCGAAGTGATGCTGCTATATTTGATTTCTCCTTGCCATAACGTTTTAAGTAATCTAACAAAGCATCTCTCCAACCCCAATCGTAAGATGACAAAATTGTTGGCAATTCGCTTAGATCAATTCTCAAAGGATTTTCCCTGATTAATTCTTTTTTGAGGTATGGATATTTATTTTTGATCAATTTTTCCCAATCCACATGTGTTGGATTGCTAGCAGTGGATGAGTTTCCATATAATGACGTACCGGTAAAACCTAATCTTTTGAGCCGAGTACACCAATCAACTTCATACCTCATAACTATATCAAACTTTGAGTTGAGTATACCGATGTTAAACCAGTGCTGTTTAAAGTATGATGAGCTAAACACTTTCTTGGAGTACATTACAAAAAAGCTTTGCAGGTGCCATGTTGGTGTTGTTGAAGAAGTTAATCCTATGTAATCTACGTCATTCAAAAGATTATTGATCTTTAAAAAAGTGTCAGAAAAATCGTCTAATGGACCCCAATTGCTGTCGTTGGCCAGTAGCACGCCTTTATATTCACAAAGTTGACCATAGTTTTTTCTGATTACATGCGACCAACATCCAAAATCATAACCACTATTCTTACGGATTAAAATTTGTTTGCAAAAAGGTTTAATCTTTTTAACTTGCTCTGGTAATTTTTTTAGATATTCAGAACTAGAAACAAAGAAAAGATCACAATATTCACTTAGTTTCTCTACATGATGAACACAATCTGCGGAGATCAGAGAGTCTTTGTCATAATGCACAAATATGCAGGCATATTTTTGTGTCTTACCGTCATTTGATTCATAAATATCGAGCTCTTCAAGATTTATATCTGATGTCCGTGATGACGACAGATCGATGAATTTACGATCAAAACTTGTTTTTATAAACCTTTGTATATCATCAAAAGTGCTATTGATACCTGTAAATATATCGGGATGATTAAATATATTCTCATGTCGATTTACCAGTTTGACTCTTTCATGATAAAGACGGGCTGCCTTCTCATTGTCATTATCCAAGCCTCTTGATTCAGATTCTAAATGTAATATTTTTGTATCCGTACAGCATATGATAGGCCTTGTTATATATTTTTCCTTTGCTCGAAAGCATAAATCTACATCATTATAAGCAACTTTAAATGTTTCATCAAAACCACCAATACTGAGAAAATCTTCCTTCTTCATGAGCATACATGCGGCTGTCACTGCAGAGCATTCATGGGTTCGATCCCATGGATGTGAATCGAAATCTGTTTTCAGTTCATGATTCAAATTTGTATTTTGTCCTCTAAATGGACTATGAACTGCAATATGTTTTTCTTGCGTAATTGCTAATCCATTATGCTGTATTTTACCACTTGGGTATAGTAATTTTGAGCCTGTTATGATGGCATTATAAAAGTAGTGAGTGTTTAAGAGTGTAGTTATCGCAAAGCTTGAATCAATCAATATGTCATTATTTAAAAATAAAATATATTCTTCTTCAACAATACTGACGGCTCCATTGTTGATTTTGGAATAATTAAATTCTCCAGGAGAGTTTATGCAGATGAACTGATCTTGATATTTGTTTTTCAATCGCTCTAAACCTTCAAAAGTTCCTGGCTCGCTAGAGTTATTGTCAATTGCATAAATTTTAAAACCTACCTCTTCTTTTTTGGCCATTAATGAGTCAGCACAATTCTCAAGCAAATGTATCTTGTCTTTAAATGGAATAATTATGGCAACCATATTGTCTACACTTGGTTTTAACTTCATCACCAATTTTTCTCGATCTATCGAAAGGTTATCTTCAGTATTTATAACGCCATTACTTTTACTTCTATGTGCTACCTCTTTAGTCCAGGTTTTAATAAAATCGCGTCGAATTAAAGTTAAGGGACATGTGCTTCTATTATTAGCTGATGTTGCCCAGAAAAAGGGTGACCAGCAATCATTTTTTTCAGAATTTATTTTTATATTCTCATCATTTCTAGTTTGACTTAGTATTTCGGTTTTTAAACAAAATTCCACCCCATTCTTTTGCATTTGAAGGACTAAAGCATGATAAAAACCATATCCAGTTTCATAGTCTCTAAGTTCAGCTACCACAGATAATGCCTCAATAGAATTAACTATTACGCATCCATTTGTAACGTCAGAGGCCAGCATATTTGCATATGAGTATTCTGATACAGAGCAAAATTTGCCTTGGCTTGTAGAATAGCCAAAAATAGCAGTTCGATCTTTTAACTTGATATCAAGAATCCATTTATTGGCTGCAGGGGCTAAAGTCTTATGTGGTAAAAGTATGCATATGTTGTGATATTCTGATATATTTTGAAAAAGATATGCTTCAATGTCCAAGCTTGATCCACTACTGGTATAGACAGTATTATCTTTTAGGCCAAGTATATCTCCCATTAATTTATCTAATTGAGGAGACTTTAAAATATTACTTTCCTCCTCGTCCAATTTTTTGTAATCATCTACAATATAAAGAAGTTTTCCGGTATATTTTTCTCGTTCATGTGAAAAGCAAGTCGAACAATAACGTTTCCCGTAGAGAATTTCAATGTAGCCGCACCTTAAAAAGTGGTCAATTTCGGATGGTATTATCCCCTTCTTGACTGCTTCAGATACATCGGGATTCTCAATTGAGTATTGATAAGCAGAATAATGTAAAAGATTTTCAGTTGGTTTGTTTGCTGTCAGATCGGGGACTACTATTTTTCCGTCACTTAAATCTAAATTTGCAAATGTTATATCGACAACTCTGTTAATTATGTCTATGCCAATGTTATTTTCTTCGCAATACTTGTATACAATATTCCGGAATTCGTTTCTCAGATTAGGTCCCAACTTCAAGCTTAAGCTATTATTATTTGTGTTTGGTTCTTGTGCATAATCTAACGGATGACGGAATCCGGGCTCTAGTTTTGAAAGTGAATTTTCCCAGTAATTAATAAGCGCATTAGGGTAATTAAGTGAACGGGCTTGTTTGATAACTTCAATTGCTGCAACAAAGTCCCTATTTGATAGGTGTAAAGAGAACTGCTTGCTAAGAGATTTGTTCATAATGTGATGCCTCTAAAATTCATAACTGGTTTGTTGCTGCGTTCAGTTATTGTGAGAAAAGTTCCTTCTTTAAATAAAGAATTTTTTGCTATGGGCTTGTCGTTTCTTTGGTTGGTTGTAATAAGCATTATTTGTAATTTGATTTGCGTAGGTTCCGAAACATCTACGCGGATCGTTTGCCACAGCTTTATGCAGTCTCGAATTGGCTTCATGACGAAATGCCAGTCCTTAGAGAGTTGTATCACATTTAACTATAGCAAACGTGCCTTTTAAGTGCACCACAATACATTTTCTGCCTGCAGGCTAGATGGTGTTCGCCTGCTTGGAGGATTCCTTCAACGATGTACGCGAGATTAATTAACAGTGGCTGATAAAATTTTCATTAGCCTAAGTTAAAACCTTTATCGATCTAATCGAAGTAGACTAATTGGCAATAATCCTTTTGATAGTTATTTCCTTCATGAGTTGTTCACTATAGGCGACAATTGATTAGATATCTTTTGCTTCTTTAGCTTTACTGTTCTCCTGGATAATAATTTTAGCTATATGTGTTTTTCCAAAAGGCATTAAGAGTGAGATTTCTGTTTAAAGTAGAAAGCTGCGAGACTAAGTTTGTTTGATTCTTTTTGCTGTCAATCATCATATCAAGTGTCAAGGTTGAACTGGTATAGCCAGTGGCTCTATCGGTATCGAAGATTTAATATCTAAATCATCTAAAATATTGATTAATTGATTGTAGATAGCCTGCCATGGCAAGCTGTAGTTAATGTACCCTGCAAGAGCCTGCGAATCGTCTTGATCTTGTACAAGTAGCATGTCAATTTCTCTCGTATAATGATGGATGTGCTGAGACTTATGATTCGCCATCTTGCGGCTCATGTGGCCGACTCCTGGTTTTTGACATATTCTCGCAACATTTACTGAACCAGTAGTGTAATTAGCCATAAAAAGGTCTACTGACATGCCAACTCGAATCTTTTCTAACATTGGCTGCCCTGCAATAATACCGAATCGTCCATGATTACGAAATGTCAGATTTTTGATTATTTTGTTAATAATGTCACTGTCTTTGCGTGCTTCCGAGCGATGGTAATTCGAGCTACTAAGTGGTGGTGTCCAACCGTCGAATATAACTCCAATTTTTGGGTAATGTTCATAGAGAGTGTTTAAGATATTCACAGTGCCTTCGATTTGTTCCAGCCAATAACGCTTTTGACCTGTGATACCTACCCATAGAAGCGGTTGGCATTCTTCCATGAAATCTAATGCTCCAGAATTCGCAATAATTGAATTAGTATTAGCAAATTGACGTAGTGATTGATCCACATTATTTGCATGTTCCAAAGAGCGGGCATCGGGCTTTTGAAAGCACCAAAACCATGACCCTAATTTCAACAGATATCCACTCTCGGCCTCGGTCATATTATTTATAGAGCCTTTGGATTTGCATTGATGCTTTTGCTTCAGCCCTAATCCAGAACCTAAATCGATGAAAGCTTCGTCATTCTTGGAGTACAGCGCATCCTCGGGAAGCAGCTCACCTTCTTCTCGAATATGCTGAAGAGCGAGAAGTGAATCATAGTTACAGTGGTATGGACGCGAATGTCCAACGAGATAACCGAGAAACTTACGGGGCCTTACAATTTGAAAAAATTCAGGTGTGCGTCCCAGTTCTCTCAAGCACTGCAAGATTTGTTGTTGTGTTATATGGCAAACAATGATTAATGTATTCATTCCTGGAATAAAAACAGCATCACAACTGCTCACTCCCTGGAAGACCAATAGACGTTGGCCAGCGTCCTGAATTAAAAGCACATTCCAGGCCGAAACAAGTCTGCTTGCAAGAACAACACCATCTTCTTCCTTGATGATGGCTGGGAAATGTCCATGTCGACGTAGTTGAGCCATACGAACAACAAAATCTATACTTTTTACACGTTCACAGAAAATATTAAACTTATTTGTCGGCTTTACTGCGTAAATAATTTCGGCGGAATTCAAGATGTGCTTTGCAAGTCTTCCGAGATTTACGTTAGGCAGTAGTTTTTCATGTCCGCTAAAATAGCTTGACCACTGCGTAACTTCTTCAAGTTGCGTCATCTCAAGCCTCATTTCAAGCCATGGATACTGAATATTGTTAAAGCACAACGTGAATAAAACATCTAGATCCAAGTCCTTTGTGCATAGATCTCCCCCAAAAGTCAATTGATTTTCGTGCTTGTCACATTTAAAAGTCCAGGTCTGACTGCCACTCTTTAGTACAAGTGAAAGATCTGTTGGCGATAAATTCTCAACTTTATCAACCACTCCTTTAAACGAGAATTTATCTATTGTGATGCTCAAGTTCTTTAGAGTAACTTTGAATCCAAGATGTTCAACAGGGTTAGTTTTAAGAATCTCCGCTAGCATCTGCCAGTACGCAATTAATCCAACTCTAAGCTACAGCTGTGCTTGTGCTAGTCAATCCATATTCCTCATTCGTTCTGTTCTGATTAATTCTAGATTTTTGATTTATATTTTTAAGTTCTACCTGTTATTTCAATAAATTTAAAGAATCTCTCGTATGGTTCTAAACATTATTGGTTCCCCTTCGGGTTTCATTTTCTACTGGTCGTCGTTCAAGAGCCTTCTTCTGACTCTGCTGTATATATCATTTAATGCAAATCATTTATATTTCTGTTCGAATTTATCTCTAGTGATGTTAAGTATCTATGCAGAAAACTCATCAACTATTTAAATTTTTATTTGCCCTCCCCCCTGCGTACTTACCTCTGCTTTATTGTATGCTCAATGTAATATTCGCTCTTGCTCAGTCTGGCGATCCTAGGGTTTATAATTTATAGTTTTTGTATTGTTGATCTATTATAGTCAGATCATCACGCTTTAACCAGCCGACTATGCCTAAATTTGCCAGGCGAAGGCGGGAATTCAAAGCTTTTAGATTTCGTCGTCGGCACGATCATTTCCTACGTTATAGGCTTTCTGGGGCAAAGCCAAATGAAATAATTGATACGGCCAGAGAGCTTGGTTTTAATCTGAATCTTGATGATTTCCATAGAAGAAAGCTCTCGAAGACCTCATCATCAAGATGCCTAAATTTGTTAAATCGTCTAATCAGCCTTCTGAAGTTCTAGTCTATTGATATACTTAGCAGTTCTGTCGATTCTGACTAATTGGTTTAAGTCAATCTTCTATAGTAGCATTAGTTAAGTGTATGTGTGCATTAATATTGTCTTGCTATTGCGCTTCCATCTCTTGTAGAAGTCAATGAATATAATTTCAGGTTGACATTTAGATGTGGGTCCCTCAGGTTATGTTCTCGTTGATTTTTCTCCTGCCTGGCCCGTTAAGACTCATCTGCTCCTTGACTTGTCCTGTCTTTAGAAAGAATTTTTGCGTTGTTATGAAGACTTTGCACCGCATTAGACGCGGCATTTTGCTCAGCATATTTTCGAGAACGGCCGAAGCCATCTGCGCCTAGTCGTGTTCCCACCTGTACGTGGCTTTTAAACCGTTCTGGATCGCCATGGCGACAGCTTTGCTCAGTGGTTATGTAGTTCGGTAAGCCGAGGCCTTCGGCCTGGCTCCATTCCTGAAGAATGCTTTTGCCGTTAAATAGATGGGGCGTAGCAAACACGTCGGCTGTGGTTTGTTGCCACTGGGGCGTCAGCCATTGGTGGATGGGCTCCAAGTTGTTGTCGCTACCGCTATAGATCGCACCGATCAGCGCCTCGGTGGCATCGGCATGCAGAGTTGCTCTGGCCGCTTCATCCCCCAGAGCTTTGGGTCCAATTACCAGAAATGACTCGAGCTGAAGTTTCTCTCCCAGTTGTGTGAGCCAGCGGTCACTTACGAGCTGGGCCCGCAAGCTTGAGCAGCTTCCCACAGGGAGGTTGGGGTAGTGATGGTCGATGAATTCCGTTGCGGCTAGACGCAGCACGGCATCGCCTAGGAATTCCAATCGCTCAAAGTTTTTGCCTCGGCCAGCCGAGATGTGGGTGAGCGCTTCGTCCACCAGGTTCATCAGCTTGGACGAGTTGAGCTCTTGCAGGCCAATCGCCCGCAGTAGCTCCAGCAGGTTTTTTGTTCGTGTGCTGTCCAACGCTCAACTGGATTAGGGGTGAAAGCAGGGCATAAGCCGGGTTCTGTTCACGCCTCCACAGAGGTTGGTCTGCAGAGGGTGGGTGGTTATCTATCTGGGACCGCCGTTACCGACGGCCTCGAGCGGCGCTTACGAGCGGAACGGGGCAGATGGCCAGCCATCGTTCCTTGGCCTTGCTCCCAGCCGGGGTTTACCGAGCCAGCACCTCTCGATGCTGCTGGTGCGCTCTTACCGCACCTTTGCACCCTTGCCTGTGCCGGCGAACCGGCCATCGGCGGTGTGTTTCTGTGGCACTCTCCTCACGGTCACCCGCACTGGGCGTTACCCAGCAAGCCTGGCCATCGGGGAGCCCGGACTTTCCTCAATCGAATCGCGAACAATTCAATTGCAACCACCTCGCCTGCTTTCAGCCCTCATCATGCCTCGTTGGCATAATTAAGGAATCTGGGGCTGTAGCTCAGCCGGATAGAGCAACGGTTTCCTAAACCGTAGGTCGTGGGTTCGAGTCCCGCCAGCCCCGTCACGAGCTTTTCTGCCGGTAGCCAACGCTACATCTGGTGGGGTGGCTAGATCGTTCACCACCGCTAGTGTTAGCGCACTCAGGCGGGTGCCATGACCCAGCTTCACGACCTTCGTTTGCGACTTCTTGTTCAGCAGGAAAGCGAACAGATCTCAGATTCTCAGCCTGCAGATCTTGATTTGTCGGTTGTCCAAGCGCGTTGCCTTTGTTGGTTGGCGTTACTGGCTGAAGCTCATGAAGACCAGGCCAGCGATGCGGAAGGGCGTGGTGATACGGAGCAGGCCATGGGCTGGTTCGCCGATTCCATGCGACTCAGGGATGTGATTGGAGTGGTGTCGTCGATTGAGATCCCTCTCCCAGGGGTGATCGACGCGGGTCAATCTGATGCTGGCGACAACCGCGGCGCTGAGGCGGCTTAACGGGTGTCATAGTGGAGGTCGACTAAGAGGGACTGCGGTGCCGGACGAGCCCTGCCAATGCCCGGACTGCCAGAGGTTCTACAGGGAGCACGATCGGCTCATCCGTGAATCTCCCACCTTGCGTCAGCAGCAAGAATTGAATTGGGCGGCGCTGCAGTCGTTCCGCACGTTGTCCGGTCGTGTTCTGGAAGAACTCCAAAAGCAGCATGCTCCCCGGCAGCCCGCTGAATCAGCGGCACCCACACCGCTGAGTTCTTCGGCGGTACCGGAGGAAGCCACTGACACGATCCAGCAGGCCATCGCTGATTTGGAGAACATCAACGCTCACCTGTTCTCTATTGAGGCCTTGATGGAGCGCGTGTTCGATGTGCGAGTCCCGGAGGAGATCGAGCAAAAATTCCGCGAATTGGCCGGCGAATTGGCACCAGATCCGCTGAATGTGGATCGTTTACGCCTCAATCGTCTGCTGCACCAAACCACGGATTTTCCTGATCGTTGATAAGTCGATTCTGTTTTGAAGCTGTTCGACTCTTAAAAAAGCCCTGGTGTTGAACCAGGGCTTTTTAAATGGATCAACGCGCGTCGCAGGTGATTTCCAGGTTGAGCGGATCAACGTTCCAAATGTTTTGGCAGTACTCCCTAATCGACCGGTCGGATGAGAAGAAGCCTGAACGGGCGGTGTTCAGCACAGACATGCGTTGCCAATGCATCTGATCACTCCAGGCCAGACTCACCGCGTCTTGGGCTCGCACGTAATCGGCAAAGTCGGCCATCACGTAGAAGGGGTCGTGGCCCATGAGGTTATCCAGGAGTGGGCGGAACAGTTCTCCGTCGCCGTTGCTGAAGTGACCCATTTCCACGAGGTGGAGGGCTTCCTGCAATTCGGGCATGGCGTCGATGAAATCCCGAGGGCGATAGCCGCTCTGCCGCAGCGCGCTGATCTCTTCGACGGTCTTGCCGAAGAGGAAGAAATTGTCTGCACCCACTAACTCTCGGATTTCAACATTGGCGCCATCAAGGGTTCCGATGGTGAGGGCGCCGTTCATGGCAAATTTCATGTTGCCGGTGCCGGAGGCTTCTTTACCCGCTGTGGAGATTTGCTCCGAGAGATCGGATCCTGGATAGACCTGCTCACCCAACTTCACGCTGTAATCCGGTAGGAACACCACCCGCAGTCGACCGTCCATATCCGGATCGGAATTCACTGTTTCAGCGATGCCATTGATGAAGCGAATAATCAGCTTCGCCATGTAATAGCCGGGAGCGGCTTTTCCGCCAAACAAAATGGTTCGCGGTGCCATGTCGCCAGCTTGCCCATTTTTGATGCGCAGATATTGGGTGATGATTTGCAGAGCATTCAGGTGTTGGCGCTTGTATTCATGAATGCGCTTCACCTGCACATCGAACAGGGAGGAAGGATCCACCAAAACACCAGTGTTGCGGTGGATGTAGCTGGCTAGTTTGCGTTTTACCGAGAGCTTGGTACTGGCCCAATGCTCAAGAAAGGCGTGATCGTTTTGGCGTTCTTCCAACTTGCGTAGGTTCTCCATGTTGGAGATCCAATCGCTGCCCACGTGCTCGTCGAGCAAGGTGCTGAGCTCAGGGTTGGCGAGGGCCATCCAACGCCGGGGGGTAACGCCGTTGGTGACGTTGGTGAACTTGTCTGGCCACAGGGCAGCAAATTGCGGCAGCAAATCGCTCTTCACAAGATCGGAGTGGAGCGCGGCCACGCCGTTTACATGGTGGGCACCAATGGTGGCGAGGTGGGCCATCCTGACGGCCTTGTTTCCATCTTCATCGATGATCGAAAGCCGGCTCAAAATGGCTTCATTGCCGGGGTAGCGCAGGCGCACCTGTTGCAGGAAGCGGCGGTTGATCTCGTAGATGAGCTCGAGATGGCGGGGCAACAGGCTTCTGAACATGTTCAGATCCCATTTCTCCAGGGCTTCAGGCAGCAGGGTGTGGTTGGTGTACGCGACTGAGCGGGAGGTGATGTCCCAAGCCCGATCCCATTCCAGATGGCGATCATCGATTAGCAAACGCATCAGTTCCGCGACGGCGATCGCTGGGTGCGTGTCGTTCAGCTGAACGGTCCAATACTCCGGAAAGTCTTCGACGCTCAGGCCGCGATGGTCGAGGCTGCGCAGCATGTCTTGGAGCGAACAGCTCACAAAGAAGTGCTGCTGCTTCAGACGAAGGCGACGCCCTTCATCCGTTCCATCGTTCGGATAGAGAACTTTCGAGAGGGTTTCGCTTCCCACCTTTTCTTCAACGGCACCGGAGTAATCGCCGATGTTGAAGGCATAAAAATCGAAGCTTTCGGCGGCATCAGCCCGCCATAAACGCAGGCGATCGCAGATGTTCACCTTGTAACCAAGGACTGGTACGTCATGGGGGATGCCAATGGCGTGCTCCGCAGGAATCCAGCGGGATCGGTAGTTGCCCTTTTCATCGACGTAACTCTCGGTGCGGCCGCCAAAGCCCACAAAGCACGATTCATCGGGTTGGGGCAGCTCCCAGGGCCAACCCCCCTTGAGCCATTTGTCGGTGATTTCTACCTGCCAGCCGTCACGAATGAGCTGGTCAAAAATTCCAAATTCATAGCGAATGCCATATCCCGTGGCTGGAATCTTCAGGCTTGCCAAGGAGTCCATGTAGCAGGCTGCCAGCCGCCCGAGGCCACCATTGCCAAGACCAGGCTCTTCTTCCACATCCAAAATTTGCTGCAGCGATTCGATGCCGAAGTTGCGAAGCGCCTCTTCGGCTTCTTCTTGAATCCCCAAGTTGAGCAAATTGCTATTCAGCTGGGGGCCGATCAAGAATTCAGCGGAGAGATAGGCCACAGATTTCTGCGGTTTCGCGCGCATCGCTTCGGTGGTGGCCAGATACCGCACCATCAAGCGATCTCGCACGGCATAACTCAAGGCCATGTACAAATCGTGACGACTGGCGGTCGATGCGAGTTTGCCGAGGGTGAAGAACAAATGTTCTGTCATGCCATCGAACACGCCCTTTGCGTCGAGGCCCACACGTTCAGGATCGTTGTGACAACCAGGGGTTGGCAGGCGTAGATCGAAGGGTTTGGACGCAGTCATGACGACGAATATCTGAGAGAGCGGCAGCTCCCACGGGCAGCTGATTGCACTGATGCTGATGAGCTAAGGCCAAATGTGCATCAGTAATTGTTGATATGCGAAGCATCGAGACCATCGTTGCTAGCCGTCTAAGCCCTCCATGAAGGGGATCAAAGACATCACGCACCAAGGTTGAGTCGCATTGCAGCCATCTCCCTGTTCCGGTTGTTTCCGTTCCAAACGGACCACTCGATGGACAGTCCAATGGAAGATTCACCATTAAGGTCGGCTCAGATTTGCCAGCCACGATGCTGCTCCCCTCACTGCTGAGCGAAATCAGCAGTCATGACCTGGAGGTCGCCGAAACGCTGATCGGCATTCTGCGTTTTGTTCTGATTTTCGTTGGAGCCCGCACTCTTTCGGAAATTTTGGTGCGGCTCGAGCTGCCCACCATTCTTGGTGAACTGCTTGCTGGTGTGATCATTGGCGCCTCAGGGCTCCACTTGTTGGTTCCCCCTGAAACGCAAGTTCAACTCAGCGGAGCGTTTGCCGATGTGATTGCCGGCATGGCGCACATTCCCGCTGCGGAAGTATCGGTTTTGTACAACGAGAGTTTTGGGGCGCTCCAATCTGTGGCCACTCTTGGCCTCTACTCCCTGTTGTTCCTAACGGGTCTGGAAAGTGAGCTGGATGAGTTGATGGCTGTCGGGAAGCAGGCCTTCTCGGTAGCGGTCGTCGGCGTTGTGCTGCCCTTTGCCCTGGGCACGCTTGGCCTGATGAGCATTTTCCACGTCGATGCCATTCCGGCCATCTTTGCGGGGGCATCGATGACGGCCACCAGCATTGGTATTACGGCCAGCGTGTTTGGAGAACTGGGCTATCTGCGCACCCGCGAGGGTCAGATTGTGATCGGCGCCGCTGTTCTGGATGACATCCTCGGCATCGTGATTCTGGCGGTGGTGGTGTCGTTGGGTGCTGGTGGCAGCCTCGATATCGCTCCGATTATTCAGTTGGTCGTTGCGGCTGTTTTGTTCGTGGTGGTGGCGTTGGTGCTCAGCCGTAAGGCAGCCCCAGCCTTTGATTGGGTGATTGATCAGCTCAATGCCCCCGGCGGCAAATTGGTGGGTTCCTATTTGTTGTTGGGCGCTAGTTGCTTTGCAGCTACAGCCATTGGTTTAGAGGCGGCCCTCGGCGCCTTCGCCGCTGGTTTGATCGCCAGCACTTCGAAGCACCGGCATGAGATTCAAGCGGCGGTAACGCCCATTGTTGGCTTGTTTGCCACCGTATTTTTCGTGTTGGTGGGAGCCGGAATGGATCTTTCGGTGATCAACCCTTCTGATCCAGAGGCTCGATCGGCCTTGGTGATTGCGGCTTTCTTATTTGTTGTTGCCGTCATCGGCAAGGTGGTCGCCGGGTGGGCCGTGTTTGGCAAAGAGCCCACCAATCATCTGGTGGTGGGTCTTGGAATGATGCCCCGCGGCGAGGTGGGCTTAATTTTCCTTGGCCTCGGCACGGCGTCTGGATTGCTGAGTCCAGGGTTGGAAGCAGCGATTCTGTTGATGGTGATTGGTACCACATTCTTGGCACCGGTGCTGTTGCGGTTGGTTCTCAAAGACAAGCCGCCAGAGGATGGCAATCAGGTGCCCGAGGAGTTTGCGGCAGATCCGCTTGGTGGGTCGTCATGACCAACCCGTTGGGGTTTTGATTATTCCGCTCGAGAGGCGGCGATGATTAACAAACTCCAGCCAATCGCGATGAATCCCAGGCTGGAGGCCCAGCCTGGACCAAGGGCCCAGCTGGCGATGAGCTGGGTCACTACGCCAACACCGAGGGCCAACAGCAGGCTGCTGATCACCAAGGTGATTTGACGCCACTTCTCTGAGAGCGGACTGTCCGTGAGACTGGCCTCAAAGGCAGACAAGGGTCCGCTTAAGGGGACGTAGAGAGCGATGGCCCAGAGCAGAGCACCGCGCCACACCGATGGATCGGCGAGTGGTCCACCAAAGGCGATGTAGTCCTGCATTCGAACTTTGGCGTGAGCTTCCTAGCATCGCGCCACTTGCCTGTTGTTGTGGAGATCAGTCCCTGGAGCCATCTCGGCCATGCCGTCCATACGGTGTGTCAGGAACCGGATCAGCCGATCCCATCCGATCGTCCTGCTCTTTTGCTGGTCCATGGCTTTGGAGCGTCAACGGACCATTGGCGGTACAACATCCCTGTGTTGTCCCGCAGCCATCCAGTCCATGCCATCGATTTGCTCGGCTTTGGCCGCAGTGCCAAGCCGGCCAGCCTTTCGTATGGCGGCGCCCTCTGGCGTGATCAGCTTGTGGCCTATGTGCACGAACGGATTGGGCGACCAACGGTGATCGCCGGTAATTCCCTTGGGGGGTTTGCAGCCCTCGCAGCGGGTGCGGCCCTTGGTCAGGACTGCGCTGGTGTTGTGTTGCTCAATGCAGCTGGCCCGTTCAGTGACGAACAAAGACCTCCCAAGGGATGGGGTGCCATCGCTCGGCAAAGCATTGGGACAGCCTTGTTGAAGAGCCCAGTGGTTCAACGAATCCTGTTCGAGAACCTGCGCCGTCCGGCCACAATCCGTCGCACCTTGAACCAGGTGTATGTGGATAAAACCAATGTGGACGACTGGCTGGTGGAGGCGATCCGACGCCCGTCCATGGACCCTGGTGCCTTCGGGGTGTTTCGCACCGTGTTCGATATTCCCAGTGGTCAGCCCTTGGATGAATTGTTTGCCGAGCTCACGGCTCCCTTGCTGCTGCTGTGGGGCATCCGTGACCCCTGGATCAATGCTCCGGGGCGTCGTTCCACCTTCCAACGCCATGCCCCAGAAGCCACCAAGGAGGTGGTGTTGGATGCCGGACACTGCCCCCACGATGAGGTTCCGGAGCAAGTGAACGCGGCTTTGCAGGAGTGGCTGGCTGAACTCAATTGAGAGATCTGCTGCCAAAGGTTCATCCCGGCGCTAGGCCGTTTAGTGCAACCCCTCTCTGTTTTGGCCGACGCCGATGACTCTCACGCAGCAATCCGCGCCCTATGCGCACTGGGAGTTTGTGCATCCTGAAACAGGTGATCGCCTCCGGATCATTCCCGAACGCGGCGGCATCGTGAGCGAGTGGCGCTGCCAGGGGCGCGAAGTCGTTTATTTCGATCAAGAGCGTTACGCCAATCCAGCGAACAGCATTCGCGGCGGTATCCCTGTGCTGTTTCCGATTTGTGGGAATTTGCCTGGGGATCTGCTCCGGGTTGATGGTCAAGACCACACGCTGCAGCAGCATGGTTTTGCCCGCAATTTGCCTTGGCAGTTGCAGGTTCTCGACGACCAGCAAGGGGTGCGGGTCAGCCTGACCAGTACGGAGGACACGTTGAAGGCTTATCCATTTGCGTTTGAGGTCGCCATGGATGTGCGTCCAACGCCGGGGGCGTTGGAGATCACAACCACCATTCAGAACCGCAGCTCTGCGGAGATGCCCTTCAGCTTTGGGTTGCATCCGTATTTCAACATCAGCGACCTCTCCCAAACCCGTTTGACAGGCTTGGCAGCCCGCTGCCTGAATCACTTGGAGATGGCCGATGCGGAGACCGCCGCTCAGCTGACTCGGCTTCCAGAGGGCGTGGACTTTTTGTGCCGTCCGGCTGGACCTGTCACTTTGATCGACGATGCAACAGGGGCGGAGCTCCAGCTTCAGCATCAAGACCCGATGGACCTCACCGTGGTGTGGACGGAGCCTCCTCGCAAAATGGTGTGCCTGGAACCCTGGACCGGCCCGCGTCAGTCCCTGGTGAGCGGTGATCGCAAATTGGTCTTGCAGCCTGGGGGTGAGCAGACCCTCTCCTGTCGCTATGCCCTGGTCTGAAACTGATCAACCCCGGGTAGCCGTCCTCGGCTGAGTTGTTGTCGTGGATCAAACTGCCGTTTGACAGCTTCAATCACCGGCCGTGCCGGTGTATCCGTCCAAGCAGATACCTGTTGATCTCCTGGCTGCACCAGCACCATCAACTGTCCGCCAAGGGATGCCACTTGGCGGCGTAGGGCTTCGATTTGGAAGGCCGGTGCGGCGCTGCTGCACCAGCCATCGCCGCAGCCGGCTCCGGCTGCCAGCTCCCAAGACCAACCTTTGAGGGAGGTCATGGCCTCACTGGCGATTAATTGATGCAAGCTTGCGGCGGGGAGCACCAGACGCAGTATCTGGTCTGGCTTATGGCACAGCATCGCCACATCCAGCGGCGAGCTGCATGGCTTGGCTTCGGCCTGCAAGCCATGCTCTGTGGCGAGGGCCTGAATCCGGGTGAGCTGATCCAGCACGGCTTGGTCCGACACGCTGCTCAGCACCAGTCGCAGTGCCCAGCTGCCATCCCCAGGGCACTGCCAATCACAGCGCTCTGGCGTCAGGGTCGAGAGCAGTAGCGCAGCTCGAAAGCCTTCCAGATTGGCAAGCACACCGGTCACCAGGAGGCCCGCATGGGCGGGGCGGATCGGTTGAACCCGCAGGGTGACCTCCGTAATCAGCGCCAGGCTTCCCCAGCTTCCGCAGAGCAGGCGCATCAGGTCATAACCAGCCACGTTTTTGACAACGCGACCGCCGGCTTTGGCGGCTGTTCCATCACTGCGCAGCAGCCCAATCCCGATGATTTGGTCGCGGATGCCGAGGTGCCGTTGGCGCAGGCCACCGGAGATCCCGCGGGCGATGAGCCCGCCAATACTTCCTGCAGATCCATTGTCCAAACGATCTGTTGTCATCGGTTCACCGCCGCGGGGCCAGTCCACCGGCAGCCACTGATCCTGCGCCGCGAGTAAACGTTGCAGGTCCACAAGGGGGAGTCCCGCCTCCACGGTGATGGTGAGATCGTCCACGGCATGGTCGATCACCTGATTGAGCTGTTGGCAGCTGAGTACCGAATGGTCGGGATCCAGTGCGGGTCCCCAGTCCAAGCGGGTTCCGTGTCCACTGGGGATCCAGGGGGTGGAGTCTTGATGCCACTGGCGCACCAGGTTGATCAGCTCCGCTCGGGTTGCAGGGGTATGGCTCACGGCACGATGGTGCCATGAAGGTTGTGGTGATCGACGACGACCCCACCGGTTCGCAGGCGGTGCATAGCTGTCTGCTGCTGCTGCGCTGGGATGTTCAAGCACTGCGCCGTGGTTTGCGCCATGGCTCGCCGTTGCTGTTTGTGTTGGCCGACACGCGCTCCCTGACACCAGAGGCCGCAGCGCAACGCAACCGGGAGATCGTCACCAACCTAGAAGTGGCTCTGACGGAGGAAGGCCTCGACCGCTCGGAGATTCAGCTCGTGAGCCGGGGCGATTCCACCCTGCGTGGCCATGGGGTGGTGGAGCCAGCTGTTTTGGAGCGTTGTTTTGGTCCGTTTGCGGCCACCTTGCACGTGCCGGCATTCATTGAGGGGGGGCGCACCACGGTGAACGGTGTGCACTTGCTCTATGGGGAGCCCGTCCACACCACGCCGTTTGCCAAGGATCGTTTGTTCGGCTTCAGCACGAGTGATCTCCCTCAGTGGCTGGAGCAGAAGAGTGCTGGTGCCATCTGTGCAGCTGATGTGGTGAAAGTCAGCCTCGAAGACCTGGATCAGGCTTCAGCAGGGGAGATGCCCCACTTGATCCAACGCTTAGCGGCCCTGCAAGGGAATACCGCCGTGGTGGTGGATGCGGAGCATCAATCGCAGCTGGCTGCCCTGGCGGCGGCTGTGCTGGCCTTGAAAGGCGAACGGCGGTTTCTTTTCCGTTCAGCGGCCAGTGTGGTGAAGGCTCTGGCCGACCCTGGTCCCCAGCCGTTGGATCCGAATGGCTTAGCTCGGTTGCGACGACGCGGCCCCAACGGGGAGGGGCTGCCTGGGTTGGTGATGGTGGGATCCCATGTTCCCCTGGCTGATCAGCAGCTCATGCGGTTGCTGGAGGATCCTCGCTGCATTGGCCTTGAACTGCCTGTGCGCCGCATTGCTCGGGTGTTGGACGGTGGATCGCCCGACCTGCTGTTGCCGGATTTGGAGCGGGAATGGTGCGAGCAACTTCAAGCCCTGCTCCAGTCGGGCCGAACGCCGGTGTTGTTCACCAGCCGCGGTGAGATCAGATTGGCGAGCGCGTCGGCGGGGCGCTTGATGTGTCAAACCATCGCGCGTCTGATGGGGCGTCTCGCTAGGGCCTTGGCACCGGGATTGGGCTACCTGATTAGCAAGGGTGGGATCACCACCCAAACCTTGTTGGCAGATGGGTTGGATTTGGAGGCGGTGGAGCTGGAAGGTCAGTTGATGCCGGGGTTATCGGTTGTGCGCCCTTCAGCGGGTGTCGCGCAGGCGCTACCGATCGTCACCTTCCCCGGCAATCTCGGCACCGACAGCAGCCTGTGTGAGGCTTGGCAGCGGATGCAAGCCGGCTGATGCCGCTAACAGTTCCATTGGGTGGTGAACCGGCTGCCGTCCCTGCAGATGCCGGCGAAGTTGCATGGTGCAACCGATATTGGCGCTGGCCACAAGCGCTGCCCCGGTGTTGCTGAGGTCGTCTGCCTTGATTGTTCCCAGCTCTGCGGCTTCCTCCGGTTGCACCAGGTTGTAGATGCCGGCGCTTCCGCAACAGACGCCTGCTTCCATGGGTTCCTTGAGCTCTAGTCCGGGGATGGCGGCGAGAAGGGCGCGTGGCTGTTGCTGAATGCCTTGGCCGTGGATCATGTGGCAGGCGTCATGCATGGCCACTGCCTTGGCGATGGGCTTCAGTTGGGCCGAAAAGCTGTCGCTCAATCCCACGTTGGTGAGAAATTCATGCACGTCCAAAACCGGTGCCCGGAAGCCGTTGTTGTTGTGCAGAATTTCGCCATAGGCCTTCATCGTGTGGCCGCAACCGGAGGCTGCCACCAGCACGGCGTCTAGCTCTCCTTCGATTGCATTCATGCTGTCAACAAGCGCTGAAGCCAGCTGGCGGGTGAGCTCCATCTCCCCTTGGTGGTGACTCACGGCACCGCAGCAGCCCTGTTCGGGGGGGAGAACCACCTCAAACCCATTGGCTTGAAGCACGCTCACCGTGGCCGTGTTCACCGACGGATCGAAGCAGCGTTGGACGCAGCCCAACAGCAGCGCCACTCGGCCGCGGCGAGGGCCGATGGCAGGGTTCACCGTTGGCATCGCGTCGTCGAAGGCATTGGCTGCCAGGGAGGGCAGCAGCTGTTCCATCGCTTCGATCCCTGGGCCAAACAAGCGGGTTAGGCCACTGCGGCGGGCGAGGGTCTGGATGGGGGTGCCGGCGTAAAGCCGCAGCGGCTGGAGCAAAGCCCGAAGCCGGCGTGGGTAGGGCAAGACCTGCAGGAGCAACTGACGAAAACTGATTTGCCAGCTGCTGCGCAATTTGGCGTTGTTGAGTTTCGGTCGCGTGGCTTCGATCAGTTGGTCGTAACGGACGCCAGAAGGACATGCCGTGACGCAGGCATAACAGCCCAAGCAAGTGTCGAAGTGGCTTGCAACGGTGGCGTCGAGTTCCAGCTCACCGGCTTCGATCGCCCGCAGGGCATGGATGCGGCCACGGGGGGAGTCCATCTCACTGGCCAGAACGCGATAGCTGGCGCAGGTGGGCAGGCAAAATCCGCAGTGCACACAGGGATCGGCGGCTCCTGCGGGTAAGCCCGGGAGAGATGTGGTTGACGTGGGGTCGGCGCTGAGTGGCTCGCTCATTGAGGGAGTCTGGCTTCCTCGGCCAGTGAACGGCTGTCCAGGACAAGGAAATGTTCTTGATTGACCCGTTGCGAGAACTTCAATTCCGAATAGCCGTGACTCTGCGGATAATCCCGGTTCGTTCGCTGGGATTGTGCTGGTAGATCAGGTCCGTCTCGAGATTTTTCAGGATTGGCTCAATCAGGCTGATGTTTTTGTCAAGGTTCGCAATTAGATCGCCGACCTTCGGTATGTAGATGGAGCCTTTGTGGGCGCCGTCTTTGATAATAAATTGATTTTCATTTGGCATGTATTCAATTAAAGAGCTGTAGGGGATTCGATTTAAGTGACGCTTGACTGAAAATCTTGATTTTTTATTGACGATGATGTTTACGTCATCGCCAGATTCGCGGATTTCTCGACTGGTTTTATCCAGTTTTTCGTAGGTCAATTGAATGTAAGACTGTTCGAATTTTTGTTCTATGGTGTTATTGATAAATGTGTCTCTAGCTATCCGATGATCAGCGAGGATAACAGCTATAGATGTAAGAATGGCTCCAATAATTTTTTCCCTTTCCCTGGCGCTCTGGTCTCTATATCTCTCTATCAGTAAGGTCCATGCCCAGGCGATATTGATGGCTGCAATCAGTTGAAAAGGGAGTGCAAGGTAGCTGCTCGCGTCGAATTCATATGTAGCGGCAAGGGCGAATGCGTATGCAAAGCCCGAGAGATTGATAGCATCGAGGAGATGGAATTGGGTCTTTTTGTTGGTGATTCCGATTGCTCGGTATATTGCAATTAGTGCAAAAATGTAAAAGCGTAGGTCAAGAAAAATGTTGTATGCAGCATTTTCATTGTAGGCCCCTTCGGATGCATAACTGCTGGGAATCAAGGCTAAAACGATGTAGCTTGTGATGAACAGTAGTGAAAGACTGCAGAGCCAATATTCGAGTTTTTTGTTTCGCTCAATTGGTGCACGAATGGGCTCGCGCTGCTCGTCTTTAGGCTGAATTCTGAATATCTCTCTGGCCCAAATACTTGCGGGCGGTATGATGAATAGTAGAATAGCAATGTCTTTAATATAGATCCCAATTAGGGCCCATAGGAGTGTCGTATAGAACGATGAATCGCTTCCTGTCTTGATATGGATTAGGTATGCATTGATGTAGAGCACGAATATCAGGCACAGTAGTCTTTCACAGTAAATAACGTGAAAAAAAGCTGTTCCCGTTGAGGGGTGAATGAGTAGTAGTGATGTCATTAACAGTATGGTTGATGCTTTCGCCGATGACCGTTCTTCTAGGTTGTTGAGGAATTTAACGCTCAAAAGAATGATGCCGATGAGCTCCGCTCCGCTGAAGAGCATCCAGGTTTTGATATGAATGCTGAACCAACTCAGAATGTGAAGATCCTGATGGGCGAGGGGAAAGAAGCGATAGTCCGTACGACGCATCGTCTCTGAAATGAAGCTGTCTCGCACAGAGAAGTTGTCGAGAAAATATCCTTTCACCAGGTCTGGATACCAGCCAAACATATCTTTGTAGAGATAGGTTGTGCCTGAAATCATCGCCATGATGTAAGCGATGAGAAGGACTGTTGTGATGGGGTTGTTGCGAAAAAATCGCAGACAGGATTTCACCGGATGTGGAAAAGTGCGGTCGCTTTTATATGCCTCTCGTTGTCTGCTGACGTAAATCCTGTTGATCAGATATCCCACTGCAAGCAGCAGCAGAATCAACCAGATGTCATGGGTGAGCTCCTGGTACTGGCGAAGAAGGGCTCTTCCGGATTTTGAGTCTGGTAGGGGAAGAAACGCCCTGTTGTGTTGCATCCAGAGCCAACAGCCCATGCCCAAGCTGCTGATGGTGAAAAGCGCGATCAACAGTCGCCGCAGGGCTATATCGCCGCTTAATCCTTCGACAGCGTTCGGTTGATCGCTCATGGCGCGTTGACGATCGATATGACTGGTTTTTGTTCTGCGAGTCGGCATTCTTGCGGAGCGAGGACGCTCCTCTGGCCTGATTAGAAGTGACGAATCACGGCATCCGCGAAGCCGCTGCAGCTCACGGGATCCACTTGAGGCTCCATCAAACGTGCCAGGTCGTAGGTGACTTCACGATTGGCAATGGCGGCGCTCAGCCCTTTGGTGATTAGATCGGCTGCTTCTTGCCAACCCAAAAATTCGAGCATCATCACGCCGCTGAGAATCACTGAACCCGGATTGATTCGATCAAGGCCCGCATGCTTTGGTGCCGTGCCATGCGTCGCCTCAAAAATGGCGGCGTTCTCGCCGATGTTGGCCCCGGGGGCCATACCCAAACCACCCACCATCGCTGCAGCGGCATCCGAGATGTAATCGCCGTTCAAATTGAGGGTGGCCAGGATCGAATACTCCTGGGGTCGGGTCTGAATTTGTTGAAAAATGCTGTCGGCGATGCGGTCGTCAACGAGCACCATGTCCTTCCACTTCCCCTGGCCATGGCTGCTTCCAATCGCATCGATCACGGCCTGAACTTCGGCATCAAGAACGGATTGTTTCTCGGGAGTGAGGCTGTCGTATCCCGGCTCGATCATGCGGGCGTTGTTTTGCACGCTCAGCGTTGAATCCTTCTCCAGATTGCCCAAGATCCAGCTCTCGCGTTCAGTGATACAAACATCACGGAACTCCGTTGTGGCGAGTTCGTAGCCCCAGTCACGAAAGGCACCTTCCGTGAATTTCATGATGTTGCCCTTATGCACCAGGGTGACGTGACGCTTGTTGCCCTCAAGCCGCAACGCATGTTGAATCGCCTTGCGAATGTGGCGCTGGCTGCCGTTCTTGCTCACGGGTTTGATCCCGATGCCAGATCCCTCGGGGATCTGTCGTTTTCCTAACTTTCCGTTCGCTGGGATCACGACGTCGTTGAGGTATTGGCGCAGTTCTTGGCCAACGGCATCGTCCGCTTCCCACTCGATCCCCATGTAAATGTCTTCGGTGTTTTCCCGGTAAACGATCACGTCCAAGTCTTGGGGACGCTTATGGGGGCTAGGGGTGCCTTCGTAGTAGCGGCAAGGCCGCACGCAGCAATAGAGATCAAAAATTTGTCGCAGGGCCACGTTCAGGGAGCGGATGCCGCCTCCCACGGGGGTGGTGAGGGGACCCTTGATTGCGACCCCATAGGTGCGGATCGCATCCAGGGTGTCTTCAGGGAGGTACTGGTACGTGCCGTATAAGTCACAGGCCTCGTCGCCGGCATACACCTTGAACCACTCAATGGATTTGGTCCCGCCATAAGCCTTCGCGACAGCTGCATCGAGCACTTTTTGGGTGGCGGGCCAAATGTCCACCCCCGTTCCATCACCTCGGATAAATGGAATGATCGGATTGTCGGCAACCACGGGTGCACCGTTCTCGAAGCGGATCGCAGTGCCTGTGCTGGGGGCAGTGAGCTTCTCGAACTTGACCATGGCGGGTGATCGCGCTTCAGCCCTTGGAGCCTATGACTGAGCGGGGTGGCTTTACGGTTCAGCCCCAACCGGAGGCGTGTGATGGCTGGCAATGCTCTCTGGGTCGTAGCGGCCTGCTTCAACGAAGAAACGGTGATTCCTCGCTTTATCGAGCGGGTGATCGCACTGCCAGAGGTGGATCGTTTGCTGTTGATTGATGACGGTTCGTCCGACGCCACGGTGGCCGTCATTCGTCAGTGGCAAGCGCAGCATCCAGATGCTGGGGTAGTGCTCCTCGAGCTCACAAGGAATTTCGGAAAGGAGGCAGCGATGTTGGCCGGTCTGGACCACGTTGATGGTGAGTGTGCAGCAGCAGTGCTGATTGATTCAGACTTGCAACACCCGCCAGAACGCATTCCGGCAATGGTGGCGGCCTGGCGTGAAGGGGCTGAGGTGGTCACTGCTGTTCGTGACGATCGTGACGAAGAATCCCGCCTGAAGGTGGCAACGGCCTCTTGGTTTTATCGGGTGTTCAATCGACTGGTGGATTCCATTCAGTTGCAGGAAGGAGCGGGTGATTTCCGCTTGCTGTCCGCTCCAGTGGTGGCCGCCATCACGCAAATGCGTGAGGCCACACGCTTTTCCAAGGGTTTGATGCCCTGGACGGGGTATCGCAGCGTGGAGATTCCATACAGCCGGGTTGCCCGTGCTGGGGGCCAGACCTCCTGGAATTCGATCAAGCTCTGGCGCTATGCCTTGGATGGCATCTTTTCGTTTTCGGTGCGACCCCTAAAAGTGTGGGGGGTGATCGGTGCGTTGATTTCTCTTTTGAGCTTTGTCTATGCGGCCCTGATTGTGTTGCGCACCTTGGTGTTGGGTGCCGATTTGCCGGGCTATGCCTCATTAATTGTGGCGATCTTGTTCCTTGGTGGAATTCAGCTGATTGGCATTGGGGTACTGGGTGAATACATCGGTCGGATTTATGTCGACGTCAAGCGAAGGCCTCATTATTTCGTGCGGGGTGTTTATCGATAGGTCTTTTATGGCTTGCCATTCGTGTTGTCTCTGGGGCGATGAGAAGAAGACGAACGATTCAGTGAATTGCTGCTCCTGCATGGCATCAATGTTTCCCGGTTGAGCGGGGTGGATCAGCAGCATCGCTCTTGACCTGGTCCCGGAGGTCTGTTGGCGATGGTTGGTATGCCAACAGCACTCCAGAGCCTTCCCAGTCATGCGACCGGTGAACAGAACCCCGGCAAAGCTTCCGTTTGTCCCCACGTTCGCGGCCCGTATTTTCGGTTTGGCGAGCTTGGTGAGGCACTGCAGCACAAACCATTTCAAGAATCCCCCTTGGCGGACGCAGGCCCACCACAGCTTGAGCGGCAAGTCGGTTGGTAGAGGCTCCGCTGTTGTTCGAATCCAGGTCACCTGTTCGGTCTGGGCCAGACCCAGCACGGTGTCCAGCACTATTGGGATCAGATGGACATGCTGATGGCCATCCAGATGAATCTCGTTTGCTCCAGTGAGTTGCTTGTAGCGACCGATCTGTTGGCGGAGGCTGCGCCGAATTTGTGGTTTCAGTCTGCGGCGTTGCCACGGCAACCATGAGGCCAGGAGCAAGCGTCCAAAGCTGGTTGGTAAGTCGGCAGTAGTGGAGTCCCCTGGGCCTTCCGTGAGGCAGAGATGGAGGCAAAGCGCTGGAGGGTGCGGCAGTTGACGCCAGGTATCAATCGCTGTCTTGGCGGTGGGCCCATTCACCAACAAGCTGGCCCCATCAAGCCGGCCGGATTGGACGAGATCGAAAATGGCGTGGTCCACGCCAGCGCCGAGGCCGAGGTCATCGGCATGGAGCAACGGTGGCGTTCCGGCTTGTGTCCGTTGTCGGGCGCTGAACTGCGCTGCGCGGCTCCAAATAAGGGCATTGAGCACCGTCGGCGTGAACACCAATACGACGGTGCGCAGCATCGGGTGCACCCATGGCCCAAGGATCAAGGGCAGCAGGGCGCAAACACTCAGATTCACCGCGTATTGGAGCACTAGCCAGCGGCGGGCAAAGTGTTTGCCACCGGTATCCTCCCGGAAGGTCACCAAGGCATGGCCCACATAACCAGCGAGAGAGGCCGCTAGAAAGGCAACCGGGTTGGCCAGGCTGAGGGAGATCCACTGGCTGAGCAGCAGAAGAATTCCGGCGTGAACGGCCGCGGCAATAATCCCCACGGCTCCATAGCGACCCAACCGCTGCAACAACCTTGTTTTGTTCATCGTTCAGGTGCTTGGTCGACCCGTGACAACAGTGCCTGAAGAAGAGACCAAGCTCGGCGGTCGTACAACTTGATGAAGTTCCCGAAGCTTTGGGCTGCACTGGCGTCGGCTCCATCAGAAATCACCCGCAGCACGAGCCATGGAATGCCCTCCTGTTCGGCGACCTGTGCAACGGCAGCACCTTCCATTTCCACGGCCCTAAGTCCAGGTAATGCTTCGCGGAGGGCATCCAGCACGTCGGCATCGCCAATGAAGCGGTCTCCGGTGGCGATCAGTCCGGTGCTTGGTGTTCCAAAGCCGTCGAGTTCTCCGGCGTCATCAGCCTCCGCCAAGGCTGTGGAGGCCCAGGTCAACCAGCTGGAGTCGGGGTCCAGTTGGGCCCGATTCAGCGCTGGCAAGGTGAACCGCGGGAAGAGGGGTCTGGAATCCATGTCGTGTTGCACCACGGCATGGGCAAGCACCACATCCCATTGCTTGAGCGATGGATCGGCGCCGCCGGCCACGCCCGTAAACAGCAAGAGATCAATGTCGGGCGCAGAACTCAGCAGTCGGGTTGCCGCTCGAGCGGAGCTCACCTTGCCCCATCCGCTCCAGGCGAGGCTGAGGCGGATGCCTTCTCCCCAGGTCCCGTGATGGATGGTGAGGTCACCATGCTGTTCACTCTTTAGCTGTTGGAGATGGCCCAGGTCAGAGCCGATTTCTTCGGGCATGGCACCCAGAACACCGATATGCAATGCGCGTGCCATGGATTTGTGAACCTGGCGCAACCGTAACGGCGGCCCCTTGCCGACCCCTGCAGGATGAGAGGAGTCGGAAGCGTGGTGTGAACGCGGGCGAGTCAGTGCGAAGCGTTGCGCAAATGCGGGCGGTGGCCTCCATCGTCACTTTGGTGCGAGAGCAGTTCCCTGCTGCAAAGCCGAACCTGCAACCTTGGCGGGATGACGCCCAAACCCGCCAGTGGGATGAACCCGAATCGCTCGACCTCTCGTTTCACTTTCCTGGTTGGAGTCCGCGTTTGCAATGCCGCAGCCTGCTTTTCCAACTTCGCTTCCAGAACAATGACGGTGATCAGGGACTGAAACTGCTTGGCGTTTTGATTCGCGGGATGACCTACGACGGCGAACGCTGGCGGTTGGCCACGGTGGGGGATTGGTCTCCAGAGGGTTCTCACTTACCGCAAGCGGAGCAGGCAGCACAACTGCGTCAGATGTGTCGTGATCTGTTTCTTTTGTTCGTTCCAAAGGTTCATCGGCTTGAAGAGCCGTAACCCTTCGCAACGCTCGTGACTACTGCGCCAAAACTCCTTATAGGGTCTTGGAATTGGTGATCTCGATAGCATTCATGTCCGTCGCACTTGCTGCTCAACTCAGGGAAGGCACGAAAAAGGCCCACACGATGGCCGAAAACACCGGTTTTGTGAGCTGCTTCCTCAAGGGTGTTGTTGATAAGTCCAGCTACCGCAAACTCGTTGCAGATCTGTATTTCGTCTATGAGGCGATGGAGGAGGAAATCGACCAGTTATCAGAGCATCCAGTGGTTGGTCCTGTGGGGAAGAAAGAACTGAATCGGGTTGAATCCCTTTCACAAGACCTTTCCTATTACTTCGGCGAGAACTGGAAGGAAGAAATCCAGCCATCTCCATCTGCTGCACTCTATGTAGAGCGGATTCATGCCCTTGCGAAAGAGTCTCCTGAATTATTGGTTGGGCACCATTACACCCGCTATATGGGAGATCTCTCCGGTGGTCAGATTCTGAAAAATATTGCTCAGAAAGCAATGAATATGGATGGAGACGATGGTCTTCGTTTTTATATTTTCGACGATATTGCTGACGAGAAAGGGTTCAAAACGATGTACCGCTCAACCATGGATGCGTTGCCCATCGATCAAGCGATGGCGGATCGGATCGTTGAGGAAGCCAACAATGCTTTCCACCTCAACATGAAAATGTTCCAGGAGCTGGAGGGGAACCTGGTGGCGGCGATCGGTAAGGTTCTGTTTGGTTTCTTGACCCGTCGTCAGCGGACTGGTAGCACCGAGGCAGCCACCGCCTGATCTGTGTCCACCAGGCTGATTCGTTTTCTGGTCCCTGGCACCGGTCGTCGTTTTCGATGTGGCGGACTCAGCGTTGAATTGCAGACGGCCCGCCTGATGGCGGGCCTTTGCGCTACCGAAGTGGTCACGTACCGCCAGCGCCAAGATGATCTCAACTTTTTGGACGACTGCCTTCAACGCGAACAACCTGATCGCAGCATCCTCTGGATTGTTAGCTGGGGCTTCGATGTCCCTCGACTGATTCGACGCTTGCGGGGCCATCGCGTTGCCTACCACGCCCATAGCAGTGGATACGGATTTGATCTCCCTGCTGGTGTTCCTGTGCTTGCAGTGAGCAGAAACACGTTGGGGTATTGGGGAGCACGGGCTCCGCGTAACCCTCTTTGTTTGGTCCCTAATGCCCTTGCGGATCCCTGGTTCACGCGAGGTGCGCGTGGGAAGCAAGGAGCGCGTCCGATTGATGTTTTCGTTCAAGCCCGAAAAAGCAGTCCGTATGTGCTGGATCACCTGGTGCCCGCACTGCAGCGGGCTGGGTTGAGGGTGGAGGTTCAGAGCGGTTGGGTCGACGATCTCGTAGAGCTGTTTAATCAGTCCACGGTGTATCTCTACGACTCAGCGGACTACTGGCGGGGCAGGGGGGTGACCGAGGGATTTGGTTTGCCGCCTTTAGAGGCTCTGGCTTGCGGGTGTGTGGTGTTCAGCAGCTTGAACCATGCCCTTGCTGATCACGGTGATCCCTGCCGCACTGTCCATCAAATTGGCTGCGGGAGACTTGAGTTTGATCTTGATCGAATTCAGCGTGCGGTGCGGAACCCATCGCAATGGCGTCCCCAGGTTGATCAGCTGGAGACGGACTTAGCCCCCTACACAGAGACATGTTTACGTGAGAGTTGGCGGGCAGCTCTGAAGCACCTCGATGCCTTGGATGTTTTACCTGGCCCTGCGTTGATCAATCCGGCTACGTGGCAACTGCGCTGGCGGCAACGCCTGGAGCGGTTACGTCGAGTGGTCGATCGGTTGCCCGGCTGGCCTGCAACCTGATGGGTCCCCCACCTGAATCGACCTAGGTTCGCTCACAGCAGGCTGGCGTTGTGTCGGCACCGCGTACGGACCCGCTGCTTTCATGCCTGTTCGAAGTCAGACTTGGAGAGATCTCAGCCGCCTGCTCAAGGAGCTGCCGGCGAGTCGTGTTCGATTTTTAATTGTCGTTCTTCTGGCCTCGTTTCTTCAGGGCCTGATGGACATCTTGCTTGTCGGTTTGCTGGCGCGGCTGGTGGGCTTAATGGCAGGCGTAAAGCTCACCGACCAGATTCCTGGAATTCGGGTGTTTGGTGGTGGAATCCTCGATCAAGCAGGGTGGTTGCTGGGATTATTGATTGTTGCTTTTTGGGTCACCTCGGCCATTCGCTTTGGCGTGGCTTATCTCCAAAGCATGCTGAGTGCTGAAATTTGGAATGATCTCGTTAATAAGGTTTATCGCAATTTGATGTTGCAAAATTATGAATTTTTCACTCAACATCGAACAGCTAATCTTTCGGAAACCTTCAATCGAATCCTCAATAAAGTATCCACATCTGTGGTGAGTCCAATGATCACCATCGCAGGTAATGCATTGTCTGTGGTGGTCTTGTTGGTTGGTGTTGTTCTTGTTCTTGGTTTGCCTGCGTTGGCAATGTTTAGCTTGATGTTATTGGCCTATGGCTTGGCGTCGAAGTTAATCATTCCCTACCTGCGCTTCGCGACGAAGCAACGGGTACGTTATTCCCGCAGGATTAATTTGCTGCTGATGGAATCGTTGCGTTCCATGCGTGATGTTCAGTTGTATTCCGCTGATCAATTTTTTATTGGCCGCTTTTCCCGTGATGGTCTGATTGCAAAGCGCTATGACCGAATCACAAAACTGCTTCCTGATGTTCCCCGCTATGTCATCGAGCCAGCTGGAATCACAATTTTATTTGTTCTTGGTTTAGGGCCAGCTGTTTTTAATGGAGATGTTGGAGATGTACGCCAGGCGATTCCTACCCTTGCGGCAGTTCTTGGCACACTTTTGAGAATTTCTGCGCCGATGCAGAACACCTTCCGTAATATCAACAAATTGCGGGGTGGATTGCCAGAAATTCAAGACGCTCTTGAGCTCTTGGCACTTCGACCTGTGCGGATGGAGTCGACGTCGCCCAGCATCCCGACGGCATCTGGGGTGAGGCCACGTCAGTCGATTCAGCTCCGGCAGGTCAGTTTCCGCTATGCCGGAAGCGACCGGGATGTTCTATCTCAGATTGATCTCACGATTCCTGTGGGATCACGCATCGCTTTGGTCGGTCGAACGGGAAGTGGAAAAACAACGTTGGCCCATCTGCTTTTGGGTTTGTATCACCCCAGTGAGGGAGGACTGCGTTTGGATGGTGTTCCCTTGATGCCAGAGGAGTTGCCGGCTTGGCAGGCTAATTGCGCTTTGGTTCCACAAGATATTCGTTTGCTTGACACGAGTATTCGTGAAAATGTGGCCTTTGGTATCGACCCTGAAAATATTGATGATGACCAAATCTGGTCTGCTTTAGAGAATGCCCAATTTGATGATGTCGTCTCTGATATGCCCTATGGCTTATTTACCATGATTGGTGAGAATGGAATCAAACTCTCTGGAGGTCAGCGACAGAGATTGTCATTAGCTCGTGCTTTTTATCGTGGTGCCAAAGTATTAGTCCTAGATGAAGCGACGAGTGCTTTGGATAATAAAACTGAGAACGATGTGATGCAAGCTCTGGATTTAGTCGGACGACGTTGTACGACCATTGTGATTGCGCATCGTTTATCGACTGTTCGCAAATGCGATCGTATTTATGAGATTGAAAATGGTGTGATTAAAGCCGCTGGCGATTTCGATGCCTTGTGCGCGCAGTCGGAATCGTTCCGTGAAATGACGCAGTTTGAAGCCACCTGATCGCTATGGCTGATTTTGTTGTTCTTGCAACGGCTGATTGGGATCATCCGCTCTGGACCAACAAGCAGCACACGGCTCTGAGTTTGGTGGAAAACGGACACCGAGTTCTCTACGTCGAATCCCTTGGCTTGCGTCCTCCTCGGGCCAGCACATCCGATGGGTTGAGGATTGTGCGGCGGCTTCAAAGAATGTTGCGGCCACCGCGTCAGGTGCGACAAAACCTATGGGTTTGGTCCCCGGCCGTATTGCCAGGAGGAACCAAGGGCCGTGCGTTAACACTCAATCGAGGTTTGTTTCGCGCTGGCTTGGCCTTCGTGCTCAGGTTGCTGCGTTTTCACAAGCCGCTGCTTTGGAGCTACAACCCGCTCACTCGGTTGTATTTGGCCCTCAATAATTTCAGTGGGTCCGTGTATCACTGCGTGGACAGCATTCAGGATCAGCCGGGAATGCCATCGGCCTTGATTGAGAGGGGTGAGCGAGATCTCTGCGCTTCAGTGAATGTGGTGTTGACGACGGCGCCGGAGCTGCAACGGCGGTTAAAGCCGTTGAATCCGCACACCTATTTTTTCGGAAATGTGGCGGATGCCAGCCATTTCCATCAGGCCTTGGAGTCGGACTTGCCCTGCCCGGATGACTTGGCCACGGTCTCGAGTCCCAGGGTGTTGTTCGTGGGTGCCCTCGATGCCTACAAGCTTGATCTCGAGATGTTGGAGGACTTAATTCGCCGTACACCTCAGTGGTCCTATGTGTTGGTGGGGCCGATTGCTGAATGTGATCCATCCACGGATTTGTCCTCTGTTTTGGCCCTCTCGAATGTGCACGGCATGGGGGTGAGGCCGTACCGAGAGTTGCCTGCGTGGCTGGCCCATAGCGATGTGGCATTGCTCCCTCTTCGCTTGAACGACTACACACGCCAGATGTTTCCGATGAAATTCTTCGAGTATTTGGCATCTGGCTGCCCCACGGTGGCAACCGCGATCCCTTCGTTGCAGTCCCATCGGGATGTCGCCTTGCTGTGTGCTCCGTCCGCCGCGGAGTTCGAAGTTGCGATTCAACAGGCATTGGCGGGAGCAGGTCCACCGCTGGCGCTTCGATTGGAACGCGCCTCTCAGCACACGTATCACCAGCGCACCCAACACATGTTGGAGATGTTGCAACAGCTTGGTTTGCTCCCCGACCAGATGCGTTGCCGCGTTGCTCCGCTTCGATCGCATGCCCCTTGGGTGGGGCTGCTCAACAGCATTTTGCAGCGTCTAACCGTCCTGCCCTTTGCGATGTTGGATCAGGCGTTCATGGCGTTGAATTGCCGTCGTTGGTCGACGGCTGTGCTCCGCTTCGGACGACGGATCGTTCCCTGGAACACCCGTTTGCTTGAACGTTTGGCGCGACGCGCGGTGGCCTTGCGGCGTTGGGATCAGGCGATGGCCTTGTTTGCTGAGCTTTGGTGTGATCACGGCACGGTCACCGTGTTGCATCGTCTTTTGTTCCGTCGGGGTGCGCGCCCCGTCGATGTGGACGACCAAATTGCTCTGTTTGAGGCCATCTGTCGGACGGATGCACTGCCCTTGGTGGATCGGCGCTATGGCCAGATCGTTTTGGCGCATCGCGCCTTGCAATCTCGAGATAGGGCAGGAATGGTTCGAGCGATTCTCAGCTTGGATCAAATCGTGATCGATTTGGAGCAAGATTCGGGTACTTGGGTTTGTCAACGGCCCAATCGCGCTAATCGTGCCAAGCAGTTGATTTCTTGTTATTCCACCTTGTTGAGATTGCATTTGTGGCAGGGAGACTGGGATTCTTTGGCAATGCTTGGGCAACGAGTTGCCAGGTTCATGGATCGATTTGATCCGGCCCAGATTGATCAGGAAACGTCCTATCGGATGACGCGAAATTTGTGCCGTGCTCTGTCGATTGACATTATTTTTGCCCATAAAATTCAAAATTTGGATCTTCTCTCTGCTGCAAAAATACGACTTGATCGTCAATCCACCTATTGCCAAGATCCACGTCATGAGGCCAATCCTGCCCAGGAGAATCATCGTGTTTTTGCTGCCGATTTGATCAAGGTTGTGGCAGAGATTGAGGCCGATATGAAAGCGGGCACTCTTCGGTCAAGTAGTTTCTCTAAATTTATCATTTTGTTGTTGTCTAATAAACCGCCAGGCAGGTCTGAAGTGGCCGAATATCTCAGTTTATTCCCCTGGTATTCTTTCGATCAGATTGATCAAGATTTGAGTTTGAATGATTGATAAAAATCCTGCAAAAAAAAGAGTCGCTTTGTATGTGGATTCTTTGAAGATTGGTGGTGCTGAACGTATAACTCTCACCTTCGCTCGCTGGTGTGCTGAGTCGGGCTGGACTCCCATTGTTCTGACGCGTCAGGGCCTCGATTCTGATTTTTATCCGATCCCAAGCGGCGTTCAGCGGGCCGTCGAGCCCCAAGAGCCTTCTTGGTTGATGCGTTTTGGTCGCTGGGGCTTTCCTTGGCGGGTGGTGCGTTTGCGCCGTTGGTTGCGCTCTGAAGCGATTGATCTGGCAGTGGGAATGACCACCAAGCCATCGGTGAAGCTGCTGTTGGCAGCACGGCCGTTAAACGTGCCCTGCGTGGTGTCGGAGCGCAACTACCCGCCCCTGAAACGGATGACCTTGCCCTGGGGAATTTTGAGACGGTTTACCTACGCTTGGGCGTCTTTGCATCTCGTTCAGACCCGCGCCACCGGGGAATGGTTAGATCAACGGTTGGCGGCGCGTCCGCAGCTGTTGATGCCCAATCCTGTGCAGTGGCCACTGCACAGGTTCACGCCCGAAGTTGACCCCAATGTTTGGCTTGCCGATCAAGGTGTTCCCCAAAACGCACCCGTTCTTTTGGGGGCAGGAACTAAATCGCACCAAAAAGGGTTCGATGTCATCGTGCGGGCTTTGATCCCCCTAGCCCGTCGATTCCCTCATCTGCAGCTGGTGATTTTGGGGTTGGATGCTGAGCCGTATCACGGGGTGAACCAGCAGCAGGCTTTACGCCGCCTGTTGCGTCAAGCACCCGATGTGGCCGAGCGTCTTCATTTCCCGGGCCGGGTGGGAAACATGGCTGATTGGTACGCACGCTGCAGTTTTTTTGTGTTGCCATCTCGCTATGAAGGCTTCCCCAATGTGTTGTTGGAAGCGATGGCGAATGGATGTGTTTGCCTTGCTTCTGATTGTCCGCATGGGCCGGCGGATTTGATTCAGCACGGTCGCAACGGCATGCTGCTGCCACGCCGGGCTCGGCCAGATCAATGGCGCGATGCTTTGGCGGATTTGCTGATGGATCCGAACCGCTGCCGCGGGTTGGCCGATCGAGCCCTTGAGGTCCGCAACCGTTATTCAGAGCCGCAATTACGTAGCCGTTTTGTGAATGCCTTGGAACAACTGCTGCGGGGCAAGAGGTCGGCTCTTTGAGTGGGTCTGCTGGCTCTGATTTGTGTTTAGTTCTTCCGCACTTGGGGGCCGGCGGAGCTCAGAAAGTCGCTGTGTTGGCGGCAGAGCATTTTCAGCAGGTTGGATATCGAGTGGAGCTGATTACCTTGCTGCCCGATCAGGAGGTCCTTCACGTCTTGCCTCTGGGGGTTAACCACATTGATTTAGGTGCTTCCTTGCATCGGGCCATCACGCAGCAATCCCGTTGGAGCCGCGTCCTGCATCGTTGGCTGGCACGCCTCTGTGTGTCCGTGGCTGGATCGTCCATGGTTGGGAGAATTACCCCCCGAATTGATGCGGACTGGATCCAGCGTTGGATGCTTTGGTGCTGTCGCGGCATTGTCGGTCCAAGGGCAGATCTACTGATGGCCCATTGGCGAGATCATCCGCCCCGTCGGGTGTTGTCGTTTTTAAGCAAAACCAATCTTGTGGCTTGTCTGGCCCTTTGGTCCAAAGAGGCTCATTTGGTGGTGTCGGAGCGCAATGATCTTCGCCGGGATGCTTTGCCGGCCGAATGGCGAGCATTGCGGCCGTTGCTTTTCCAAAGGGCTGATGTGGTGACGGCGAATGCCCAGGGCACCCTCGATAGCTTGCGCGCCATAACGTCCTTAAAGCACCTCATGCTGCTGCCCAATCCATTGCCCCGGGTTGCTGTGGGTCCGTCAAAGGTTGGGCAGAACTACGGCTTTTTGACCATCGCCCGCGCCGTCCAACAAAAGGGATTGGACCTTCTGATCGAGGCATTTGCCGTTGTGTTGGATGGGTCGGAGTCGATGGATAGTTGGTCGTTAACGCTTGTGGGGGATGGTCCGGAGCGGGTCGGTTTGGAGGCGTTGGCGGAGCGTTGTGGGGTACGGCATCGGGTTCGTTTTCTCGGTCATTGCCATGACGTGCATGCTGAGTTGGCTGCAGCGGCCGTGTTCGTGCTGCCATCCAGAAAGGAAGGCATGCCGAATGCCTTGCTGGAAGCCATGGCAGCTGGTTTGGCCGTAATCGTGAATGATGCGTCCCCTGGCCCATTGGAGTTCGTCACCCATGGCCAGAACGGCCTCGTGGTGCCCCATGACGATGCGGCTGCACTAGCAAGAGCCATGCTTCGTCTTCAAACCGATCCACAGTTGCGCATTCGCTTGGGTTTGGCGGCTCAGGACCGCTTGAAAAGCCAAGACTGGCCAGTCCTGGAGCCCATTTGGAAAGCGGTATTGGCGATGGAATGATGGATCCACCAACCCTGCTGGTGTTTGCTCCCACCCGTCGTGCGGCGTCGGAAACATTCATTCGGGCCAATTTGCGGGGTTTGCCCTTTCGGGTGCATGCCTATTTCGGAGATGAGCGGCCTCCCATGCAGCCCCTGCGTTGTCTCTATGGAGTTGGGGTGTTGATCAGCAAAGCCTTCACGAGGCTGGGTTGGTTGCGGCTTGCGTCGTGGCCGGCGGCTCTTGTGGCGAGGTTGATCGTGCGGTGCCATCAACCGGATGTGGTGTTGGCGGAGTTTGGTTTCCACGCCATTCGTGTGATGCATGTTGCCCGTTGGAGTGGCGTGCCGTTGGTGGTGCATTTCCGTGGATCGGATGCCTCGTCTGAATCGAAATTTCGTCGTTTGGAACAGCGTTATCGCCAACTGATGCAGGTGGCATCGGGGTTCATTGTGAAGAGCATCCCGATGCGCTCCACCCTGCAAAGCCTTGGTGCACAGACCGATCGGGTGTTGATTAGTCCTTCTGGCGCGGATGCCGCTTTATTTCAAGGCGCCTCGCCGGAAACGGCACCGCCGACGTTTTTGGCGGTCGGTCGGTTTGTCCCGAAGAAAGGTCCGTTGCTCACCCTCGCCGCATTTGAGCGTCTACAGCATCAGCTCCCTGAGTTCTTGGCATCCGCGTGTCGGTTGGTGATGGTGGGGGATGGTCCGATGCTGGAGGAGGCCAAACGGCTTGTGCATCAACAGTCTTTGACGACGCAAGTGCGTTTCGCTGGGGTGTTGTCTCCTGCTGAGATTGCAGCGTTGATGCGCCAAGTGCGTGGTTTTGTGCAGCACTCCCTGGTGGCACCCGACGGAGATAGTGAAGGAAGCCCTGTGGCGGTGATGGAAGCTCAGCTGAGCGGACTGCCTGTGGTGGCCACACGGCATGCGGGGATCCCAGAGGTGGTGATGGACGGCAGCACCGGCCTTTTGGTGGAGGAGGGTGACGTGCAGGCCATGGCCAATGCGATGGCTCAGTTGGTGCGTGATCCACAGCTGGCGGCCAGGCTTGGTGCGGCTGGACACGAGCGGATGAGCCTCAATTTCACCGTTGAGCATCACTTGGCTGCGGTGAGCGCCTTGCTCCATCGCGTTGCTCAGCAAGGAGCCCGGTCCTCGTTGCCATGACCGATTCCCCCAGCCTTGAGACGGTCAGCATCGTGACGGTATGCATGAACCGAAGAGCTCACCTTTTGGTATCAGCCGACCATGTTGCGCGGTGGCCCCATCACCAGGAGCATTTGATCCTCGATTGGAGTAGCGAGCACCCGCTAACCCGGGCTGAGTTGCCAGCGGATTCGCGGATTCGCTTGGTGCGGGTCGATGGCGAGCGTCAATGGCACCTCTGCCGTGCCTACAACTTGGCGTTGCGATTGGCCCAGGGTGATCGGCTGTTCAAGTTGGATGCCGATTGTTGGCCCGAGGCCATGCCCTCGCCTGATCAACTAGCTGCGGCTGGACCGGTGGCTGCCTTTTGTACTGGGCCCGATGGTCGCGCCGGCCAATGGTTACTTGAGCGTCGATTGGTTGATCAGGTGGGTGGATTTAACGAAGTGCTCTTGGGCTATGGCTTTGACGACAAGGACTTTCGCTCCCGTGTTGAGGCCCAGGGTGTGGTGGTGCAGCGGTTGCCAGCGAGTGCCCTTGGTGTGATTGCCCATTCAGCCAGCCTGCGGGTCAGTCGCTCTGGGGAGGTTTCATCCCCCACTGCAATGCAACGGGTGTCTGCACAATCGCTTAAACGGGCTACTGCGATCACCAATCGGCTCTTGGCCGCTGGTCATCCTTGGAGCGCCCAGCGTCTCAGCAGTGTGTACGACACCGATCCCACCAACGGTGCATTGAGAGTGCAACGTCCAACCATTCCCCGTCCATCGCTTCAAGTGGATGACGAAGCCCAGCGGTTGCGTCGTCGGATTTATTGGGGCTTGTTCTTCAGCCTGCCGGAGGAATTGGTGGTGCGCATGCCCGTGCGCCTTCTGCCCAATGATGTGCGCGGCCGCTTTCTGCTCAAGCCCATCCATCGATGGTCTTGGTATCTGATTCGTCCGTTTTGGGCCTGGCCGTTGCTAGTGGTCCAGGCGCTGCAGCGTCCCTCCCAGAGTGCTCGAGCCGAACAGGCGGTTTGGCTAGCGCTGGAGATGGTCGATTGGCCTGCCCTTTTAGAAGCACTCCAGCGACTGCGCCGCAGACAACGGCGAGATCTGATCGAACGCTTGTTGTTTCAGCGAGGACTGCGACCACAAGACACCACACAGCAAAAGGACTTATTTGCTTCTCTTTTGAATGCTGATGTGCTGGATTCGGATCAGCGCTTTTACGCCGGCATTGCGTTGGGATGGAGTTTGATTCGCATCGCTGATACCCAAGCAGCGCTTCCGCTGATTGATCAATTAATGCTTGAGGCAAGGCGGCTGGAGGCCGATCCTTCGACCCGGCAATGTCAGGGGCGGAACCGTGACAATCGGCTGAAGCGTTTGGTGTCCACGTGGACCGTGGTGATGCATCTCGCTCTGCTGACGGGTCGGGATGAGCTGATTGGAGACATTGCTGCTGCCGCCCATCACTTGCTAGAGCGCACGGATCTCAACCGCATTCCAGCTGATGTTTTGCTGCGGATGAGCAGTAATTGGGCTCGATGTCTGGTTTGGCAGTGGCCGACTTCACCAGACCGTCTGAAAGCTGATCTCGATCACCTGTACCGGGCTGTGCGGCATGAGCGTTGTGGGATCAGCCTTCCGGATGAAGATCACCGACGTTTCGTTGCTGACTTGCAGGCACACATCGCTGGGCCATCGGGAGGTCAAGTGTTGGAGCATTCCCTTGGCCTCAAGACCCCTGAATTGCTCCAGGCCATTCAGCGTTTTTAAGTGCCTTCAGTAGTTGATCTGCCAAGGCCAACGATCGGGGGGACACATGAATTGATCCCCCCCGATGCAATCTTCGAGGCTCAAAATCCGATCGTCGATAAATGATTCCCCGACGACGGCCAGGACTGGGATCAAGGTCCACGCGCAGTGATGCCGAGAGGTCCAGGCCAGAAGCGCGAGCAGCCAAAACAGTCCAATCGGGTCGAGACAGCGGCTCACAATGGGTGCCAAAAACCCCGTGGCCATGGATAACTGCACGAGACCCAGCATCAGGGTGTAAGCGAGCAGGGTGCGGCAGTCATGGCAAGAGGCCATCGAGCGCAGGTTGAGCTTGGCTCGCCAAACCGTAAGTAGAACAGCCATGAGTGCAGTGAGCTCCAATCCCAGCACTTCATTGCGCAAGCCATAGGTGTTGTAGTACCCGGTTTCAAATAGGTAGTGGTTCAGTTTTTGTTGAATTGCCGGATGGCTGAAGGCGATAAGCGCTGTCCCCACCACCAACACGGCCGAAAACAGCAGGGCTTTCCTGTTGTTGTTTGAGGTAAGGAGTGCCGGCCTGGTGAGCAATGGCACCACGGCAAGCGCTGCTGTCACCGCCAGACTGTTGTGGGACAGCCCAGACCCCGCAATGGCGATGCCGACCCATAGCCAGGTGGGGTGGCTCCACCCCGCACTGCGAAGTAGCAACGGTGTGATCAGCAGCGTGGCGAGGGCCTGACGGGTGACTCCGTTTTGGAGGAAATTGCGCAGTAGGGGCGACCACACCAGCAGGAGCGCCCACCAACCGCCCCAGTGGGGACGGCGCCATTGACGGGCCAATAGCAGTGGGATTAGGGCGAATCCTGCACTCACGAGCCCTTGCACGAACGCGAGCCGGTAGGGAAGCATCGTGATCAGCGGTGCCACAGCGATCCAAGCGGGTTCCTGCAGAACCTCGTTGGGGTTGATCGCTAAGTGGTGGCTAAAGCGGGCAATGTCGCTGGTCCCCCAAGAGGCGAGCGTGAAGAACACGGCGATGGTGATCAGCTGGAGTCCGGCTGTGGTCCACCAAAGGCGAGCTGCTGTGACGCGGCTCAAAAGGCCAGCTAAAAGAATTTGCCCGATGGCCAGGCTCAGCATGAGACCGGGGTTGTTGGTGACTTGATCAATCCGATAGGGGGCTTCCGTTGGAAAGCTCATCAGGATCTGCACATCAGTCATGAGATCAGCAGGGCCCGCATTGCAGCTGGGGAGAGCACGTGGTCAAAGCCCCAGTAGGGCAAAAGCAAATTTCGAAGAGCTCTCTCGTCGTGACTGACCTGTTGAAGCTGCTGGCCGAGCTCACGGCGTCGCTCCCATTCGATTTGCTCACGCTGTTGCTGCTCCATTGAGAGTGCATCCAGGTTTTGCGTACTGGGGAGATCGAGCCAGTGCAGACGACAATTCATTTGGATGCCGTAACCCAGGTGGGTGCCAAAACTGTTGCTCACCAACCCGGTGCTCAGTTGCAACAGCGTGCGCATCGCATCGAGAAACCATGGGTTGGAGCGGTGGCCGTTGCAGGCTTGGATCCATCCTCTTGGTAGTGGGATCTCCGCAGGGTCCTGCCAGTGACGTAACCAAATCACTGAGTCGTAACCCTGGTTTTGCCGTAGCGCTTCGATGCTTTGGATGGTTGCAGGGAGATCGTTCTGGCGGTGCACCGGGCCCCAGCTATGGGCAAGCACCACCAGGAGAGTCGGGCCCAGTTTTTGTCGCCACTGATCGAGGTGCTGGGTCGAAAGCAGTGACTGGGCATAGGCGATCCAAGGACCGATCGCGATAGCAGGGCGCTGATGCTGTTCTTCCATCCATTGGGCACGCCGTGGACCCATGCAGAGAGCTCCGCGGCTCCAGCGCTTGGGTTGTTCAAATTGGGCTTCTGGAGTCACCTTCAAACCGTGCTCGAGTTGCCATGGCAGGGGGCGACCGACCAGGGGCAGGTTGGCGTGACGTTTCAGCTGAACGTCGTGGCCATAGTGATGGGACGCGTTGTCCCGCTCTCGCCGGGCGGGGGATCGCAGGGACGTGTTGGCGTTATGCCATTGGCCTTGATGCCAAACCAATGGTGCAATCTCGGGTTGAAAGCTGGGTCCAGAAAAGGCCTGAATGCTGAGGCCTCGATAGCCCTCCAGCGCTAACCATTCGTTGATCTCAGGCCAAAACCTACGACTCGACCGCAACAGGCTTTTTGCCCACCAGCGCACACTCACCTGATGTTCAGCTGGGGTTGTGTTTTCACCAACTGATCAAGAGCTTTGAGTTGACTGAGGAATGGTTCCAGGAGATCCAGTGGCAGGGCGCTGGGACCGTCGCAACGTGCTTTGTCTGGGTCGGGATGGGCTTCAAGGAATAGGCCGGCAAGTCCGACGGCGATGCCGGCTCGGGCGAGATCTACCACTTGTGATCGACGGCCACCGGACGCGGCACCACCGGGATCTCGGCACTGCAGAGCGTGGGTTACATCAAAAATTAGAGGGATGTCCTGGCAGGTTTTCTTCATCACTCCAAAGCCGAGCATGTCGACCACGAGGTTGTCGTAACCGAAATTGCTGCCGCGTTCGCACAGCAACAACTGGTCGTTTCCGCACTCTTTGAATTTTTCAACGATGTTGGCCATCTGTTCCGGGCTTAGGAACTGCGGCTTTTTGATGTTGATCACCGAGCCGGTGTTGGCCATCGCGGTGACTAAATCCGTTTGACGGGCCAGAAATGCTGGCAATTGAATGATGTCGGCAACCGCCGCTGCAGCAACGGCTTCTTCTGGGGTATGCACATCCGTGATCACCGGGATGCCATGGGTGTCTTTGACGGCTTGAAGAATGGCCAGACCCTTCTCAAGGCCTGGGCCACGAAAGGAGTGGATGGACGACCGATTGGCTTTGTCGTAAGAGGCTTTGAATACCAAGGGAATACCGAGGCGTTCACAGACAGTTTTGTAGTGGCCAGCGCAGTTCAGGGCGAAGTCCAAGTCCTCCAGGACATTCACGCCTCCCAAAAGGACAAAGGGTTGGTCGTTCGCGAACGTGATGTTTCCGAGCTGTACCTGTCGGGCCACGATCGTGTTACTGCTGATGATTCGATGAGCTTACGCGGTCTATCTAAATGTTTTTTAAAATCTGGCTTGTTTCGGATGTGAAAATAATTCTTATTTAATTCTCTATTTGATAATTAAATCTGTTCTGCTTGCACGGCTGCATTGTTTTTTGATTTTTTATTTAGGCCCATAAAGAAGTCGAATATGCTGAGATTTCATGTTGACCAAAGCGGTGGGGAACATCGCTGTGGAGACCTTGTTTAAAATCGCTCTATGCAAGTCGGTGGATTGACTTTGCTGTTTGAGTTGAGCGGTAAGGCCTCAAGTGACTCGAAGCATTTGTCATCTTTTCTTTTAATGCGTCTTTTAGTCAAGGCACTACCGATCAATTGTCGCTTTTGGTGATTCAGCTGTAGGCGAGTTTTGTGTCTGCATCAAACTCAATGCGACTGAGATTTTGGCGTCGAGTATCAAGTATCTTTGTGACTAGTTCCAGGGCTATTGTTGAATAATTAGCGCGTATTTCTTTTTTGTTAAGTGTTAGGCGTTGGCGCTGCAAGCAGGCAGAACCGTGAACATCAGTTCAAGCCCTTCTTTGATCGCCATTTTTCTGGTTGTTTTGATATATAGGCGTTCGCTTTCGTGTGTGGTTTGGCTGAGGGGTTTGACCTTGAGCTCAGTCCACTTGATGGTTTCTAGATGCCTCGACGTATCGCCTCTGGTTTCCTCGCTCTAACGTTCTGTCCATGAGCTTTTTGGCAGGCCTCAACGACGCCCAACGCCGGGCGGTGGACCACCACCAAGGGCCTCTGCTGGTGGTAGCTGGTGCTGGGAGCGGAAAGACGCGTGCTCTCACCCATCGCATCGCCCATCTAATTGGAGAGCACGGAGCCGATCCCGGCCAAATCTTGGCAGTCACCTTTACGAACAAGGCGGCTCGGGAGATGAAGGAACGGCTCGAGCTGCTGCTGGCCCAACGTTTGGCCCAGAGTCAGTTCGGTCAGCCTTGGAGCACGTTGCCGCCGGTGGAACAACGGCAGCTGCGATCTCGGATTTATCGGGAGATCACTAAGGAGCTGTGGATCGGAACATTCCATGCGTTGTTCGCCCGGATGCTTCGCTTCGACATCGACAAATTCCGGGATCCAGATGGACTCACCTGGACTAAGCAGTTTTCGATCTACGACGAAGCCGACGCCCAAAGCCTGGTGAAGGAGATCGTCACACAGGAGCTTCAGATGGATCCGAAGCGGTTTGAGCCCAAAAAGGTGCGCTGGGCGATCAGCAATGCCAAGAATCAGGGTTGGTTGCCGGATCAGCTCGAAGCCAATGCCGAAGGTCAGCGCGGCAAGCTCACGGCCGATGTGTATCGCCGCTACCGCAAAGCTTTGGCGGCGAATAATGCTCTCGACTTTGACGACCTCCTGCTACTCCCGGTTCAGTTGCTGCAACAGAACGAACAGGTACGTCGCTATTGGCATCGGCGTTTTTGTCACGTGCTGGTGGATGAATATCAAGACACCAACCGCACCCAGTACGACCTGATCAAGTTGCTGGTGACCGATGGCAAGGAGCCGCAGGCCTACGACGACTGGTCTGGCCGTTCCGTGTTTGTTGTGGGGGATGCCGATCAGAGCATCTACAGCTTCCGTGCTGCTGACTTCACGATCTTGATGGGCTTTCAGGACGACTTCGGTGATCAAGCGCCGGACGATGCCACCCGGACGATGGTGAAGCTGGAGGAGAATTACCGCTCCACCGCCACGATCTTGGCTGCTGCAAATGCGCTGATTTCGAACAACAGTGAACGGATCGACAAGGTGCTCCGCCCCACCCGTGGCGAGGGGGAGCTGATCACCCTGACGCGCTGTGACGACGAAATTGCTGAGGCGGAGGCGGTGGTTCATCGCCTCCGCATGATGGAAGCAGCAAACCCAGACCTGAGCTGGGGCGACATGGCGGTGCTCTACCGCACGAATGCCCAGTCGCGGGCGATGGAGGAATCGTTGGTGCGCTGGGGCATTCCTTACATCGTGGTGGGCGGGCTTCGCTTTTATGACCGCCGTGAGATCAAGGATTTGTTGGCGTACTTACGTCTCCTCGTCAATCCAGCCGACACCGTCAGCCTGCTTCGGGTGATCAATGTGCCCAAGCGTGGAATTGGTAAAACCACGATCCAGCGCCTCACCGATGCGGCCAATCAGCTCGGCATTCCCCTTTGGGATGTGGTGAGTGATCCCGAGGCGGTGCGCTCGCTTGGTGGACGTTCGGCCAAAGGATTGCTGCAATTTTGCGAGCTCGTGAATGATCTAAAAACCCAGGTGCAAGCGGTGGCGCCATCCGAGCTGCTTCAGCAGGTGATGGAAAAAAGTGGATATGTGAGTGAGTTGATCGCCGAGGGAACCGATGAAGCCGAAGAACGCCGCCGCAATCTTCAGGAATTGGTGAATGCGGCCTTGCAGTACCAGGAGGAAAACGACGACGGGAATTTGGAGGGGTTTTTGGCGTCGGCTGCGTTGTCGAGCGATGCCGATAACAAAGACACCGCAGCGGATCGTGTCACCTTGATGACCCTGCACAGCAGCAAAGGTCTGGAATTTCCGGTCGTGTGTCTGGTGGGTTTGGAGCAGGGTCTTTTCCCCAGCTACCGCTCCTTGGACGACCCTGCGTCTCTGGAGGAGGAACGGCGTCTTTGTTATGTCGGAATTACCCGCGCCAAGGAGCGTCTCTTCCTGTCCCACGCCAGCGAGCGTCGTCTTTGGGGTGGTATGCGCGAGGCGGCCGTGCCCTCCGTGTTCCTCTCGGAATTGCCCGAGGCTTTGGTGCAGGGTGACCTCCCGCAAACTGGCGGAGCAGCTCTCCGGCGCGAGCGCCGTTTGGATCGGCTCACCCGGGTCGATCGTGATCAACCCTCCTCGGCCCCAGCGAACGCTGTACGTCGTCGTCAGGCCGGGCCAGCCCCTGGCCGCAGTTGGACTGTGGGGGACAAGGTCACCCATTCAAGCTTTGGTGTGGGAGAGATCACCCACACCTTCGGTAGTGGGGAAAAAATCTCGATCGCGGTCAAATTTGTGGGGATGGGGCCGAAAATTTTGGATCCCCGCTTAGCGCCGATCGAACCGGTCACCAATCGCGATGCCTAAGTCGTCTGCTCTGCCAGGTTTGCTGCTGATCCGAGGCCTCGGCCACAGCGGAAGCACCATTTTGGATTTGGCCCTCGGTGCTCACTCCAGCATTGTTGGCCTGGGGGAAGCGGTTCGCGTGCTCGAGAAGCCGCGGTTGGGTGAATCCCATAAGGGCCCGCAGCAGCTACGGGGTGCCTTGCGCTTCGAACGCCGATGCACGTGTGGTGCGACTGCCGGAACGTGTCCTGTTTGGGGACCGGTGCTCACCTGGCTGCCAGAGCATGACGATCGTCCCCTCCTCGAAAAGGTCGATCGTCTGATCACACCATTCACGTCCGGCTCAGCCCGTTGGTTGGTTGAGTCCTTTCAAGCGGATGAACAGCTGCTGGATGCCAGAGCTCTCGGCCGACCGGTGCGGGTGATTCATCTGGTGCGGGATGTTCGTTCTTGGGTGCATTCGGAGGCCCGCCGTGGTGTTGAGCGGCATGGCCGCGGCATGTCCGTGGGCTGGCGGTCGTTGGTGCGCTGGTGGCGGGTAAACCGCCGGCTTGAGCAGCGGCTACGGCGGTCTGACTGTGCGGTATTTCAGCTGGGCTATGAGGAATTGGCCTTGGCACCAGAGGCAGCGTTGCGGCGCTTATGCGATTGGCTTGAGCTGCCATTTGAGCGGGCGATGCTTCAACCCGGACTGCATTCCGGCAGCCATATCGTTTCCGGGAATCGCTTGCGGTTTGAGCCTGGTCAGAGCCATGCCATTCGCTATGACGCCGCTTGGCTCACCTCCCCAGCCCTGTCCTTACGGGTGGCGCCGCTGCTCCCATCGGTGGCAGCGATGAATCGTCGTCTTGTTTACAGCCATGGTTTGCTCGGCTCAACCTGGCCAGCGGCTTAATCTCCCCTCAGCAACCAACGGCCCGTGTCAACCGCCCACCCGCCGATTCCGATTTTCATCGGCTACGACCCGCGTGAGCGTGCTGCCACCAACGTTCTGATCGACAGCTTGTATCAGCACAGCAGTGTGCCTTTGGCGATTACACCCCTGGTGACGCCTCAGTTGGAAAACCAGGGGTTGTTCCACCGTGAACGGGATCCCAAACAGAGCACCGCGTTTTCTTTTACGCGGTTTTTGGTGCCGTATTTGATGGGGTATCAGGGCTGGGCGCTGTTCATGGATTGCGACATGCTCTGCCAGGCCGACATCAAAGCGTTGTGGGATCAGCGCGATGATCGCTATGGCGCGATGTGTGTCCAGCACGAACATGTTCCTGGAGAGACGGTGAAGTTCCTGGGTGAAGTGCAGAGCCCATATCCGAAGAAAAATTGGAGCTCATTGATGCTGCTGAACTGCAGCCGCTGCACGAATCTCACCGTGGATTACGTCAATACGGCTTCGGGTTTGGAGCTGCATCGTTTCCATTGGTTAAAGGGTGATCACGAGATCGGAGCGATTCAGGGGGGATGGAACCATCTAGTGGATGTGCAGCGACCTCCAGAACAGGAGGAGCCGGCGCCGATGTTGCACTGGACTCTCGGTGGCCCTTGGTTTCGCGAACAACGAACGATGGGAGGACCTTTGGCTGCTCAATGGTTCGCTGCCCGTGATGAAGCAATCAAGCTCTGGGATTAATGGCAATTCAAAAATGTGTCGTTGCTGTTCCAGCCCGTTTGCAATCGTCGCGGCTGCCCAACAAGGTGCTGGCCGAGATCGGTGGTAAACCGATGATTCAGCGGGTTCTCGAGCGCTGTCGTGAATCCACGGCTGTAGACACTGTTGTGCTTTGCACTGACAGCCAGGAGCTTCAGCAGCGGGCCGAGGCTTGGGGCTTTCCCGTTTTGATGACGGCTGAATCCTGCAGCTCCGGCAGTGAAAGGATCGCTTCAGTGGCCAATGCGCTGATGGCTCTCGCCTGGGGTGATGCAACACCTGCGGCAGACCAAACCGCTGTGATCAATGTTCAGGGGGACCAGCCGTTTATCGATCCCCAGGTGATAGATGCGATGGCTGCTGAGTTTCGCCGCCTTGATCCCGTCCCAGCGGTCGTGACTCCCGTTTATGGCTTGAAGCCAGAGACGGTTCACAACCCCAACGTGGTGAAAACGTTGTTGGCCCACGATGGCCGGGCGTTGTATTTCTCGCGGTCTGCGATTCCCCATGTGCGTGACGTGGATCCATCGGAATGGCATCGCCACACCACCTTCTGGGGACATGTGGGGATGTATGGCTTTCGTGGGGATGTGTTGGCGGCTTGGAATCAACTCCCAGCGTCACCCCTCGAAGACTTGGAACGTCTTGAGCAGCTCCGTTTGATCGAAGCTGGCCTCACCATCGCCACGTTTGAAGTGCAGGGAACCTCCCTATCGGTCGACACCGCTGAACAGCTCGAACAGGCACGCGCGATGGTTTGATTCAGCTGAGGTCTTCGCACCAGCGATGGGCGAGAGGCCAGAGCTGAGCTAGATCAAGATGCCCCATGGTTTGGCGCACAGCAGCAAGGGTGGGGGCCTGCCACGCCCCCAGTTCGGCCAGCACCTCGTCAGGAATCGGCGTATTGGTACGGCTGACGTTCACCTGTTGTTCCCATTCGGGTTCTTCATAGGGAACGGTTAAAACGTCGCAAAGGCGTTGCCAGCTTGCTGGGGTGAACAGGCGTTCGTAGAGGTCGATAAAGCACTCACTTGGGTCAAACACCTGGGTGAGAGCCCTCAGGGTGTGGCCGTAATCGCTGCGAAGCTTCACCATCTCTGGCTGCTCAACGCAGAGTTGTCGCAGCGCTTCTACCTCGGCTTCGTGGTTGAGCTGGTTTTGCTTGCGCAGCTTCATGCGCTGGCTGGAGATGATGCGTTCGATCGGATCGCGCATTAGAAAAACCGGGCGCAGGCAAATCTTTCGCTGCTCAAAGTTGGCCTTGATCTCCGTCAATGTGCCAATGCTTAGGGCGCTGTACGACGGCGTGATGTCACCGGTGAGCTTGATGCCCGGTCGGCGCAACAGGCTGGAGAAGTAGTCGTAATACCGCTGGGGTTGAGCGATGAATCGCTGGCGACGCCAGGTGCGCGGTTTGATCAGAGAACGCATGCGTCGATTGCTGAAGCCCGCCTCCGGCAGGGTGCGTGCATCGTGAATGTGATATTCCTTCAGGAAACCAAAGTCCGCATCTCGACGACGGTTGAGTTGGGCGTGAAGCCATGAAGAGCCTGCTTTTTGGGCCCCAAGCCCCAGGACGAATGTCCCGTTGCGTTCAGTCATTTCGATCGCGCCAACCATCGCGCTTCAGGGTTTGCCAGCGCCCGCGTGCTTGAAGGATCGTTTCTGCGAGTTCTCGGATAGCGCCGTGGCCTCCTTGTTTCCGTAAAACAGCATGGGCTCCCTGCCGCACCGGCGTGCAGGCATCGGCTGGAGCGATCAGAAGTTCAACAACGGGCCGCACGGCAAGGTCATTGAGGTCGTCGCCGACAAAGGCCGTTTCGGCAATGTCGATCCCAAGTTGTTGTTGGAGTTTGAGCAGCGCCTCTGGTTTGTCTTTGATGCCCACGAGACAGTGTTGAATTCCCAGTTGGCGTGCCCTCACCTCAGTGGCGCCTCCTTGCCCGCCACTCAGGAAGGCGATTTCGACTCCTGCCTGTTGCAGCAAACGAATCCCAAGACCGTCCCGCACATCAAACCGTTTGGTTAGATGCCCGCTCGCATCAAACCAAAGCCCTCCATCCGTGAGCACGCCATCGACATCGAGCACAAGCAACTTGATCTGTCTCAGCCGCTTCCCGATTCGCCACCAGCGCCATCTCCTCATGCCAGGCCTGCTTGTACGAGATCGTGGAGACGCAACAGACCGATCAGCTGCTTGTTGTCACCAACCACCGGAAGCACAGAGATCGGTTTGCGTCGGTTGTTCTCCATCTGCTCCAAGGCTTTCACCACCAACACATCGGAACGCACTGTGATGGGGTCGGCTGTCATGAGGTCGGCGGCTTGAAGGGTGCTCCAGTTGTTGGCGCTGTGGTCTTGCAGGGCCCGTCGTAGGTCGCCATCCGTGAGGATTCCCAACAAAGAGCCTGGAGAATTGGGGTCTTCCACCCAGCCGCTGCCGATTCCGTCTCGGGTTAATCCACCGATCACGTCGGGAAGAGATGTGTCTGGTTGAAGGGGGTGCAATTTGCTCGCCGGAACCATCAGGTCTGCAGCAGTCATCGTGAGTTGTTTGCCCAGGGAGCCCGCTGGGTGATTCAGGGCGAAATCGGCGGGCGAGATGCCTCGACGCTCCATCCAGACCGCTGCGAGTGCGTCGCCAATCGCCATGGCAACAGCTGTACTGGCGGTTGGTGCCAGATTGAGCGGACAGACTTCGCGGTCGACGCTGGCCTCCAGCACCACATCGCTTCCACGACCAAGGGACGACTCGGCTCGGCCAACGATGGCGATGCGTCCGGTGCCCCGACGTTTGAGATGGGGAAGAACCTCGAGCAGTTCAGTTGTCTCGCCACTGTTGGAGAGCATCAAGCACACATCTTCTGGTGCTACGACGCCCAGATCTCCATGGAGGGCATCGAGGGGGTTGAGGTACAACGCCATCAAGCCGATGGATGAAAAAGTGGCGGCGATTTTTCGAGCCACGATTCCGCTTTTGCCGACCCCAGTGATCACAAGCTTGGCTTTTCGATCGGCGCAACGTTCGAGCAGTTGAATCGCAGCCTCTACTTGATCACTGCTGAGTCGTTGTGCTGCAGTGGCGATTGCTGAGGCTTCCTCTTCTAGGCAACGGGTCAGAGCAGACAAGACCGATATCCACGATGATCGGCCCATTGTCATGCACACCATGCGATGAACCTGACCGGTGTGCCGTCCTCTTTGCTGGCTGACTTACGAGCGGCGGCAATTGGTGCGGGCGTTAAACGGTTGGCCATGGTTGGGGGCGCCGTGCGGGATGGGCTGCTCCATGAGCGCTATGGCCGGGCTTGGTCAGGTGTGCCTGATTTGGATTGGGTTCTCGAAGGTGATCCCATGCGCCTTGCTGCTGAGTTGTTGAGGCGTTGTGGTGAGCAGCGGGTGATGGCACTTCAGAGCTATGGAGCCTTTGGCACTGTGGCTTTGAAACTCGATGGTGTGGCCTTGGATTTCGCCATGGCTCGACGGGAGAGCTACCCCATGCCAGCTGAGAACCCCGTGGTTGAACCAGGCTCGTTGGATTCTGATCTGGTGCGTCGCGATTTCACGATTAACGCGATGGCTCAGGATCTGCTGTCTGGGCAGCTCATCGATCCGCACCGAGGTCAGCAGGATTTGGCCGCCGGTCGTTTGTTGTTTCTCCACGACGAGAGCGTGTCTGATGACCCCACCCGTGTAATTCGTGCATGCCGTTATGCGGCTCGCTTGGGATTTGTTCTGTCGCCGGAGGCGAAGCAGCAAGTGACCGCCACGGTGCGGCGTTGGCCATGGTCGTGGCATTGGTATGACGCACCGGATAAGGCTCCACCGGCATTGGCGAATCGCCTGCGGATGGAGCTTGATCGGTTGTTTGAGGTTGAGCCTTGGGCTGTCGCACTCGATTGTCTAGAGGAGTGGAAGGCGATGGCGTTGTTGGATCCGTCCTTGCAGAACGATCGGGGTCGAAACCGTCGGATTGCTTGGGCGCAACGGCTTGCACTTCCCTTGCTACCGGCCTGGTTAGCGGCTGCTCCGGATCCTGAGGCGGTTGCCCGTCGCTTGGGTGTTCCTGGTCAACAGCAGCGGTGGCTCCAGCAGCTCGTGCGACTTCGGGATTGGTTGTTGTCCGCAGATGCACCTGATGTTCATGCGGCCCCTGATGTCTGGACTGCGGCCCTGGAATCCCAGGGCTGGATGCCAGAAACAGTGGCCTTCATGGTGTGCCTGCAACCCCCGCAATGGAAACCGTTGTTGCGCTGGTGGGGGCGTTGGCGACATCTGAAATCACCGAGAAGCGCTCGGGATCTGATCGCCGATGGTTGGTCGTCTGGCCCCGCATTAGGCAATGAGTTGAAGCGTTTACGCCTGGAGGCGTTGAAGCAAAGCCGATGAGTTTTTCCCGTTCTGCTTTGATCCGCCTGGTCGTCGTTGTGGTGTGTGCAGGGTTTGCCTTGAAGGCGCTCTTGCTGATTGATGCCACGGCGCTCTGGAGCGACGAGCTGTACAGCGTGGGCAAGAGTTTTCAAGCCAGTCCGGCGGCTTTGCTTGCGATGCTCCGCCACGACACCCATCCCCCTCTCTATTACGGCTTGCTTTGGGGGTGGGGCCAGCTGGTGGGCCAAAGCCCGATCACCTTGCGGTTGTTGTCTTGGCTTGCCTACGGGGCCGGAGGACTTCTGATGGTGGCCCAGTCACGGGCTTTGGCTGCAAATCAGCGTTTGGGCGGGACCGTGCCCTTGGCGGCGCTGATGGCGCTTTGCAGCCCCTATCCCATTCGTTTTTCGATTGAAGGCAAGAGCTATGCGCTCTTGGTGTTGTTTGTGGCCTTGGCTTGGTGGTGGCGCAACCAAGGCCGTGTTGTGCCCTATTCCCTAGCTGTGGCTCTGGCTTCCCTAACTCATTTTTATGGTCTGTTTTTGATGTTGGCTGCTGGGGCCTGGGATGGCTGGCGCCGTCGTTTGGGTTTATCAGTGGCTGCTGGCCTGGGGGCGATCCCTGCCCTCGCTTGGATGGCCTACGCCTCCGACTATCTCTTCAGTTCCAAGGCCGGCAGCTGGATTGGCGGTCCGAGCTTTGCCTTGCTGGAGGACACCTTGGCCCGTGGGCTTGGCGTTTGGCCCCTGCCCAAGTTGGCCCTGCTGCTGCTCACGCTGGTGATCCTGCGTCGTTGGGGTGGTCTCAAGCCAGTGCGCTGGCTCGATATGGATCTGTTGGATCGCAGTGGTCTGATCCCTTCTGCCTTGATGGTGGTTGGGGTGGTGCTGATCTCCTTCTTCAAGCCCCTTGCCTTCAGTCGTTATTTCGTCGTGCTGATTCCGGCCCTTGTGCCTGTCTTGGCGGTTTTGTTTGGTGAGGCTCGGTTGAATCGGGGGGGGCGTTTGTTCGCCGGTGTTGTTTTGGTGATCGTGATTGGCAGCTGGTGGGGGCCAGGGTTTGTTGAACTCGATCCGGGATTGGGCGGGGTGCGTGAACAGGATCAGTTTCGGATGGTGAGTCGGCACACGGATGGATTCCCTGAGCGATACAGCCCTCGGGCACGTCTGCTCAACCTCAGTGATCGGATGGAACAGCAGATGGGTCGAATGGCACCTCCCGTGGCTGCATGGGGTGATCGCAGCGCCCTGCGCCAACGGTTGTCGATCACCCCACACCCTTCCGAGATTTGGTTGGCCAGTAGTGGGCCTGAACAGGCGCTTCGGCGCAAACTCAACCCATTGCAGCAGGAGGTTGAGCAGGTGGGCTATCGCTGTGTCGACCGGTCAGAAGGGCTTAGCCATGGCCGGATCCTGCAGTGCCAACTTGGATCCAAGCTGAATCCTGTGCCGTAAGGCTTTCGGCAGCTGTTGCAGTGCAGGCCACAATCAGTGGCCCACAGGTTTGTGGGTCTACCAGTAGTTCGAGACAGGCCTGGGATGGAGATTGGTTGAGCTGAACTGGCCCCTCGAGCCAGCTCCAAGCGTCCCGGTTGGCGGGGGCCAGGCTGCTGGCTAGCCCTTGTGCGAGTAGATCCATCGCACCCGGGTGAGCGGGAATGCGATCCGTCCAAAGTTGAATGGTGATGGACTTGCTGCCCTGAAGCATCTCCCCGAGATGTCCCAGCAATCCAAAGCCCGTCACGTCGGTACAGGCATGGATGTCGGCTCCATGCTTCTGCAATGCCGCCACCAAGTGATGTTGGCTTTGGTTCATCGTGCGCAGGGTCGCTTCGACATCTTTGGGCTTGGCGACCCCTGCCATGGCGGCGGCAAAAATTACGCCGACTCCAAGCGGACGGCTCAGCAGGAGCGCATCTCCAGGCTGAATCCCCCCCTTGGCCCAAGGTGCGGAACTTTGACCATTCACGCTGAGGGCGACCTGTAATCCAAGGGTGGTCGGGGATGGTGTGGAACTGCGCGACTCCAAGGTGTGCCCCCCGATCAGCGACGCTCCCTGTTCAACCAAGACCGATTGAACACCTGCCAAGGTCTGATGGAGCAGCTCTTGCTGTTCGGTGGGGTGGCTGGCTGGCAGGGTGATGACTGCCATCGCACTGGTGACCTTGGCTCCACAAGCCCAGAGGTCTGAGCAGGCATGCAGGCTGGTGAGTCGACCATTGAGCCAGGGATCACTCACCAGTGCTGGAAAGCCATCCACGCTTTGCAGCAGTGCTGGTGTCCCGCCGAGGTTGGCGGCATCTTCCGCTTGTCCTTGAAGACCCGCTTGTAAAAGTGCTGCGGTGAGGGGGGCTGCGGGAAGCTTGGCGGCACAGCCCCGGCAAGCCATCGGTTGGGCTGCGACCATCGACGATTCTTGGCTGAAACCGGCCATAAACGCCCGATCAATTTGTTGTTTCAGGGTCCAAAGCAGAGTGAACGCTTGCGTGCGAGCACGGCCTCGCTGCATCCAGGCCGTGTTGTTCCCGGTTCCAACCAATTGCAGGGCATGGCGTTGTGGCTTCCACCGCTTCAGTCTTTGGCCGTTGCAGGCCGCCTCAAGATTCTTGGCCAAGGGCAGGGCAGACCGTACCGCCCATACCCCTGAAGCGGGCCGCGGCTGGGACTCCATCACGGCGCAATCGCCGCTTGCAAACAGATGGGGGTATCCCTCGAGTTGGAGGAAGGGGTTGGTCAACACCCGTCCGTCGTGATCCACCGCGAATCCACTGTCAGCCAGCCAAGACGGGGCGCGACTCCCGGTGCAGAGGAGGGTGGGCTGATCAATGGGGTCGGTGACGCATTGAATCTCAGCGCGATGGAGGATGGCTCTTGTGGTGGCGTTGAGTTGGCCTGTACGGGCTTGCAACTCCAGTGCGCGATTGGGCCAGCGCCGGCGTAGGGCTAAGGCCACTTCGATCCCAGCTGGCCCTGCACCAACGATGCGAAACGGTTCTGGATCGTGAGGGTCTTGCTGCGACAAAAACTGAAGGGCTGTTTCCAGCGGTTTGATTGGAACGCCAGCCAGGTCGTCAGCGTTGCGCGTCTCTGCCCCCACATCGAGGCTGAGCAAACCGAAGCGCAATGATGGACGCTCTTGCAGGAGGAGATGTTGGCGTTGGGAATCAACACCTAGGACTTCGGCCTGTACAAAGGCCACACCAGCTCGATCGCAGAGATGCGGCAGGTTGAGACTCAGCTCGTCCCGTCGATAGATCCCAGCGATCAGGCCTGGGACCATGCCTGAATACAAGGCCGTGGGATGCCGATTCACCAAGACAACCCCGCGTTTTGGCCGCAACTGCGGATTCATCGCCCAGCGTTTGAGCAGAAGCGCATGGCTGTGCCCACCTCCCGCCAGGAGGAGAGGTCCCGATGGGGTCATGGGTTGGTGCGATACCCCATGGGATTGGCCTGTTGCCAAGCCCAGCCGTCGCGACACATCTGGGCAAGATCGCGTTGTGCACTCCAGCCCAAAATGTCTTTCGCTTTTTGAGGACACCCCTCAAGCTTGGGCACATCTCCTGGTCGTCGTTCCACGAACTCGTAGGCAATCGGCAGTCCTGTTGCTTGTTCAAAGCCGTGCACAACGTCGAGAACGCTGAGTCCGTAACCCGTACCAATGTTCAGCGTGAGTTGGTGGGGGGCTGTTGCTTGAAAGAGGTGACCCAAGGTGACGCTGTGGGCTTCGGCGAGGTCCATTACGTGCAAGTAGTCCCGGATGCCGGTGCCATCGTGCGTTGGGTAGTCCTGCCCGAAGATCCGCAGTTTGTCGCGTCGCCCTGAGGCAACTTGGGTGATAAATGGGAACAAGTTATTGGGAATGCCGAGGGGGTCTTCCCCAATCCGGCCACTCGGGTGGGCTCCGACGGGGTTGAAGTAGCGCAAACAGGCCACCCGCCAGTCCCTAGAACGACATAGGGCACCCAGCATCTGCTCAACCGCACACTTGGTTTGGGCGTAGGGATGCACGGGTGCTGTTGGCATCTGCTCGTGGAGTGGAAACACTTCGGGCTCCCCATACACGGTGGATGTGCTGCTGAAAACGAGGGTGCGGCACTGGTGCTGCTCCATGGCGGCGGCCAGAACCCTGCTGCCGTTGAGATTTACATCCCAGTAACGCAGTGGGTCGGCCACGGATTCACCCACGGCCTTGAGCCCGGCGAAATGAATCACCCCATCAATCGGTCCCCCACAATCAAAGGCGCGATTCACCGCGTCTAGATCTCGGACATCACCTTCGACAAAATCCAACGAATTGGAGCCTGTGAGCTCCTTCACGCGCTCTAGAGCTTCTGGGCTGCTGTTGTCGAAGTTGTCGAGAACCACCAGCTCATAGCCCTGCTCCAGGAGGACAAGAGCGGTGTGGCTCCCGATGAAGCCAGCGCCACCAGTAATTAGGACGCGGCGAGGCATGGCGAAGAGGGTCCATATCGAGTTTGATTCTGAAGTACGCATCAATAACCCAGGTCAAAACGCGTTTTCGCCCCTACCTTTCGCGCACTGAGTTCTGATGCGTGGATTGCCCTCAGGTCTTGCTTGATTTGAAGCGAGTGATTGGGGAGGAAGGCCGTGCTCTTTTGCAACGCTTTGATTTGCTCCGTCCTCTGGTGGAGCAAATGCTGACGCAGAGCGTTCTTGCCGATGTTGAGGTCTCTGATGAAGAGCTCGATCAGGCCCGTTTGGAGCTCTTGGAACAACGGGGGTATGGGCGGCTTGAGCAATGGTCTGAGCTCTTGAATGAGATCGGGCGTTCCAATCAAGAGGTTGTGGATCGATTGGCCGGTGTGATCCGGCGCCAGTCCTTGATGCGTCAACAATTTTCCGCGAAGGCGGAAGCGCGGTTTTTAGACCGCAAACACGAGCTTGATCAGGTGGTGTACAGCCTGCTGCGACTTGAGAATAGTTTTCTTGCGCGAGAGTTGTATCTGCAAATTGAATCGGGGGAATCCAACTTCGCCGATTTGGCTAAACGCTATGCCGAGGGGCCGGAGCGCAACACCAACGGCATTGTTGGCCCCGTGTCCCTCACGCAGGCTCATCCTGACCTAGTCGAGAAATTGCGGGTTTCTCAGCCGGGGGTTCTTCTTGAGCCCTTCAAAATTTCTGATTGGTGGTTAGTGGTTCGGTTGGAGCGCTACTCGCCGGCCACCTTCATAGATGACATCTCAGACCAAATGTGTCGGGAAATATTTGATGACTGGGTGAGCGAGCAGACCGATTGGTGCCTCGACCAACTGCAGATCGCATCGCATGAGCCAGGCGAATCCCACGATTTGGAGCCGAGGGCGGCGTTCAGTGACTTCAGTATTTCTCAATGACCCAGGCTTCATCCTTCCCATTGCTGACCCATCCAGCCTTTAAAGGGCTGAGTGAAACGGGGGCCAACGACCTTCAAAAGGCGACGCGCCTGTTGAAGTTTGAACTCGGCCAGCAAATGTGCGATGCCGAGGTGATCCCCGCACGGGTGCTTGTGCTGCTGAGTGGCCAAGCCCGATTGGTGGGGCAACAAATGGGACGACTGACCACGGTGGGCAAATTTGGCCCGGGCAGCGTCATTGGAGCGCCAAAGATATGAGCAGATGAATAATGCTGAAGTTCAGATGTTGGAAAATAATTTGGCCTTGCAGGCAGAGATTCTCTCTCGTTATGTGCAGTTAAAGGCTGCTGGTGCCTTTTCGGAAGTGCAGCTTCTCACCCAGAAGAACACAGTTGAGGAAACCCGTGGTCGCTTGATGCAGGCCAGGGCAAACCGGCTTAGACAACTGGCCCTTCTGGATCAGCAGATGGCTCAACTGAATTCTGAGGTTGCAGATATTAGTAGTCGGCTGGCTCAGGCCAGGGTGACGTTGCGCTACCAGCAATTAAAATCACCACTAGATGGAGTGGTCTTTGATTTGCAGCCCACATCTGCTGGTTATACAGCCCAGTCCACTGAAACCGTCATGAAGGTGGTCCCTTTTGGTTCTTTGGAAGCTAGTGTTGAAGTGCCGAGCAATAAAATTGGTTTCGTGAAGGTTCCTGCGGGATGCCCGAAGCAACTTGTTAATTGTATGAATGCAGACATCAGTATTGATTCTTATCCGGCTACTGATTTCGGCATTTTGCCAGGAAAAGTAACGCGAATTGGATCCGATGCTTTGGCTCCTAACCCTCAGGAGCAGCGTCAGGAGTTGAGTTATCCAGTGACGGTCAAGCTCATACAGCAACAATTGCAAATGAAAAGTGGCGTGAAGCTTCCGCTGCAAGTTGGCATGAGTCTTACGGCTAATATCAAGTTGCGGAAGGTGTCTTATTTGCAGTTGTTGCTGGGGGAGTTCCAGGATAAAGCTGAGTCTTTGCAGCGACTCTAGAGGCTATGAAAATCTTATTTGTCCATCAAAATTTTCCCGGCCAGTATATTCATATTATTCAGCATCTAGAACGTCAAGGGGGGCATCAATTAGTAGCTCTAAGTCTTAATAAATTGGATAAAAGGCGTGGATTACCGTCTAATCTGCAACATTTTCGATATCAACTCCGCCGGGGGAATGGGGAAGGCGTTCATCCGCTTGTGATGGAAACTGAAAGTAAGGTGATTCGAGCTGAGGCGTGTACTAATGCCGCGCAACAGTTGAAAGGCCAAGGCTTCATTCCTGATCTTATTTGTGCGCATCCAGGCTGGGGAGAGCCCCTCTTTCTTAAGTCAATCTGGCCGGATGTTCCGTTGCTTTGTTACCAAGAATTCTTTTATCAGGAATACGGTTTTGATTCTAATTTTGATCCGGAGTTTCCTGAAGCATGTGGTTGGGAGTCTCAGGCGAAATTACATATGAAAAATGCTTACTTACATCTCACACTCGATCAGGCGGATTGGAATGTGTCGCCCACCCATTTTCAGGCCAGCAGTTTTCCGGAGTATTACCGGCATCGCATTAGCGTGATTCATGACGGCGTGGATGTAAATCGTGCTGTTCCAAATTCCTCTCCCACTCCGCTTCAATTGTTGGATGGCACCATGCTCGAGTCTGGTCAGCCGATTGTCACCTTCGTCAATCGGAAATTAGAGCCCTATCGCGGCTGCCACATTTTTTTACGCTCTATTCCTGAGCTGCAAAAGCGTTGTCCAGAAGCACGGATTGTGATTGTTGGTGGCACAACTGGTGTTAGTTATGGCGCTGTTTGCCCCCAGGGTGAATGGAAAGATCGTTTTCTGGCGGAGATTGAGGGGCAATACGACCCATCGCGTGTACATTTCACGGGCCAGCTGCCCTACGAGCAATTCATTCCGCTGCTGCAGCTCAGTGCCTGCCATGTGTATCTCACCTATCCCTTTGTGATGAGTTGGAGCCTGTTGGAGGCGATGGCCTGTGGTTGCGCCGTTGTCGGCTCTGATACGGCTCCAGTGCGCGAAGTGATTCGCCATGGGCACAACGGTTTATTGGTCGATTTTTTCTCTCCCGGAGACCTTGCCACTGCTGTGACTGAGCTGCTCCAAGATCGCCAGCGAGCTAAAGCCTTCGGGGTTGAGGCGCGTCGCACGGTGGAGAACACCTACGACCTCGATGTTTGTGTCGAACGCCAGGTGGCGTTGATGGATCTTGTGGCGAGCGGCAGCATGAATGCGTGATTGGCCCCGCAGGCTTCACCCTGCAGACTGATTTATTGATGCAGAACCCAGCACCGTGACGCAGCTGCAGAGCCTGAGGGGGATGGTGGATTTGCTGCCGCAGGCGTTGCAGCGCTGGCAGGCCGTGGAAGCAGAGGCCCGCGCTCACTTTCAACGCTCTGGCTTTGGAGAGATCCGCACGCCGCTGATGGAACCCACGGATCTGTTTTGCCGTGGCATTGGTGAGGCCACCGACGTCGTTGGCAAAGAGATGTACACCTTCAATGATCGTGGCGAGCGTTCATGCACATTGCGTCCTGAGGGGACGGCATCGGTGGTGCGTTCTGCGTTGCAACATGGCTTGCTCACCCAGGGCCCACAGAAACTTTGGTACGCCGGGCCGATGTTTCGCTACGAACGTCCTCAGGCAGGGCGGCAACGACAATTTCATCAAATTGGTGTGGAGTGGCTTGGGGCTTCTAACGCGCGCTCCGATGTGGAGGTGATCGCTCTCGCCTGGGATTTTTTGGCGTCGTTGGGGGTGGGTGGTTTGGAATTGCAACTGAATAGCCTTGGATCAGCAGACGATCGCAAGGGCTATCGCACGGCTCTTGTGGCCTGGCTTGAGCAGATAGCGGAGCAGTTGGATGAGGATTCCCGCGCCCGTTTGTCCACGAACCCATTACGCATTTTGGATTCCAAAAACAAGGCGACTCAAGCGTTATTGGAATCAGCTCCAACGTTGATCGATGCCTTGAGCTCTGAAAGTCGAACTCGATTTGATCTGGTGCAGCAGGGGCTGACCACCCTTGGGATTCCGTTTTGTCTGAATCCTCGCTTGGTGCGTGGTTTGGACTACTACTGCCACACCGCGTTTGAGATCACGAGTGATCAGCTCGGTGCTCAGGCCACGGTGTGTGGCGGAGGCCGTTACGACGGTTTGGTGAGTCAATTGGGGGGTGCGGACACCCCTGCTGTGGGGTGGGCCCTCGGCTTAGAACGCCTGTTGCTGGTGCTGGAGGCAGCTGCAAAAGCCGATCCCGTTGGTCGGGCTGCCCAGGTTGTCACTGCACCAAAGCCGGATGCCTATCTGGTGAATCGGGGTGCGCAGGCTGAGGGAGCGGCGCTTGCTTTGGCACGCGCCTTGCGATCGCAGGGATTGACCGTGGAGCTCGACAGCAGTGGGGCTGCTTTTGGAAAACAGTTCAAAAGGGCGGACCGTTGCGGTGCGCGGTTTGCCCTCGTGCTGGGCGATGAGGAGGCGGGGCGCGGTGAGGTGTTGATCAAACCTCTTCTTGAGAAAGGAGACGAAGCTACCTGGGCAATTGATGCCATTTCCGCGATGGTAGATGTCTTGCAGAGCCGCTAATGCGGATTCATTTAGTCACCGGTGGAGCTGGCTTTCTTGGCTCTCATCTGATTGATCGGTTGATGGACGCCGGTGAAGAGGTGATTTGTCTCGACAATTACTTCACTGGCCGTAAGTGCAACATCGATCGCTGGATCGGTCACCCGCGCTTCGAGTTGATTCGCCACGACGTCACCGAGCCAATCAAGATTGAGGTGGATCGCATCTGGCATTTAGCTTGCCCCGCCTCCCCGATTCACTACCAGTTCAATCCGGTTAAAACCGCAAAAACCAGCTTTATTGGCACCTACAACATGCTTGGCCTAGCCAGGCGGGTTGGGGCGCGTTTGCTCCTGGCGAGCACCAGTGAGGTGTATGGCGATCCTGAGATTCATCCACAGCCGGAGAGCTATCGCGGCTCGGTGAATCCGATTGGGATTCGCAGCTGCTACGACGAGGGGAAGCGCATCGCTGAAACCCTTTGCTTCGATTACCAGCGGATGAATGCTGTTGAGGTGCGTGTGGCGCGCATTTTCAACACCTACGGGCCTCGGATGTTGATCGATGACGGCAGGGTTGTGAGCAATTTCATTGTTCAGGCCCTCCGCGGTGAGCCCCTCACCATTTATGGCGATGGTTCCCAGAGTCGCTCGTTTTGTTATGTGAGTGATTTGGTGGACGGCTTGATGCGGCTCATGGGCGGCGAGCACACCGGTCCGATGAATCTGGGCAATCCCGACGAATTCACGATTCGGGAGTTGGCCGATCAGGTGCGGCAACGCATCAACCCTGCTCTGCCGTTGATTGAAAAGCCTTTGCCTTCAGACGATCCTCGTCAACGTCAGCCCGATATTGGTTTTGCCAAGGGCGCCTTGGGCTGGGAGCCGACTGTGTCACTGGAGCAAGGCCTTGGCCCCACCATCGACTCCTTCCGTAATCTCCTTGCACTTCCAGGGGACGCAGCAGCGTGAAGGTTCAACGCATCTGCTGTATTGGTGCTGGCTATGTCGGTGGTCCGACCATGGCGGTCATTGCTGACCGCTGCCCTGCGATTCAAGTGACGGTGGTGGATCTCAACCAGGCTCGGATTGATGCTTGGAATGATTCAGATCTCACCAAGCTGCCGGTGTATGAACCTGGGCTCGATGCGGTGGTAGCCAGAGCGCGCGGTCGGAACTTGCAGTTCTCGACGGCTGTCGAGGAGTCGATTGCCTCCGCCGATATGGTGTTCATTTCAGTGAACACGCCCACCAAGACCAAAGGGCTTGGTGCTGGTCAGGCCAGCGACTTGCGCTGGGTGGAAGCCTGTGCTCGTCAGGTGGCAACGGCGGCGACAGGCCACACGGTTGTTGTTGAAAAAAGCACCCTTCCGGTGCGTACGGCGGCTGCGATCAAAACGATCTTGGAGGCAGCTCAAGAGGAGGGCTCGTCGCGCAGCTTCTCGGTGTTATCGAATCCTGAGTTTTTGGCCGAAGGGACTGCAATTGGCGATTTGGAAGCCCCGGACCGTGTGCTGATTGGTGGGGAAGAGACCGCGTCTATCGATGCGTTGGCCGAGATTTATGGCCATTGGGTTGCTCCGGAAAAAATCCTGCGAACCAACCTCTGGAGTAGTGAACTCTCCAAGCTCACGGCCAATGCTTTTTTGGCTCAGCGCATCAGCTCGATCAATTCGATTGCTGCGTTTTGCGAGGCCAGCGGCGCTGATGTCCGAGAAGTTGCTCGGGCGATCGGGTTCGACAGCCGGATTGGTCCAAAGTTTTTGAATGCTGGCCCAGGTTTTGGTGGGAGTTGCTTTCAAAAAGACATCCTCAACTTGGTGTATCTCTGTCGTCATTTCGGCCTTCCCGAAGTCGCCGACTATTGGGAAAGTGTGGTGACGTTGAACACATGGCAACAACACCGCATTGCCCGTCTTGTGGTGCAACAGCTGTTTGGCACTGTGACGGGCAAACGGTTGGCGATTTTGGGGTTTGCCTTTAAGGCAGACACCAACGACACCCGCGAAGCGCCGGCGATCCGCATCGCTCGCGACCTACTTGAGGAGGGGGCTCAGCTTTCGATTCACGATCCCAAGGTGGTTGAGGCACAGATCAGCCGTGACTTGCAGTTGGAACCAGCTTCCGAAACTGATACTTTGAGTGGAACGGGTAGTTGGACACCAGCCACCTCGATCGAAGCGGCGGTTCGAGGTGCTGATGCCGTTTTGGTTCTCACGGAATGGCAGGACTATCGCCATCTGAACTGGTCTGATCTTGCAGCATTGATGCGACGGCCGGCTTGGGTGTTTGATGCCCGGGCTGTGGTCGAACCAGCGGCAGTGCAAGCGGCTGGACTCCGGCTGTGGCGTGTTGGTGACGGCGAGAGTTGATGACACGCACTGTTTTGGTTACCGGTGCGGCGGGCTTTATTGGTGCCGCTCTGTCCCAGCGCCTTCTTCAACAGGGCGACCGCGTGGTGGGTGTCGACAATCTCAACACCTATTACGACCCAGCTTTGAAGCAGGCGCGTCTGCGCCAGATCGAGGCAGTCGCCCAAGAAGGCAACTGGCGGTTTGAGCCCCTTGCTCTTGAAGATGGTGAAGCTCTGATGGAGTTGTTTTCAGCTGAACAGCCCCAAGTGGTGGTGAATTTGGCGGCCCAAGCTGGGGTGCGCTATTCGCTTGAAAATCCTGCTGCTTACATCCAAAGCAATCTCGTGGGATTTGGCCACATTCTTGAGGGTTGTCGTCATCACGGCGTGGGCAATTTGGTGTATGCCTCCAGTAGTTCGGTGTATGGCGGTAACCGCAACCTGCCTTTTGATGAACGCCAGCCGGTGAACCACCCGGTGAGTCTCTATGCCGCCAGCAAAAAGGCCAATGAGTTGATGGCGCACACCTACAGCCATTTGTATGGTCTTTCAGCAACCGGCTTGCGCTTTTTCACTGTGTATGGCCCTTGGGGGCGACCTGATATGGCTCCGATGTTGTTTGCCCGGGCAATCTTGGCGGGTGAACCGATCAAGGTGTTCAACCACGGCAAAATGCAGCGCGATTTCACCTATATCGACGACATTGTCGAAGGGGTGATGCGCTGCTGTGATAAGCCCGCCACGACCAATCCTGATTTCGATCCTCTTCAACCTGATCCTGCAACGGCAGCAGCACCGCATCGAGTGTTCAATATTGGAAACAGCCAACCCACTGAGTTGTTGCGCTTCATCGAGGTGATGGAGCAAGCACTGGGGTGTGAAGCCATTAAAAATTTCCAGCCAATGCAGCTTGGGGATGTGGTGGCCACAGCAGCGAATACCTCTGCCCTTGAAGACTGGGTCGGCTTTCGTCCCTCGATGCCGATTGAGGTTGGAGTCGACCGTTTTGCCCAGTGGTATCGATCTTTTTACAGCGTTTAACCGCTATGAAGCTCATTAAAAAAGCCGGCCTTAATGCCAGCTTTTCTAATGGATTGAATTGTTTGATTCAGGCGGAACCAACTCCGGTGTAGGCCCCGAAAAAGAACAAGCCGACGACAAAAAATACTGCCATGCCACCAGCCGTGGCAACAAGCCAAAGTGGCAAAACACCTTCAGTCCAGCGGGAGCGCCAAGCGACTGCAGGACGTCCGTCGGGTAAACGATCTGGAATTCGACCGTCTGGATAGAGAGATTTCTTACTGCTCATGATTCAGGCGCTTAGTTGAAGAAGTAGCTGGACATCAGAACTCCCGTGACAAAAACAAATAACAACCCCAGGTACAAGCTGGTGCGGTTGAGTTCGACCGGAAGATTGTTGGGGTTGGTGTTGCGTTCCATGATTAAGGATCAGCGGCGGATGAACTGCATCGCGGCAAGAGCGCCGAGGAAAAACACAGTGGGAATGCCAAGTGTGTGTAAAGCGAGCCAGCGCACCGTGAAGATCGGGTAATTGCGCGGCGTTGTAGCCATTGGAGTTTGTGACATTGGTTATTTCAGGCGAACGTCAAGTTGAGATTTTCCTTCGTAGCGCTGGCTGACGACAGGAGCTTTGGTGTCTGTGGCTTGGAAGTAAGCATCAGGACGAGGTGTTCCAAATGCGTCGTAGGCAAGGCCTGTGTTGACGAAGAGGAAACCGGCAAGGAAGATTGACGGCAGCGTCACTGCGTGAATCACCCAATAACGGATGCTGGTGATGATTTCGAAGAACGGGCGTTCCCCGGTAGAGCCTGCGGCCATGGCTTCGGCGTTTCAGATAAGTGATCTTAAGAGGTGACGACGGGTTGCTGAGCCCGTCGTTTCATCTCGGTTACACAGCGTTGCCGACCCAGCGCAGCAGATTGCCGCGCTCTCCCAAGACGAAGGCATGGTCGTCGTCAAAGACGAAGCGTGTGAAGTTGCTGGGTTGCTGGTCGCCAACGGGATCGGTCTCCCAGCTGTCGCCACCGTCATGGCTTACCAGGAGGGTGCCATTACCACCGCCAGCCCAAATGCCACCGTCGTCATCCCAAGCCAGGTCCATGTAGCCATAGCCATTGGTGATCGGAATAATCGCCTTGCTCCACTCCTCAACGTTGCCGTCGCCGTCGTTGAGACGAATCTGTGCGCCGCGGGCCACCATCCAGAGATTCCCATCGGGTTGATAGCCGATGCTCTGCAGGCGTTGGCTGCTCACGCGCTGATGGACTTTCCAAACCGTCTCTCCTGGCTCCCAAGTGGCGTAGAAATTGCCAAGACCACTCACGCTCACATAGCTGCCGTTGCTGCTTCGGCGTAGATCACGCACCGCACCAGCAGCGTCGGTCACGCTGGCTTCCCAGCTCTCTCCGCCATCGTTGGTTTTGTAAACAGCTCCCACATTCGTCGCCAGTTCGGCGGTGTCCTTGCCCAGAGCTGTAATTAGGTAGGGCTCCCCAGGAAGCTTGGTGTCAAGGAAAAGACGGGTCCAATTTTGCCCACCGTCGGTGCTGTGCATCAGCAAGCCAGGTTGCCCGGCAATCCAGCCTTCCTGCCCTTCAAAATCGATGCTGATCAACCTGAAGTTTTCTTCATCAGGTAAATCAAGACTGCGATCGTTCCAATGGGAACCGCCATCGTCAGTTTCCCGAATCATCCGGTTGCTTCCAACCAGGAATCCATGGTTTGGATCGGTGAACGACACATCAAGGGGATTCGCCTGGGTTTCCAGATCGATCGCTTGCCAAGGGCTAGTGTCGGCTGTTGGAACGCGAGTGGATACGCATCCACTCAGGCCAACGCCGAGTACAACGACAAGGACAAGATTGACGGCGGATGACAGCAGTCGATTCATGACGAATTGGCTCAGCGCAGGGAATAAAGAGAGAGGAAGAAGGCAAAGCCCAAGGCAAGGCTTCCAAAGATCAGCACGTTCTTCTGGCCGGGGGTCATGCGGTTAACGCCGAGACCGTAATTGAGGTTTTCCTCAAAACCACTGGCTTTCGTGCGAGGACCAATATCTCGAAACGCAGCAACTTTGCTGCGACAAACGGGACAACGAAAACTGAGGGGATCGAGATCGCTGAACGCTGTGCCCGCATCAATGCCCACTTTTTTGACCCCTTCTTCCGGGTCGTAGACGTAGCCGCAGCTGCGGCATTCAAATCGGTGGGTTCTTGGGTCGGTTTCAGCCGCTGCTTCCACAGGCGATTCGGCCGCTTCAGCGGCAGGTTCGCTTTGCTCGACGGACTCAAGTTCGTGGCTCACAGCTGCTTCCACAGGTGATTCGGCCGCTTCAGCGACAGGTTTGCTCTGTTCGACGGACTCAAGTTCGTCGCTCACCGCTCTACTGCTGGGCTGCACGACTCTATCGGCGACAACTCCCCACGGCGAATGCCAGACTGTTGTTACGTACTTGGACGTTCATGTTCGCCCTGCCCGGCTATGACGCCTTTCTAGGGTTTCTGCTGATTGCGGCTGCTGTTCCGGTGCTGGCGCTGGTCACCAACAAGCTTCTGGCCCCCAAAAGTCGTGCTGGTGAGCGTCAACTCACCTACGAATCAGGCATGGAGCCGATTGGTGGTGCATGGATTCAGTTCAATATTCGCTATTACATGTTTGCGCTGGTCTTCGTCATTTTCGATGTTGAAACAGTGTTTCTTTATCCATGGGCTGTGGCTTTCCATCGGCTCGGTTTGTTGGCGTTCATCGAAGCGCTCATTTTTATTGCCATCCTGTTGGTAGCCCTTGCCTACGCCTGGCGTAAAGGCGCCCTCGAGTGGAGCTGAGTTATGCCTGAATCACCATCCATTTCCGCTGTACGCGATCTTCGGGAGGCCACCTGTGGCCCCATTGGTACTCCAGCGGTGACCAATGAGCTGAGTGAAAACATCATCCTCACCAGTCTTGATGATCTCCACAATTGGGCTCGGCTCAGCAGCCTCTGGCCTCTGCTTTATGGAACTGCTTGCTGTTTCATCGAATTTGCGGCCTTGCTTGGCTCAAGATTCGACTTCGATCGATTTGGTTTGGTGCCGCGCAGTTCGCCCCGTCAAGCGGATTTATTAATCGTCGCTGGAACGGTCACGATGAAGATGGCTCCTGCACTTGTTCGTCTCTACGAGCAAATGCCAGAGCCGAAGTACGTGATCGCCATGGGTGCATGCACAATCACAGGTGGCATGTTCAGCGCGGATTCCACGACAGCTGTCCGTGGCGTTGACAAGTTGATTCCAGTTGACCTCTATCTCCCCGGTTGTCCTCCCCGTCCGGAAGCCATTTTTGATGCCGTAATCAAACTGCGTAAAAAGGTTGGCGATGAGTCTTTGGCAGAACGGAGTAAGCATCAACAGACTCATCGTTACTTCACGGTGACCCATCAGATGAAAGCTGTAGAACCTCAAGTCACCGGCGCATACTTGCGCGCTGAAAGTCAGCAAGCAGCATTGGCGGCAGCCCCAGCAGGGCAGACTTTGGCCACGGATGCAGCTGTTTTAAACCCTGCTCCTGAAATGGTTCAGCCATGAGTGATTCAGCTCCAACCAATCCCGCTTCAGAGGAGTCATCGTCGGCGGTAGCGACTCTCGAACCTGGTCCGGTCAGCCAATGGTTAAACACTCAGGGCTTCGATCACGACGTTCTCGAACCCGACCATGTTGGGGTCGAACAGATTGGTGTTGAGTCGGCCGTGTTGCCGATCATTGCTGCCGCGATTAAAAGCCATGGTTTTGATTATCTGCAGTGCCAAGGCGGTTACGACGAAGGGCCTGGAGAAAGGCTCGTTTGCTTCTATCACTTCATTGCCATGGCCGAGCAAGTGGAAGCGATGACCGCAGGTCTGCCCCACGAGCTACGCGAAGTGCGCCTCAAAGTGTTCCTCAGCAGGGAAGGAACGCCATCATTGCCGTCGATTTATGGATTGTTTCGGGGTGCTGATTGGCAAGAGCGTGAAACCTTCGATATGTACGGAATCGAGTTTGAAGGCCATCCCCATCCCAAGCGTTTGTTAATGCCGGAAGATTGGAAAGGTTGGCCACTTCGAAAAGATTATGTTCAGCCCGACTTTTATGAAATGCAGGATGCTTTTTAAGGCGTGCTGCTTGTGGAGACGATCTAATTTTGGGATGACTCTCCTTTGTGCTTTCGGTAAAAGCGCATAACAGCTAAGGCAAGGCTGCGAGGGTCATGGCGCAATGTTGAGGTAGGACGTATCCCTTGGAGAGGGGCTTGGGTGATGTCGTAGCCATCTCTTTTAAGACCTATGGAATCGCAGAGCACCGGTTCGGCTCCACGGGATTGGTAATGCTTGATCAGGGCTGAGCTGGGTAGATCGTCCTGGGCGAGAACGGCAGTAAAAAGACGTTGACTAAGACCAAGGCTGGCGAGTTGGGCTTCGATCGCCCGGAGATGACCGCGCACATCAAGGCCATCCGTTTCTCCCGGCTGAGTCATCAAGTTGCAGATGTAGAGCCGAGGGGTGCGGCTGCGTTGGATCGCTGAAACCAATTCTGGCACTAGCAAATTTGGAAGCAGCGAGGTGTAAAGACTCCCCGGGCCCAACACAATTAAGTCTGCGTTGGCAATGGCTTCTAGGGCTCGGGGGAGGGCTGGGGGGCGCTCTGGGACACAACCCAGCCTCACGATTGGACTGGGGGCACGACCAATGTTGCTTTCGCCTTCGATGCGTTGACCGTTTTCGAGTTCTGCCCACAGACGTACGTCGACGTTGGTGGCTGGCACCACCTGGCCTTGCACGGCTAAGACGCGACTGGATGCGGTGATCGCTGTTTCCAGATTGCCGGTAATGGCCGTCAGCGCTGACAGGAAGAGGTTGCCGAAGCTGTGGCCCTCAAGTCCGCTTCCAGCGGAGAACCGGTACTGAAAAAGACGGGTTAGTAGAGGTTCTTCCGTAGAAAGAGCTGCGAGGCAGTTGCGGATGTCGCCGGGAGGTAAGACGCCCAGTTCACGCCTCAAAACACCGCTACTGCCTCCGTCATCAGCCACTGTGACGATGGCAGTGATGTGGCTGCTATATCGCTTTAGGCCGCTCAACAAGGTCGATAAACCGGTGCCTCCACCGATGGCAACGATGTTTGGGCCACGGTTTAAGCGGCTTTTGGCTCGTAGTGCATCAATGAGCACCGTGTCTTTGTCGGGGGCTAAGGCCTGTTGAATCGAGCCGAAGCTTCGGCTTTGTCCCCATAAAACGAGGGCAACGCCCACAAGCACCACCAAGGGCCCAGTGAACTCTCTTGGAAGGATGGTGGTGAGTGCTCCCAGGAGCCAGCTCAGGGTTTCAAGAATCCAATAAATCGGTTTGAGGTCGGCCCAAACGGCACCACCGATTAAGGCCATCAGTAAGCCCAGGCCAGAGGTGAGAACCCAACGCTTCACCACCAAGCCAGGTTGTAACCAGCGCACGGCGCGCTGGGAACGCGTCATGAGCTCTTGTCGCCGGTGCCCCCGGTTGGCTCTGGCCTTCTGGCGTCTGCTTTTAGGGCGTTTGCGCGCCAAGGGGCGACTCACCAAGTCATGTCATGAACTGTACGGAGCCTTTCCAAGCGCGGCAGGATGGCGACATGTTCCGGACTCTGATGTGCCTCAGCCCCAGGCGGTGGTGGAGATGGACAACCTCACCATGCAGTGGGGGTCAAGACCTGTACTGGACAGGGTGAGCTTGACCATGCAGCCCGGTGAACGTCTCGCTGTGGTGGGCCCCTCTGGAGCAGGGAAATCGACGGTGCTGCGACTCCTGGCCGGCTTGCAGTTGCCAACAAGCGGACAGTTGCACTTATTTGGCGAGTCTCAGGATTATCTGCGGCTGGATCAAACCAACCCCCCGGACGTGCGCTTGGTGTTTCAGAATCCCGCGCTGTTGGCGTCCCTCACAGTGGAGGAAAACGTTGGTTTCTTGCTTCGGGAAAAAGGGAACCTGACCAGTCAGGAGATCCGCGAGCGTGTTGAAACGTGCCTGGAGGCTGTGGGCTTATACGACGTGGCGCATCTCTATCCCGGGGAATTGAGCGGTGGGATGCAGAAACGGGTGAGCTTTGCCCGCGCCTTGATCGATGACCCCCAGCGGGGAGATCAGTCGATGCCTCTCCTGCTGTACGACGAGCCCACCGCGGGGCTTGATCCCGTGGCGTGTACGCGCATTGAAGACTTGATTGTGAAAACCACAACGGTGGCGCGGGGCTGTTCTGTTGTGGTGAGTCATGTCCGCAGCACGATTGAGCGCTCGGCGGAGCGCGTCTTGATGCTCTACGAGGGCCATTTTCAGTGGCAGGGCTCAGTGGATGAATTCCGCAGTTCCTCGAATTCCTATGTGGAACAGTTCAGGACGGGTAGCCTGCGCGGGCCCATGCAGCCTGCGGAGCACTGATCACCATGCGTCGCAGTGTTCGTGATGCCATCGTCGGATTCACGATTCTTGGCGGTCTTGCTGGTTTTGCTGCAACGGGGTTGTGGATGCGTGGGATTCGCTTGGGCTCGAGCGACTGGAGACTCACGGCGAATTTCAATGATGCGGCAGGACTGGCCGAGCGTTCGCCGGTGACCTACCGCGGCATTTTGGTTGGATCGGTGCGCTCGATCAAAGTCACTTCGAGTGCGGTGGTTGCTGAGTTGGAAATCACCAAGGGTGACCTGCGTCTGCCTTTGCCGGTTACGGCCACCATTGGTTCAGCGTCGTTGCTTGGAGGAGATGCCCAGGTGGCATTGATGAGTCGTGGCAAACCCTTGCCGCAAAACGCACCGTTGCCGAAGGCCGCTAATTGCCAAGCCAAAGTTCAGTTGTGTAATGGCGCCACTGTTGTGGGTCGGGAAACGTCCAGCCTCGCCACGGTCACCGACACCCTTCAGGAGTTGTTGACACAAGCCAAAGCCGAGAATTTGATCCCCAATGCGGCCGCTTCGATTGAGCAGATCGATGCCACCGCCAAATCTTTTGAAGACCTGACGGTTCAGCTGCAAGCCGAGTTATCAAAAGTGGATCCCGTGTTGCGCAATCTCCAAGCAGCGACGGCCCACGCCAACAACATTGTGGCGTCGTTGGACAACCCGGAAACATTGTCGAGTTTGCGACAAACGGCGGCGAATGCGGCTGAGCTCACCGCCAAATTGGATGCCGTGGGAGGTGACGTCGAGACTCTTACGTCCGATCCAGCTTTTATGGACGGTCTGCGCAATGTGACCATTGGCCTCGGAGCTTTGTTCTCAGAGGTATACCCAGCCAAAATGAATCCTTAGGACCAATATTGTTTCAATATTGAATAATTAAAGTGTCTATATCGTGCTAATCGCCTCCATGGCAATCGAGGCGATGGCTTGATCGCTGGCCTTTGGTAGTTGGACGTATTTGCCGCCGGCAGCTTCAGCGAGGTCTTTGCCCATCCCGCTGCCGATGAATTTGCGTTCGGTGTCGATCACCAGCAATTTGATACCGAGCATCCGATAGCGGGCCGCCACATCCAGCACCTCCTGCTTCAAATCGGGCTTCTCCTCACCGTCCAGTTCGGGTTGGCCCAGCGACTTACTGAGCGGTACGTTGCCTCTGCCGTCGGTAATGGCGACCACCACGACTTGGCCAAGGTCCCCTGTAGCCAGAGCATTGGCCCCCACCCTGGCTGCTTGGGTAAGTCCGTGGGCGAGCGGTGAACCGCCCCCGCAGGGCATGGATTCAAGCCGTCGCCGTGCGGCGGTGATTGAACGCGTTGGCGGCAACAACACCTCGGCTTGCTCGCCTCGGAAGGGGATTAGCGCCACTTCATCACGGTTTTCATAGGCCTCGGTGAGCAGCCGAATCACAGCGCCCTTGGCGCTTTGCATGCGGTTGAGCGCCATCGAACCACTGGCATCCACGAGAAACACCACCAGGGCACCAGCTTTGCGCTGCAAAAGCTTGGCGCGCAAATCGCCCTCCTCCACGATCACAGCGCGTCCGGGCTGTCGTTCACGCCGCACTTTTTGGTACGGGGCCGCGGCCCGCAGCGTTGCATCCACTGCTATCCGGCGGACGGGTCCCCGGGGCAGCATCGGCTTGACGTAGCGGCCTCGGCTATCGCTCAACACCACCGAGCGACTGCCGCTGTTGCCGGCTTTGCTTTTTGCTGCATTGAACAAAAGGAGATCTGGGTCCACATCAATCGCTTCTGGATCGAGCATGAATTCTTCGGGCACCGCTGGAGGGGCTTGGTCCTCCGGATTGTCGTCATCACTGTCCTCGTCGTCGCTGTTGTCGCTGTTGTCGTCGTCGGCGTTGTCCTCGTCCGAGTTGTTGTCGTCTGGGGTGTCGTCCTCTTCTCCAGATCCCTCCGGCGGGGGAGGCGGATTGTCCTCCTGGCTCTGCTGATCCCCTTGGGATGGTGGCGGCTCTTGCTCTTCTGGTGGTGGGGGCTCCATCTGCTGATCCGGTGGAGGCAATTGCGATGCCCGTGGGGCGATCACAAGAGCAACCGCCACTTGCAGATCGTCTGCTTCAACATGGTCGCGACCGCTCAGGGCGGCATGGGCGCGAGCGACGCGAACGGCGTACAGCTCAGAGCGGTGCCCTTCGACGCCACCGCGGATCGCTTCAGTGACGAGGTATTCGATTTGTTCGCGGCTGATCTGCACATCCGGTAACCATTGACGGGCGAGCAGCAGTTGGGTGGCGAGAGCGTCGGTTTCTTCCTTCCAGGTGTCGGCGAAGCTTCGGCTGCATTGGCCGTGGGCCAGTACCGCGTTGGTGATCTCCACCCGTTGCTCTGTGCTGACCAACTGATTGGCCGAGAGGGCGATCGCAAAGCGATCAAGCAGGTGATCACGAATGTTGCCTTCTTCTGGGTTGTAAGTGGCGATCAGTAGCGGCCGGCAAGGGTGGCTGAGGCTGAGGCCTTCCCGTTCCACTCGGTTGTCTCCGCTTCCAACGGCTGCCAGCATCAAATTCACGATGCCGTCATCGAGAAGATTGAGTTCGTCGACGTAGAGCACCCCCCGATGCGCATCGGCCAAGAGGCCTGGTTGAAAAACGGCACTTCCGCTGGATAGCGAGGCGGCCACATCCACAGCGCCCACCAGACGGTCTTCGGTGATGCCGAGCGGAATTTGTACGAATGGAGCCGAAATCACCTTGGAGGGGGCCTCTCCTGAGATCTGCTCTCGGGTGGTTTGGTCCCATTCATCTCTGTTGTGAGGGTCGAGGTTGCGGCCGATTCCCCCCGCAATGTCGAGGATGTCGATGGGTGGCAGCAGGGTGTGAAGTCCACGGGCCAACACGGATTTACCGGTGCCGCGACCTCCCGCAATCACCACGCCACCGAGGCCTGGGTCGACTGCTGCCAAGAGAAGCGCAAGCTTGAGCGTTCCATGCCCGGTGATCGCCGCCAGGGGGAAGGCACGGGTGGCTTGGTCGTTTTTTGCAACTACACCGCTTGCCACCATGGAGGCTTCTCTTCCCGCTCGTCCACGCCAGTCTCGCTGATGCTCCGCAGTGATGATGTTCCTCTCGCAATCGCCCTCGGTGCCAACCTGCCGAACGCGGGTCTTGGACCGCGTCAAACCCTGCAGGCGGTGCGTCCACTGCTGGACGTTTTGATCAAGGATTGGGCCGGTGTACCCCTGCGGTTGTGTTGGTCGCCGTTAATCGACACAACCCCTGTCGGTGGCCCTCCTGATCAGCCGCGCTACTGGAACGCTGTAGTGGTCGTTCATGGGCTGCTTGCGACTCCATCGAATGGGGCGGCGTTGAGATTGTTGGATGCATTGCACCAGTTGGAATCGCAATTTGGTCGGCAGCGCTCCTTGGAGCAACGTTGGGGGCCGCGAACCTTGGACCTTGATTTGTTGTTTTGGGGAGAGCACCGGATGGAGCATGCCCGTTTGGTCCTCCCCCATCCGCGTCTTCACCTCCGCAGCTTTGTGCTTGAGCCGCTTTTGGCTGCCATGAATCAATCCGCGGCTTGGATCGACTGACCCCCCGGATGCATGCAATGACCCGCCATGCTGGTGACTTGTCAATCCTGATCCGATGGCACCGTTGCCAGCTCCGGAGCCTTTTGAGTTGCTCGAAACCGTCGAAACGGTAGACGTGCGCAAGCTGCGGTTCGAACGCAACAAGATCAGGCTGCCCATGGGGGTGGAGAGCACCTTCGGCATGATTCGTCACCCCGGTGCATCCTTGGCGGTACCGATTACTGACGACGGCCACGTCGTGCTGTTGCGGCAATACCGCTTTGCGGTGCAGGCACGCTTGTTGGAGTTCCCCGCCGGCACCCTTGAAGCTGGGGAAGATCCGCTCGAATCGATGCAACGGGAGCTTGGGGAGGAAGCCGGCTTTAGCGCTGCCCGTTGGGATGCCCTTGGGCCGATGCTTCCTTGTCCCGGATATTCCGATGAGGTGATCCATTGTTTCTTGGCCCGGGAGCTCACGGCTTTAGAGAATCCACCGGCTGGGGATGACGACGAGGATCTTGAGGTGGTCACCATGACCTCCGCTCAATTGGATGAAGCACTGGCGTCGGGAGATGAGTGGCTAGATGGCAAGTCCGTCACGGCTTGGTTTCGAGCCAAACAGCTGTTGGGTCTCTGATGGCAGCGTCCCGCGTTCTCTTTTGGCATCGCCGCGATTTGCGCTTGGCCGACAACCTCGGCATTCAGGCCGCTGTTGAGATCAGCCCTGCGGTGACCGGTGTGTATGTGCTGGATCCAGCCTTGATCCATCCACCTCAAGCGTTGCCACCCATGGCACCGGCCCGGTTGTGGTTTTTGTTGGAGAGCCTGATTGAACTGCAGCAGCGTTGGCGTGCTGCCGGAAGCCGGTTGCTGATCCTGGAGGGTGATCCGGTGCAAATGCTGCCGCCGTTGGCAGAACGACTCAGTGCCGAGGCTGTGGTCTGGAATAGAGATGTAGAGCCCTATAGCCGCGAACGGGATCGTCAGGTGGCGAAGCGGTTGCAGGCTGATGGCCGACAGGTGGTGGTGGATTGGGATCAGCTGCTGATTGCCCCGGAGTTACTCAAAACAGGTGCTGGAGATCCCTATCGGGTGTATGGCCCTTTCTTGCGCAACTGGCGGGGCAAGGTGCAGGCCCAACAGCCCACCACCATTGAGGCTCCTTCAGGCCTTGTTGATTTGGATTCAAGCTTGGTGCCGGAAGGGGATCCCCTAGCTGCGCTTCGCCATGACCATGGATTTCAAGGCACGGAGATCTGCCCCTGCAGGCCTGGCGAATCGGCAGCCCTGGAGCAGCTCACCTGTTTTGCGGATGGAGCTCTCTCGGCCTATGAGCCTGATCGGAATTTTCCCAACGTTGTTGGTACGTCGTATCTCAGTGCGGCATTGAGCGTTGGCACCTTGAGTCCCCGTCAGGCGTGGTGTGCGGCGCAACAGGGTCGTGATCATGCCCGCAGCGATGAGCAGCGCACGGCGATTGCTGTGTGGGAGCAAGAACTGGGCTGGCGTGAGTTTTACCAACAAGCCTTGTTTCACTTCCCTGAGCTGGCGGATGGTCCTTATCGGGAGCAATGGCGACGTTTCCCGTGGGAGAACAACGAAGCGTGGTTTTCCTCTTGGCGGGACGGGATGACCGGCATGCCGATCATTGATGCGGCGATGCGTCAGCTCAATGAGAGCGGTTGGATGCACAACCGTTGTCGCATGATCGTGGCGTCTTTCCTGGTGAAGGATCTGATTTGTGATTGGCGTTGGGGCGAACGCGCCTTTATGGAATTGGAGGTGGATGGCGATCTAGCCGCTAATAACGGTGGTTGGCAGTGGAGTGCCAGCAGTGGCATGGACCCCAAGCCGCTGCGGATTTTTAACCCCGCCACGCAGGCCACAAAATTCGATGCCGATGGGGACTACATCCGCCGTTGGCTACCGGAGCTGCGTCATGTGAACACAAAAGATCTCCTCACCGGGGAGATTGGTGGTTTGGAGCGCCGGGGTTATCCAGAACCGCTGATCAATCACAAAAATCAGCAGGCTCTATTCAAATCCCTTTACGCCACCATCCGTTCTTGACCTGGGCTGCCGCTGGAGGAGCTTTGATTGAGGAGCGTCTCGAGTGCCGAGACGACTTGATCTTGTTGTGTGGCAGTTAATTCAGGAAAAATCGGCAAACTCAGCACTTCACTGCACAACCGTTCCGTCACAGGAAATGTGCCTTCTCCATAGCCCAGGTGGGCGTAAGCGGGTTGGCGATGAATTGGAATTGGGTAGTAAATAATCGTGCTCACCCCCGCATCTTGAAGTGCTTGCTTGAGCCAATCACGGCAACGGCTCTCGGGTAAGCCGTGGGTGGCGCTGGTGGCGGACGTTGGGCAGCTACCTGCACAGAGTCGGGAAGCATTGGCACATGGCCCCACACGCACCACGAATTGATTCCAGCTGTGCCCGTTGTCTCCCTTTGGCAAAACGATGCCTGGCAATGCGGCCAGCCGCTCTAAATAGCAGTTTGCAATGCTGCTGCGGTTCTTGATCCAACCCGACAGTTTTGGCAATTTCACATTGAGCACCGCTGCCTGGATCGCATCGAGGCGGCTGTTGTATCCAAGGGCTGTGTGGAGATAACGCTGGGGCATGCCATGCACAGCAAGCTCGCGCATGGTTTGGGCGAGCCCAGCGTCGTTGGTGGTGACCGCACCTCCATCACCAGCCGCACCGAGGTTTTTGGTGGGGAAGAAGCTAAAGCAGCCCACATCACCGAAGCTTCCTACAGGCTGACCAGCCCAGGTGGCTCCAGTCGCCTGGGCACAGTCTTCGACCACTTTGAGGTTGTGGGTGTTGGCAATGGCCATGCATCGGGTCATGTCCACCGGACGACCGAAAAGATGCACTGGAATCAGCGCCTTACTGCGTGGTGTGATCACCGCTTCGATCTGATCGAAGTCGATGAGATACGTGGTTGGGTCGACATCCACAAACACGGGGGTGGCGCCAACGGCACTGATCGCTTCTGCCGTAGCGAAAAAACTGAAGGAGCAGGTGATCACCTCGTCGCCAGCTCCGATGCCTAGGGCCCTGAGGGCCAGGATCAATGCATCGGTACCGCTGTTGCAGCCCACAGCAAATTCGACACCGGTGGCGGCTGCAAATGCGGTTTCGAAGTGTTGGATTTGAGCGCCGCCGATGTATTGACCGCTCTGCAGCACCGACAGCACGGCCTTCTCAAGATCGCCGCGCAGATCATCGATCTGTTGGCTGAGGCTGAACGGAGGAACCTGCATATAGGAAATCTTAAGCGGTTCAGCCGAACCATTCGGGCTCTTGGCCGGGGTTCCACTTCACGTTGCATCCCACTGAGGCCACCTGGTTTTGGCTGACAGATGTTCCCGTCAGCACCGCATTGAGAGCGGCCCGGAGGTCGTATCCATCCAAGGGTTGGTCGTTGCCGGGCCGACTGGAATCCAGTTGACCCCGGTATTGCAGGGTTGGACTGCTGCCCTTGCTGTCTTGGCTGAAGAGATAAAACTCAGGTGTACAGGCGGCTTGGAGCGATTTCGCCAGCACCTGTTGATCGTCTAATAGATACGGAAATGCCCAGTCATGGCGTTGGGCCTGCTCTGCCAGTTGTGCTGGTCCGTCCTGAGGATGGGTGATCAAACTGTTGCTGCTGACGCCAACGAATTGGACCCGAGAACCAAAGTCGTTCTCCAGCCGAGTGATCTCAGGTTCGATGTGCTTCACGAAGGGGCAATGGGCACAAAGCACCATGAGCAGGATTGGCTGTTGCTCAAAGTCCGTTGAGGCGAACGTTCCGCCTTGGACCTTGACTCCGTTGACCTGGTCTCCGTTGACCCTGGCCAAACGAAACGCTGGTAGAGGTGTTCCCAGGGCCAGCATTGTTGAAGCTGTACGAGCCATCGCAGCGCTGCAGATCCAAATGGTCTCCATCAGGATGACGCCAGACGGCATGGATGGATGCGGCGGGTCTTGTTGCTCTCAGGCCTCGTCATCGGCCTGATGAGCTGCGGTGTTTCATCTGAACCGCCAAGTTGGCGGATTTTTGCCTTGCAGCGGCATGGTGCCCACGACGGCTTGGCCGTCGTGAATCAACCGGATGGCTACGGCATCCACATCGTCTTAGAAACCGACACCAGTAATCGAGAGGTCTGCCAGCCCCGTTGGTTGCCGGACGCGGCTCGTTTGTTCAATGGCAATGGAACCACCCCCTTCAGCTCTGGCCTCGCAAGTCGCGGTGAATTTTTTCAGGCCGTCACCCGCCGCGACGTCTTGAGGGCGCTCCAGGGTGAGCTCAAGCAATTGTGTGCCCTGCGTGCACCAGAATCTCGGTGGACGTGGACGAAGCCTCCGCGGTCAGAAGCGGAGGTGATTCCGGTGGAGCTGCCGGCTTTGGAGGAGGAGGACCTCCTGACGAATCCCGTGGAGGAGCTGAAACGGCTGAAGCAACTGATAATGAATCAACCCGAGGCCTTGTAGAGCTCCCAGACCACCGGCTCGGCTTCGCGCCAATAGCGACTGAATCGCCCGAGACGAGGGGGACGCGGTAAGTCCACAAAGGGCTCCCCATCGAGAATCCAAAGGGGGCAGTCGCGGTTGATGGCCGCCCCATGGCGTTGCAATCGCGGCTCAATGGCACCACTACTGATCACGCCATCAGCTCCATGACGTTCGGCAAACGCCAACACTTCCGCGACGACATCACCCTTACGAAGGGTCACCGGAAGATCCAAACAGCATTCATAGAGAAAGCCCAGGCGCTTGCGGCTGATGTGCTTGTTACGAATCCAGTCTTGATCGAAAACAAACAGAGCCGGGGCGTCTGGGTAATCCTCGAGGGCTGGGTTGGTGATGCCGAGCGATTCCTCATGCACCCAAACAATCGGTCGTTTTAGATCCATCAGAAGCGCTGAGTGCTGGGGTTTGGGCGAGCCGTCGACTTGTTGCGATGGTTTTGTCGACGGGGAGGAACGTCACGTATTGGGGACCGCTGGGCGAACAGGGTGCTCTCGAGTTGCTCGTAGCTGGCGTCGAAGGGGCACTGATTTGCGCTGGAACAGGTCTTGCAGAAACGTCCTTCGCTGTAGCGCTCAAGGTTGTCGCGATTGAAAAAGTAGGGCTTGTGGCTGAAGGTGCTGGCGATCCATTGCCAACTCAAATGGTTGCTGGCGGGATCTCCATCGAGCAAATGCTCGAGGAACCAATCCGCGCCGGCTTTCCAATGCACATGTCGCCAGTGCACCAGCCATGCGGCCATCCACATCCGGGCGTGGTTATGGAGCCAGCCCGTGCTGACCAGTTCGTTGCGAAATCCATCCATGCAGGCCAAACCTGTGCATCCATCGCGGACGTCGTCTGGGAGCTCTCGGCTGTAACTGGCTGCGCTGTGGCCGGTTTTCAACTCTTCTTGGTCGTCGTTGATGCGATCACCCAGGTTTTGCCACATGCGTTGCCAAAAGTCGCGCCAGCCCAACTCATTGATCAACTTGCTCCCGTCATCGCGTTTGCTGATGCCTCGAAACACCGCATCGCGCACCTCCGCCAGGGTGAAAACACCGTGGCGAATGTAAGGAGACAGACGGGTGACGGCGCCGTTGAGGTGATTGCGGCTGCGGGCATACCGCTTCCCATCCATTTTTTGGATTTGCTTTTCGGCTGCTGTCCGACCGCCACGGATCGGGCTGATCGCACCGCTTGCTTCTGGAAACTCTTGTTCCAGCAGGGTATTTAGAGCTTCGCGAGAGCTGATATCTCTTGGCAAATCACCGGCGATTGGAGGCGAAGCAGGGGCTGGCACCGGCTTTTTGAAGCATCGGGCGTTTGATCTTGGCGGGGGATGGGGGAGAATCGCGCGAATTCAACCCTGTTCCGGTTCGTTCTGATGCTGCTCGATCTCACCGGCAAAAAAATCTTGGTTACCGGCATTGCCAACAACCGCTCGATTGCCTGGGGCATCGCTCAGCAACTCAAAGCGGCAGGTGCTGACCTTGGCATCACCTACCTCCCCGACGACAAAGGCCGTTTTGAGTCCAAGGTGCGTGAGCTCACAGCTCCTCTTGAGCCCAGCTTGTTCTTGCCCCTGAATGTTCAAGATCCAGAGCAGATGGCGAGTGTGTTTGGCGAGATCAAAGACAAGTGGGGCGTTCTTGACGGGTTGGTCCACTGTCTGGCTTTCGCTGGCAAAGAGGAATTGATTGGTGACTACAGTGCCACCACGGCTGAAGGTTTCGCACGCTCTTTAGATATCTCCGCCTATTCCCTGGCGCCACTTTGTGCCCATGCCAAGCCGTTGTTTAGCGAGAAGGCCGGTGTGATCACCCTCTCGTACCTGGGCGCTGAGCGCGCGATCCCCAACTACAACGTGATGGGCGTTGCCAAAGCAGCTCTAGAAGCTTCGGTGCGCTACTTGGCTGCTGAGCTTGGTCCTGAGAAGCAGGTTCGCGTCAATGCCATCAGTGCCGGCCCGATCCGAACGCTGGCCAGTTCAGCCATCGGCGGCATCCTCGACATGATTCACCACGTGGAGGAGAGAGCTCCCTTACGTCGCACTGTCACCCAGATGGAAGTGGGTGGCACTGCTGCGTTCCTCTTGAGTGACCTGGCCAGTGGCATTTCGGGCCAAACCATTTACGTCGATGCCGGCTACTGCGTGACCGGGATGTGATTCCCGATTCTTAGCCCATGGGGATCGTTGGCTTGGCCGTTGAACGACAACAGATTGGTCCGAGCGAAACATCCCCTCGTATAGGGGTTTGGATTCACTGGTTTGGCGGATGGGCCAATGTTCGCCATGATCAGCGCACAGCAATGGTCGGCGGGAACTCAGGAGCATGCGCACGGGTGAAGTTCACCGCCATACCGGCGAGACCGATGTCAAGGTCAAGCTCGACCTCGATGGCACTGGCCGTTGCGAGGCTTCCACCGGTGTGCCCTTCCTCGATCACATGCTGAATCAGATCAGCAGCCATGGATTAATCGATCTGACGATTACTGCGGTAGGTGATACCCACATCGATGACCACCACACCAACGAAGACGTCGGCATTGCGGTGGGACAGGCCCTCAGCCAAGCCCTGGGAGATCGAAAAGGCATTCATCGCTTCGGTCACTTTGTAGCGCCCCTCGATGAAGCCCTGGTGCAGGTGGCCTTGGATTGCTCTGGCCGGCCTCATATCAGCTATGGGCTAACCATCCCAACCCAAAAAATCGGTACCTACGACACAGAATTGGTCAAAGAATTTTTCGTAGCAGTCGCGAATAACAGTGGGCTCACCTTGCATCTTCGCCAGTTGGATGGTGTGAATTCCCATCACATCGTCGAGGCTTGTTTTAAGGCTTTTGCCCGTGCGCTGCGCATGGCCACCGAAATCGATCCCCGTCGCGCTGGTGCGATTCCAAGTAGTAAGGGTGTTCTAGAGCAGGCCGGCGCTAACTGATGCCTGATTGATCTGCCGCGTTTCACGGTGGATTACGAGAAGATGGGTTTCATCACAGTCCTTGTTCGTGACCGTTGCACCTACCCGTCCCTACAACCGCGAGGACTGGTCGAGCGCCTTCGTCAATGTGGACGACGAACTCACCAATGTGGCCCTTATCCCTGTGCGTGGGTCTATCCCATCCGAACTTCAGGGCACGCTTTATCGCAATGGTCCTGGACGCTTAGAACGCGACGGTCATCGTGTTCACCATCCCTTCGACGGTGATGGAATGATCGCTGCGATGCGGTTTGAGAAGGGAGCAGTTTCCCTCACCAATCGCTTCGTCCGTACGGAAGGTTGGCTAGCGGAAGAAAAAGCCAACAAAGTCCTCTATCGCGGAGTCTTTGGCAGTCAGAAGCCGGGGGGGCGGCTTGCCAATGCTTTTGATTTACGGCTGAAAAACATCGCCAACACCAATGTGGTGAGGCTTGGTGATCAGCTTTTGGCGCTCTGGGAGGCGGCAGAGCCCCATGCCCTTGACCCCGTCAACTTGGAAACCCGTGGGTTGTCACGGCTGGATGGTGTGTTGAAGAAGGGAGAAGCGTTTAGTGCTCACCCACGTTTTGATGCTGGGCATCACGATCGCCCGCGGATGGTCACATTTGGGGTGAAAACTGGCCCCCGCAGCACCATTCGGCTCATGGAATTCGCCACGGATGGTCCCGATGCTGGTGTGCTTTTGAACGATCGTTCCGACAGTTTCTCGGGATTTGCCTTTTTGCACGACTTCGCGATTACCCCAAATTGGGCGGTCTTCCTCCAAAACGCGGTCTCGTTTAATCCGCTGCCGTTTGTCACCGGAGAAAAAGGTGCTGCCCAATGTTTGGCGTCCCAGCCGGGTGGGAAAGGGCGCTTTTGGTTAATACCTCGAGATTGTGGTCGTTTCGCTGGTCAAAAGCCCCGCATTCTCGAGGCTCCAGATGGTTTTGTGTTTCATCACCTCAATGCCTTTGAGGATGGTGATCACGTGGTTGTCGAGAGCATCGTCTACGACGACTTCCCTGCGATTGGTCCAGACGATGATTTTGCTCAGGTCGATTTCGACAGCATTCCAGAGGGGATCCTGCATCGCTGTCGTCTTGATTTGAGCCGTGAGATTGTTCAAACCGAGCGCATTGCTCATCGCACCTGTGAGTTCGCCATGGTGAATCCGCAGCGCCAGGGACTTTCAGCGCAATATGCATGGATGGCGGTGGCCGAACGGGAGATCGGGAATGATCCGCTGCAGGCCATCCAGAAGCTCGATCTGAACACGGGCGATACCAGGACTTGGAGTGCTGCCCCCCGTGGCTTCGTCAGCGAGCCTTTAATGGTTGCTCGTCCTGGGGCTTCCGCAGAGGATGATGGCTGGGTGCTGGATTTGGTCTGGAACGGAGCGCGCGGAGCATCCGACTTGGTGATCCTCAATGCGGCTGACCTCTCGGAAGTGGCCGTACTCGAATTGCCCTTGGCGATTCCCCATGGACTGCATGGCAGTTGGTCCGAATCGGTTTGATTGTGGTGAGTCACATCTAGGCAGATTTCAGTTCGCATCTAGTCGCCGATTTGAATCTGATCAGTTTCAAGCTGGTGAGACTGATCGGTGATTGTGATGCGGCGTTGTGGTGTTGTTGTGATCGTTGGCTTGCTGTTGGGAGCAGTCACTCCGATGCATGCGCAGAACGTCAGGTGTGATGGCACTCTGTTGGAACTCGCCGTTGTCGAAGAGAGCACGAGCGAAACAGACCGTTTTCAATTCGCCTTGCGTCTGGAAGTGCAAGCCACGTCGAAGAAAGCTGCTTTGACTGAATTGAATCGTCGGCTCGGCACGGTTCGCCGCAAGATGTCTGGCTTGGCGAGTGGGGGACTCATCGTGTCGGCCCCACGCACCTACACGGTTGGCAACACAACGGCATCTCCGCAGCGTCATCAGGCCACCTCTCGCATCACAGGTGAGGTGAGCCGTTCCAACTACGACCCCTTGATTCAGCAGGCTGGACGTTTGCCGGGCGTCAGTCTTCAGGGGATGACGTCGCTGTCCTCCACGGATGGTGCACGTTCTCTGCAACAGCAATTACTGGAGAGAGCCCTCGCCAGAGGGCGGCGTCAAGCGGAGTCCACACAGCAGCTGTTGGGATTGAGCCAACTTCGGTTGATCCGGATTGATCAGCGCAGTGGGGGAGGTCTTCTTCGTACGAGTGCCCTGTCTCGCTCGGAAAAGAGTTTTGATCCATCTGAAGCACCCAAACCCCGTCAATCCATTCGACTCAATCTCGACTATTGCTTGAACTGATCCCTGCGACTTTGTTGTGACTGTTGAGCGGAAGGGATTCGTCCGTGATGACCATATTTCAAGCGTGATAATTTGATCACCACTGATCGTTCTTTGTGGCCACGCCATTTGCTCTTCCGCAGATCAATAGCGATGAGCGGATGTTGTGGATCCATGCTGGACCTCATAAGGCAGCCAGCAGTTATGTAACTGAACGGTTGCGTAAAAATCGCACCACCTTGGCGAAACAAAGAGTATTAATGGATGGAGATAATAATCTCCTCGCTAATTCTATTGCCGAGAAAAATTATCAGCCTTTGGAGCAGGCTCTTTCAGGATTGTCGAGTGATTTTAAGCGTATTTTGATTAGTAGTTCATCCCTGGATACGCGGATTCTGAAACGGGGCGTTCTGACTATTCTGCAAGAAATGGCATCGTCCTATGGATTTAAGCTTGGAATTAGTTATTTCGTTAGAGATCAGCAGTCCTGGTTAAATTCAGTATATTGTCACCGTATTAGGCGGTTTCGTTCAACGCAAGATTTTCCAGATTACTGTCAATATATTATGCATAATTCTACGTCTTGGGATATTAGTTATCCCTCTAAGTTTAGTGTTTTAATGGAATCTCCAGAAACTATAAAAATGTTTCTACCGTTGTCTCGCGAAGTCGCAACTAAAGATCCCTTTCTGGCGTTGACATCAGCTTTGGGTTTGCAAGAGCCAGCTGGAAATGGATGGCTGAAGGGAGAGCCATCGAAGAAGAATATTCAGCCAGGTGCGAAAGGAATTTGGATGTCTCGGGTTTGTTATCAGCTCATGGAATCTCTTGGTTTTGATCCTGATGTGTTGAACCGCAAAGGAAAAGTGATTCGTGATCTTGCAATTGAGCGAGGCTGGGATCAGGACAAGTTTGATGGGTTTGATCAGCCACTTTTGGATCGTGTATCAGGTTTTTATGCATCATCAAATGATGCGTTTGCGCGCCAGCATTGGGGTGTTTCTTGGAATGCGTTGTTTCCAGCGAAGCCGGCCTCACCGCTTATCTATCCAGGGCCGGAGTCTGAATTGGAGAAGAGGGAAATGCGTCGTTTGATGGTTCGCGTTTTACGAGAGCTCCACTTCCCTTGGACTTTGCGCAAGCGATTTTTTAAGGACTATGACGCCATGGTTGCTTGAAAAGCTGAAACACGAGCTAAATGCTCACATGGTGTTAGTCATGCAAGATTATATGGACTAAGCCAGGATGAATCCGTGTTCCGGCGTGATTTATTGAAAATATTTTACTGAATACTGACTTGCTATATGTTTATAGTTGGTGGTTTTGGATGTATTTAATTTGGTCGGCTTTTTAAGAGTTAAGGATCAGTTTAATTCAACTTGTTTTGTCTCAAAGATTCTTTCCAGGCGAGGCGCGGAGCGCTCCAAAGTGTGAACAGCACTAAGGGGGTCACAGGAACCGCTGTAATCACAATGAAGGCTTGCAGTGCGTCAATCGAGGTGCTGTCACCGAGTCCGGTGCCGATGCGCAGTAATACCAGGGTGAGGCTGCCGATCATCAGGGCCCAGAACAAGCGCAAGGCTGGAGGTGGCTCGTTTTTCCCACTCACCACCATGGCGGCGGCGTAGCTCATCGAATCGGCACTGGTGCACATAAAAAGCACCACCAGGATGAGGCCCACTGGGATCAGCAGAGCTGCGAGTGGTAAAGCGCTGAGGATGGCGAGCAAAGCAGCTGCCGCACCGTTCTGGGCAAGGGCATCCGTAATTCCTGCCCCAGCAAGTTCAAGTTGCATGCCCGTTCCGCCGAGCAATGTGAACCAAAGGTTCGTCACGATCGGGCAGAGGATTGCAACGGCCAACACCAGTTCCCTAAGGCTGCGCCCACGGCTCACTCCCGCGGTAAACAGCCCCATGAGGGGCGCATAACCTAGAAACCAGCCCCAATAGAACACGGTCCAGCCATTCACCCAATTGTTTGCGGAATCGTTCTGAGCCAGGGCCATCTCAGGCAGATGGATCAAATAGGTGAGGAAGCCGCTGAAAAAATGCTGAATCAACCAGAGGCCAGGACCAAGCAGAAGTAGTGCGGCCGCCATCCCGATGGTGAGCCAAACGTTTAACTCCGAGAGCCATTTGATGCCCTTTTGTATTCCGCTCACTGTTGATGTCGCGAAAACAGCGGTGAGCATGAGCACCACGACGGATTGCAATCCAGCGCTGTCGCTTAACCAGGGGAGCTGACCTGCGGCATTGCTCAGCTGTAGGGACAGGAAGCCCAAGGGGCCAACAGTTCCTGCAATGGCAGCCACCACCGATAGGCCATCTGCCAAGTCACCTAGAGGACCATCAACGAGTTGTCTCGGGAGGATATTGACCAGCAGGGTGCGAGGCCGGAGTGGCTCTCCGCGTCGTTCCAAAATTGAATAGGTAATCGTCGTGGTGGTTGCCACTAAGGCCCAAGCCAAAAAGCCCCAGCGCAGGAAGCTCACGGCTAGTGCTGGGTCGACCGCCGCGGCAGTTCCTCCCGTCACCCCCTCGAAGGTTGGTGACGGCGTTTGGAAGTGAAAGAGCGGCTCAGCTGCCGACCAAAACACCCCACCTCCTGCCAAAAGCGTGCAGATCAACACTGCACACCAGTCAAAGAATTTCAGGCTTGGTTTCGCATCCTCTCCGCCGAGGCGGAGGCGGCCAATCGGACTGATTGCAATCGCGATTGCGATGAGAAACAGCAGCAACACCATCCATTGCCAGATTCCTCCAAGCGCATTGCTAACAATCGCCTTACCTGTCTCGGTGAAGTGCTTTGCCAGAGCTAAATCGATAGCGGAGACCACCAGGAAGATCAGAAGTGGTCCAGCACCCACCCAGAGCGGGGGTTGTTTCCACCAGGAGCGAGACGTTGTTGGAATTTCAGACACAGGTTCAAAAACGATGGATTCTTCAGTGCGGATTTCGGCGCAGACTTAGGCGCAGACGGCAGCCCGTTTGTGGTTCCAGCAGGAAATATCGACGGCGGGTGATTCTCCTCTGGCTAATCGCGCGAGGGAGTCTCCAATTAAGGGTGCAAATTTGAACGATTGCCCAGATCCGCCACAGAACAAACTCAACTTGGGGCTGAGGCGATCAAGAACGAAGTTCACATCGCTGGTCATCGAATACGGGCTGATGACAGTTTCGACGCGTTCCTGAATGCCACTCACATTGTTGAACAGAAAATGGTCGAGCAATTCGACTAGCCGTGCCGGTGGTTCGCTGCACATGGCATTGGGTTCTCTCACCCGCAACTCTTGGGGGGCCCAATCGATACCAGCTTTGATGCGTGGACGACCATCGCTCGTGGTGCTGAGGACAGGGAAGCCGTAGTACAGGCCACCGTCATCACCCCGTTCCTTTTGGAAGCAGAACCATTGGGGATACCGATCGGCCAAGGCTGGATCCACGGTGTAATGGGCCCAAAGCATCGGCCACACCTCAAGTTTGGGCGCCAGCCCTAAAGGTGCTAACAGCAACTGGCTCCAAACACCGCAAGCCACAACAACTTGGTCGGCCGCAATGTGCTGACCGGATTCCAGGAGAACACCACCGCCGTCGTCATCCAAGCTGCGCACCGCAGCGTGTTCAACCAACAGGTGGCCGGCTTGCTCAGCCGTTTTTCTCCAATGGGCAATGACTTTGTCACTGCGAACGGCACCGGCAGTGGGTTCAAACAGTCCAGTGAAGTCTGCTTTTGGCTTCAAAGGAAACCGCGCTGAAATCTCACCAGCATTCAACGCTTCATAGGGAATGCCTTGGTCGTCCATGACGCGCCGGGCGCCCGGAATTGATCCCTCGATGGTTTCCTCATCCCAGCTTTCCCCGTAAAAGAGCAAGCCGTGGGTTTCGCGCAGAGTTTCCCCGGAGAGAACTTCTTCTTCGCGCCAGAGTCGATTCGCTTCTTGGGCCAGCTTGCAGAGCACTGGGTCGGAATACATTTCCCGGAACATCCGGGTTTCGCCAAAGCTGCTGGCTTGGGCGTGGGCCAGAGTTTTGGCCTCTAACAGCACAACATCTGAAACGCCCTGCCGGGCCAGCGAAGCGGCGCAACTTAAGCCGGCCATTCCTCCGCCAATGATCACCACGGAGGCTTGATTGGGGAGGGATGAAAGGTTGTTGCTCATGGGGTGTCTTTAAAGCTCAGGCCGATTGGATCGGTGGTGTCTGCTGCGACTTCGGTGAGCGCATCCCCTACTGATAGCCCTTGTTCGCGTTGCGACAAGTATTCCGTGGCCCTTCGGCGCACTTCGCCACGAACGAAGGCGTAAACGTCTTCAGCACCGGCACCTTTCCAAGCTTGCGGTGAAAAACGTTCAATTGAATCCGCAATCACCGCTCCAGCATTTACGAGGGGATCGGGTAAGACGGGGATCCCACGCTGACGGAGCTCGTCGGCAAGTTGAGGGTTCTGAAACGGAGCATTGGCCGCTGGTACCACGGCCTTGGTGCGCATTCCTTCTGCAATCTCTGAGTTGATCAAACCGGAGATTGAGCAAGGAAGCATCAGATCCACTTTCACTTCCCACCAGGGGCAGCTGGGAGGCAGTGGAGTGGCACCGGCCAAGCCAGCACGCTCCCTGTTGAGATCCACGGTGAAGACGGTCCAGCCTTGATCCACAAGGGTTTTTGCGACGGTGCCCCCTACGGCCCCACATCCGTGGACAAGGGCCCTTCCGGGGGGTGCATCTTTCAGGTCGCTGCTGAGCACAGCTTCGACGGCTCCGAGCGTGCCGTGGGCTGTGGCAGCACTGGCATCCACAGGGCTTCCAACGGCAGCAAGAACATGGGGTGTGAGCGACATCAGTCGCTCCATGTCTTCCAAACTTGTATTCAGGTCACATCCTGTGATCATCGAGCCATCGAGTGACTCCAGCAGCCCTGCGGTCACGCTGATTAGTTCGTCCTTAACCGCTGCGGGTTCCTGGGCACGCGCCACAATTTTTCCGCCGGCAAACCCGGTGCCATACAGGTCGTGCTTGTGGGTCATCAAACCCGCTAACCGTTGACCGTCCGCAATGCAGGCTTCATCGCTTGGGTAATTCAGAAGCCTTAACCCACCATTGGCTGGGCGTTTCGAATCGGTGTTTTCTGCGACGACAAAGACTGAGAGATGCGCTGAGACGTGTTGAGCCAGAACCGACACCGTCGGCTCTGGCTTGGTTGCATTGGCCATTAAGCAACTTTCTCCATCATCTGGTGATGCTCCACGTAATCCAGGCTCCACTCATCTGGGGCAGCGGCAATGCGCTGTTCAAGACGGTCATACACCTGATCCGCGATTGTGTCCCCTGCGACGGAGGCAAAGCTGTGCCGGCTCCAACTCCGGATGGTGGCCATCAGGCCAGCCGCGAAGGTTGCCGTGTCGCCGTCTTCATTCCAGCGACGGCGGTAGGGGCACTTCACATACACCGTGCGTTCGTCCACCAAACGCAGGCCATTGCGATAAGCCGCTGAATTGGTGTCCTTCAGCGGTGTCATGAATTCTTCCGGGGATTTGTAGAAATTCAGGACAGTGCCTTTTTTATAAATCTCTTCAGTGATGACTCCCTCATCTGCAAGGCCACGCCAGATCTGATGGAGCTGGTCGTGCACATTGCGGGTTTCACCGCCGTTATGGCCCAGGTAGCGACCTTGCTCATCCCGGGAGAGGTTCACCGTGAGGAGTCGGCCACCAACTTTGAGTTCCAAGCTGCGCAATTCCAGGATGTAGGCCCAATCCTTGAGTGCTTGGTTTGTGAATCGTGCAAGGGCTTCTGAATCCCCTGATGCCAGCACATGCGTGTGAGTCTCGAGCGGTCCCGGAGATTCGCTCAGCCAGTGCATTGCCGTAGCTGAGAAGCCAAAGCTCACCGTGTCCGGTGCGACGGAGGGTTCGTAAAAGCTGCGTGCGCTCACTAAAACCGTTGGTTTTGGTGTGCGTGGAATTTGTTGGGCCAAGTTTTCAGCCAGAGCGACGTTGTCGTTGCTTGGCAGGTCGTTGCCGATCAGCGTGAGATGGGCCTTGGGTTGATTGGCGTGCAACCGATCCAGTACCTGGCTCCAAAGACCAACTGCAGTGCCTCCATCGGCAGCGCCGTAATCAATCAGCACGTAGCTGGTCTGGGCAGAAAGTTGGTCTACACAAGTCAGGGCCCAGTCCGAGGCGGCATTGATGCAAAGCAGTGCGCCTTCGGTCTGTGCGCTGTAACCCGTGGTCATGGCAATGGCCATCGACCTCGTCAGCGTCAGATCGCACCGTACAGGGTTTCACCCTTGGCGTCCTGATGTGATGTGCGCTCGTTGTTAATCCGTGGAAATGAGGTTTTTCAGCAGTGGTTCCAGGAGGGTGAAAGCCCGGCCTCGATGGCCATAGCTTTTCTTTTCGGACAAGGCCATTTCTGCAAATGTGCGGCCCGTGTTGTTGACCTCGAAAATTGGGTCGTACCCAAAGCCTTGGTCGCCGCGGGGGGCCTTGGTGATTTGGCCTTCACAGCGACCCTCCACTTCGACCAACACCTCACCATCCGGAGCGGCAATACACAGCGCTGCACTGAAATAGGCGGAGCGCTCATGGCAGGGGCGTAATGCTTCGAGCAATTTCTTGATGCGCTCAGGGTCTGTTGGGGCATAACGCGCCGAGTGCACCCCTGGCGCGCCATTCAGGGCTGAAACGCTCAGGCCCGAGTCGTCGGCGAGGGCCCAATGTCCCGTGGCTTGCGCCACGGCAAGGGCTTTGATTCGGGCATTTGCAGCGAATGTGGTGCCCGTTTCTTCCACATCAAGACCCTCCGGCTGCGGCTCTACCAGCAGGGGTAGTCCGTTCAGCAACCCTTGAAATTCAAGAATTTTGCCTTGATTGCCACTAGCGATCACGAGCACCCGGTTCTTCGTCATGCCGCCTCAGCAAAGTGTTCTGCCCAAGTCAGTACGGCGTGCACGCGGTCTGCATCGGGTCCTTCGCAATACAAACGGAGTAAGGGCTCTGTCCCGGAGAAACGCAGCATCAGCCAGTGGCTTGGTCCCATCCGAAGTTTGATGCCATCGGTCCGAATCACCTCTTGCACCTCTTCACCAGCCACTGCCGTTGGAGTGGCTTTCTCAAGGATCTGCTCGAGGCGTTTGCGGGCTTCCATGTTGGCGAGTCTTAAATCCAGGCGGTCGTAATGACTCGCTCCACCATGTTGATCTTGAAGACCGGTGAGTCGCGCACCAAGCGGTTGTCCGCCTTCCACCAAAGCTTCCAAAACCAGAACAGCGGCATAGAGCGCATCCCGCTCGGGAAGGTGCATGCCAAAGCCCACGCCCCCAGATTCTTCGCCCCCGATCAAGACATCTCCGGTCAGCATTTCCGCCGCGATGTATTTGAAACCCACAGCTAATTCAAGGACGTCTCGACCTTGCGCCTCGGCCACCAATCGCATGAGGTCCGATCCGCTGACGGTTTTCACAATCGAACCGGGTAGCGCACGGGCACGGGCCAGATGATCGATGAGTAAGGGCATTAACAGCTGGGTGCTGCAAAACCGTCCCGTTTCGTCAACGGCGGCGATGCGATCTCCATCGCCATCGAACACGAGCCCAACCGCAGGAGTGCCAGCCGCGGTGGAGGCGCGGACCGCTGCAATTAACTCCTGCAGATAAGGCGCTAAAGGTTCCGGGGGATTTCCACCAAAGAGAGGGTTGCGTTCACTGCGGATTTCTTCAATCCATCCCGCGCCAGCCGGTCCGAATAAATCCGAGATGCAGCCCGCCGCGGAGCCATGCATGGGATCAACGATCACCTTGAGCTTCATCGCTTTAAGCCCCGCCATGATTGGGGCTAGATCCAGTTTTGTGCGAAGCCCATTGAGGTGCTCGTCTCGCCCAGGGAACCGCGCAACCTCGCCCTGGATCGGGATCGTGATTCCGCCGGCAGCAAGCCGGCGTTCCACTGCCGCGGTGAAATCCCCCTCCACGGAGCCTCCGAAGGGGCCTTTGATTTTCAGCCCGAGCCATTCCGGAGGGTTATGGCTCGCAGTGATCACAAGGGCTCCAAGAGCCCGACGCTCGACGACGGCCCAGCTGCACGCTGGGGTTGGAACGGGTGTGTCCGTTAACAGCGGCTCTAACTCACATCCACGGACAGCGGCAGCGATGGCTTCCGCCAGTTCAGGGGCAAGAAACCGGCGGTCATAGCCGATCACCACGGTGCGGCTGTCGAGGCCTTCGGGGGCGCGGTGCGCGAGTTCTTGGGCGGCGGCCGCCGCCACGGGAAGCAGACGCTCCACCGTGATGTCGACCCCCAGCACGCCGCGCCAACCATCCGTGCCGAATTGAATTGGAGCTGGGCCGAGCGGTAATGGAGCCGATGCCATGGGGACACCCTGCAGTGGAATGGATTTAGCAGCCCATGGCCGTAAGGTCAGCGTATGGGTGCCACCCCGCTCGCCGACAACGTCCTCACGGATCGGCTGCTGCGCAGCTGGTTGCGTTGCCGCCGAAAGGCATGGCTGGATCGCCATGGAGATGTCAATCAGCGGCGATGGACCGCCCATCGCAACCTGCTGCTTGATGATCAGCAACGATCATTTGTTGCGTTGCTTCCGCATAAGCCAGGCCATGGCGTAGCCGCCTGTGCTGCTGGTGAAGAAGGGATAGTGGGGTTGCGTCTTAAAGGGGCAGGACCCTCTGGTGAGCGCGTAGAGGCCCATCCACCGCTGTTGCTTCGGGTGACAGGTCAAAGCCGCTGGGGTTCGTTTGCTTATCAACCTGTTTTGGCGCGCCAAGGCAGGCGGATCACGAGGGAGCATCAACTGCCCCTTGCCCTAATGGGCCATTTGTTAGAGGCCTATCAGGCGAGCCCCGTACCCGAGCTTTTGGTGTTGGGTGGCGGTGGACGTCGCCTGGAGCGGGAACGGATCAGGCTGACGAGTGGGCTGCGAAAGCAGCTCAGCGAGGCGCTTCGGAAACTCAAGGCCGATTTAGAACGACCTCAACCACCATCCTTGGCTGCGGATCGTCGCAAGTGCACGCTATGTAGTTGGCGTGAGAGTTGTAGCCGCGTTGCGGCGGCGGATGGCCATCTCAGCGAGGTGAGTGGCATCGGTGCAAAGCGGCGCGACATGCTGCAGGAGCTTGGGATTCATGGCCTCAACGACCTCGCATCGGCTAATCCAGAACGGTTGGCCGTTGAGATGGAACGGTTTGGTGAGCAGCATGGGGACGTTGCTCGAGCTCTGGTTGCCCAGGCCATGGCCCAGCGTGATGGCCTGGTCGAACGGTTGGATGGCACCCCCGCTTTGCCTGAACTGCAGGGAGCGCCTGGGGTTCTGCTCTACGACATCGAGTCCGACCCCGATGCACGCCATGATTTCTTGCATGGTTTTCTGCGATTGCCGCGTCAAAGCGATGGTCGTTGGGATCTTGCGGCAGCCACCTACCACCCGTTACTTGTGATGGCTGAGCATGGAGAACAGCGCAGTTGGCTTCGACTGCAACGTTTGTTGAGTCGATACGACGGTTGGCCGATCCTGCATTACGGCGAAACGGAAACCCTGTCACTTCGTCGTTTGGCCCAACGACAGGGTGCGTCTGATGCGCAATTGCGTCGATTGAAGCGACGTTTAGTGGATGTGCACTCCAGGATTCGGAGCCACTGGCGATTGCCACTCGGCAGCTATGGGCTCAAGTCGGTTGCGGCTTGGCGTGGGTTTCATTGGAGCCAGCCTGGCGTGGATGGTGCGCGGGCTTTGCTCTGGTGGCGGCAATGGTTGGGGGAAGGTCCGAAGCGTCGAGGTTCCCGTCATGGTTTGGCCTGGATTTTTCAATACAATCAAGACGATTGCCGAGCCACTTGGGCTGTGGCGGAATGGATCCTGAAGGAAGATCATTTGCTCAAATCAGGGCCGGTTTTGGATCAGCCGACCGCTGGACGCTGATCCGCTGGCAAGGGGTTCATGTGCACGGTCTGGCCGTCTGAGCCATCCAGGGTTTCCGCCCCAAGATGCAGACGCCGCACCAAAGCAAGACCGATGGACCCTTCCGGTGTGTCGAGGACACTGGTGATTGTTCCTGCTCGTTCGCCGTTGGCGCGCAAGGTGTCGCCGACCGAAGGCACGTGGTTGCAGATCCATCCCCTGAGCTCCTGCTTCGTTCCGCCGAGGTTGGCGAGCTTGGCAACTGTTTCCTGTCCGAGAAAACACCCCTTGCTAAGGCTTACGAGATCCGTCAATCCCAGCTCGAAGGGATTGGCATCAGCGTTCAACTCGCCAGCGCCAAAAGCCAGTCTTTGTTCAATACGCCAGCGCTCCAATTGCTTTGAATCAGCAGGATTGCTGGTCCAGCTCGGCGGTAATGGTGAGTCATGGTCGAGCCACAGCGCGGTAATGGTTTTGCTGAGGGGTTGAACGCGGCGCTGTTCTGTGATGGGTTGCAAGCGCACCCGATCTGCCGGAAAAATCACTTGGTCGAATCCCTTCGCTACGGCCGTCGCGTCGCCAGCAAGAACAAGCACATCCGCACCGTTGGCCCGAAGGCGAACTTCCAAGAGGGCTCGCAATCGACCAGTCGCGCTGAGCCAGCAGGTTTGAACCAAAGCCCCCTCAGGGGTATCGGTCATATCTGCGCTGGTTTGTCCTTGAAGAAAGTTGCGGGTTCCTTCCCCTTCGAGCCTTAGCAATGGGAAGGCTGAATCCCAGTGAAGAGCCCCAGTCATTGGTTGAGTGTGGATGCAAAGGCTGAAATTTCGGATAGCCGGAACAAGCTGATGAGCTCGAGTTCCGCGGCGTCCATGGCTGCCGCTCCTCCCTCCTCGCGATCCACGATCGTGATCACACGGTTCACGACGTAACCAGCTTCGCGCAGTTGGTTCACGGCTTTGAGGGATGACCCACCGGTCGTCACAACGTCTTCCAGCACCGTGATCAGAGCGCCGGGCTGTGGGAGAGGCCCCTCAAGCCAGGCCCCAGTTCCATGTCCTTTCGCGGCTTTCCGCACGATCAATGCGTCCAAGTTGTGGTGGGCCAAGGAGGCCGCCATGGCCACTCCGCTCACGAGAGGGTCCGCTCCAAGGGTGAGGCCAGCCACCGCAACGGACTGGTCCTCCACGTGGCTGAGCATTGCCGTGCTGATCAGGAGTAGCCCTGCCCCACTGAGGCTCACCGGCTTGCAATTCACGTAGTGCTCGCTCTGGCGTCCAGAGGCGAGGGTGAAATTGCCACGTTTGTAGGCCGATGTGGCCAAGCGCCGCATCAAGTCGCTGCGCTGCTCCTCGGTGAGTCCGGGCGAGGTGGACATGGGACTGGCCAGTGGTCACAGATGTCCTTAGTTTGCGCTGAGAGGGGACAGATGTTTGTGCCGCTGGGTATGAGGAAATTTTCAGCTTTGCTGACGGCCTTCATGGCCACGGCGGTTTCGGAGATGGCGCTTTCGCAGATGGCTGCCCCTGTCAAGGCTGGTCCTGTGGTGTGCACGACCACCCTTGAGGCGCCGGATCCATCTGCAGGGTCTGGCTTGGTGCCTGTTGAAGTCACCACCTGTGGCCCTAGGGAAACCAGCTCCGCATTGCTCAACCGGCGGATGTACACCTGGACAGCGCCCTTTGTCCGGGGCATTGATGTGACCCATCAAATCACCGACCTTTTGGGGATTGCAGTGGCTGGCAAGGGTGGTAACCAGCTGATGGGCTTTGGCTTCCCTGATCAAACGATTGTTTGGGACGCTTCCGCGATTGAGAACACCGTTGAGGCCTTGATCGAAGAGCAGAGCCCTCCCGGCCCGTGGCGCACCCAAGACATTGCCAATGGCTTTGGCTCCAGTCTTTCGTTGGAGCAGGGGCAACCTCCGGCACAACTGGAGATTCCCTTGGTTACCCCCTTGTGGTAACACTCGTGAGAGGGGGGTCTAGCAATCTGGTGAATGCAGCGAACTCATAATTCGCCTAAGGCGGGTTCGATCCCCGCGACCCCCATTGACGTCACTTGATGCGGCTTTTTCTACTAGCTGTTTTGTTGGTTTTGCCGGCATTCTTCGCTGCGGCGGAGGTGTCGTTATTGCGCTTACGGCCCAGTCGGGTCGAGTTGCTCGTTGAAGAAGGCCATACCGGAGCCCAGGCGATCCAGCGTTTGCAGAGAAGGCTGCGGCGAGCGCTTATGGCGTCCCAACTTGGCGCCACTTTGGCGTTGGTCTCCCTTGGCTGGGCCGGTCGAGGCTTGGGTGGGCGTCTTTGGTCCGATGGATCGCTCGGTGTGGCTTGGCGGGACGCCTCGTTGTTTGTGCTGATTGTGTTGCTGGCCACATTCCTCGGGGGATTGTTGCCGAAGGCGTGGGTGCTGAATCGTCCAGAACAAGCGGCTTTGCGTCTGGCGCCGTTGCTCGAGGTGGTGATGCGCTGTCTCGCGCCTTTGCTCAATCTGCTGGAGGCTTTTGCTGGCTTGCTGATGCGGCTTCTAGGACTAGCGCCCCAATGGGATGTTTTGGTGCCCGCCCTATCGGCTGGTGAGTTGGAAACCTTGGTCGAGTCCGGTCGGGTTACGGGCTTGTTTCCGGATGAGCGCAACATCCTTGAAGGGGTGTTTGCTCTTCGAGATACGCAAGTGCGAGAGGTGATGGTGCCGCGTTCCGGCATGGTGACGCTCCCCGCCAGCGTTTGCTTTGCAGAATTAATGGAGGCGGTGCACCACACTCGGCATGCTCGTTTTCCTGTGATCGGTGAATCCCTCGACGATGTGCTCGGGGTGCTGGATTTACGGCAGATGGCTGAACCGATTGCGCGTGGACAGCTGGAGTCCAATTCGCCCTTGGAGCCCTATCTCCAACCTGCGGTTCGGGTTTTGGAAACCTCCACGCTGGCCGAATTGCTTCCCATGATCCGTAGCGGTCAGCCCCTGCTGCTGGTGGTAGATGAGCACGGTGGTACGGAGGGCCTTGTGACGGCCGCTGATCTCACGGGGGAAATTGTTGGTGACGAGGTTCAAGACGATGCCGATGAACCGGAATTGCAGGCGGAAGAGAGTCGACCTGGTTCCTGGTTAGTGGCTGGAGAACTTGAGATCTTTGAGTTGAATCGGCAGCTCGACTTAGACCTGCCTGAAGCGGATGACCACCACACCTTGGCGGGCTTTCTGTTGGAAAGGCTTCAGCACATTCCTGCAGCAGGAGAAGCCCTAAGTTTTCAGGGTCTGCAGTTTGAAATCACCGTGATGGCAGGGCCACGAATTGATCGTGTTCGGCTGATTCTGCCGAACTTGGACGAGGTTTCTGACTGAAGGCCGATAGTCTTCCCACATCTTTAATGGCTAGCCGATGTCTGCCGACCCCATCGTTCCGGTAAAGGTCGGGGTGATCGGCATCGGCAATATGGGCTGGCATCACGCCAGGGTGCTGAGCCTTCTACGCGACGCTGATCTCATTGGCGTTGCTGATCCAGATCCTGAACGCGGCCGCATGGCCACCGAACAATTCGGTTGCCGTTGGTTTGCGGATTACCGCGAGATGTTGTCTGAGGTTGAAGCGGTCTGTATTGCAGTGCCGACCTTGCTGCATCACCCGGTTGGTTTGGCCTGTCTCCAAGCTGGTCTTCACGTTTTGATCGAAAAACCGATTGCTGCCAGCCAAGACGAAGCCACGGCACTGATCAATGCGGCCCATCAGGCTCACCGCCTTTTACAGGTGGGGCATATCGAACGGTTTAATCCCGCCTTCCGAGAACTCATCAAGGTGGTGGCGAATGAAGAGGTTGTGGTGTTGGAAGGCCGTCGTCATAGCCCACACTCCGATCGGGCTAACGACGTTTCGGTGGTGCTTGATCTAATGATTCACGACATTGATTTGGTCTTGGAGTTGGCCCAAGCTCCGGTGGTGCGACTAGCGGCTGCTGGAGGACGTAGTGCTGAGGGACCCATCGATTATGTGAACGCAACACTTGGTTTTGAAAACGGGGTGGTGGCAAGCCTGACGGCCAGCAAGATGAGCCATCGCAAGATTCGCAGTCTGAGTGCGCACTGCCGTTCCAGCTTGGTGGAAACGGATTTTCTCAATCACACCCTGCACATTCATCGTCGTGCCCATGAGTGGGTCTCTGCCGATCATGGAGAACTGCTGTATCGAAACGATGGATTCATCGAAGAGGTCAGCACCACGTCGATCGAACCCTTGTACGCCGAACTAGAACATTTTCTCCAATGCGTTCGAGGACGGGAGACTCCAGCGGTGGATGGTCTTCAGGCCTCAAGAGCGCTCAAGCTGGCTGATTTGATCGAGCAGGCTGTTGAACACCCCGACTCTGGTCATCCGCTGACCGCACCAATTTGATGCGAGCTTGATGGCCCTGACTCAGACTAGGCCATTTTGCTCAGCGAGCTCTTTGAGGGCAATCACCTGCCAGCGCCGACAATCCCCGGGTGAGGCCAGGTAGAACTGCCCCCAAGCTTGGGCTTTGTGCCTCGCGTAGTCATCCACATGCATCGATGGGTGGGTGTGTTGCCATCCCACCCGCACTGCATGGCCAATCACCACATCGAGTGCCAGATCATCGTCGAAGCGCACATCGGCATTGGTCTCAACGAAAGCCATGAGTGACAGCAAACACTCACAACACAATTGGCGGTATTCCGGAGCCTCGATTCGGCTTAAGAGGTGATCGACCAGAGTCGCAAAATTACGTTCCCCTGGGGTCTTTTCAAGGACAAGACGGCTATTCAGTCGGTTGCGGCGTTCCAATTTGTCGCCGATTACGAGGCCGCGGCAGTGCTGCAGCAAGGACCAAATCCCCGCATAGAAATCACGCGGCACTTGTTGGAGTGAGCCAAGGCGAATTCGGTGTTGCAGCCAATCACCGTTGCCCGGACGGCGTTCCAGGGGATCCGGCACCGTCCACTGCACACGCCCGCTCACATGCAGCTGCTCACTGCGTTTCAGAGCGGCTTTGGCATGGTCAACATCGGTAAGTACGGTGCGAAGACGGCTGCGAATCCTGTGGGGAGGTTCGCAGCAGAGGACTTCAAAAGCCTCGTCCTGACTCAAGCCTTGTTCCCCTGACAGTTCGGATGTGAGCAGCAACAGGAGTTGCCCGAGCTGGAGGGTGAGGCTCCCGTCGAGCAGCGATGGCTCGCGTCGGACCATGCTGTCTAGGGCGAGCAACAGCTCTTGTTCCAGCATCCGCTCGCGGGCATCAATCCCGCTGGTGCGTTCGATCCGCTCAGCGATCGCGGTGCTGTCTTGCGGTTGGTTTAAACGGGACTCACCGGTGTAATTGCGGCCCACCACCACCTGTTTTTGGCGGACAAGCAAATCGGTTAGGGCATCTTCGAGCTGGGGGTGCACCATTCCCATAGCGCCCGCACAACGACGCACCACATTCCAGTCTTGGCAGCGCAAGCCGTGTTGATACACCTCCGCTAACAGCTGTCGAAGCTCGATCGGGCGCTTTCCACGACTGAGCTGAACTTTTTGTGAGCCCAAACGGCGCTGGAGAAGTTCCAAAACCTCCGCTTGTTCGTGCAACAAGGAACTGCTCCATAACCGCTGCGTGAGTTGTTCAATCGAGATGTCATCGAGTTCTTGCTCTTCGGCAGCGGTGAGATCACGAAGATCCGTGGCATCGCGGAGCACGATGGCTGGAGTGGCGTTGATGTCGCGTAGGGGCGTTTGATTGTTTGGCAGATCGGCCCATTGCCCCTGTGCTGCTAGTCGACTGAGGTAATCGCATTGCACTGAAATGGTCTGGAGGGAGCCGCTCTCGAGCTGTCGACTGAGTTGGATGTAAATCTCAGGATTTTGTTGAAAGAGTGCGCTGTTAACGGGAATCACAAGCAGAGGCAGTCCGCTTCCTCTCCAGTGACGTTGGAGTAAGTGCAGTTCATCGACAACGCTGTCGAGCAGTTGCTGCGTGTCGTCCGCGAGGTAGCTGTTGCTGTCCTCTAAAACGGTGGGTGTAAACACCAGTTGTTGTCCGTTGTGTCGATAAAACCGAGCGGTTTCTTCGGTTTCGACTCGATGTCCTGGGCGGCCGCTGAGGCCGAGGCGTGTGTTGTTGCCGGCTGATTTCAGATGGTTTTTGAGGGAGGAGGAGGAGTGGACGCTGATTGTTTCCTCTGCATCGACGGGGCAGCCAGCGGCGATCAGCGCCTCCCGTACATCGTCTGTTTGAGGTGCAAAGGCCACCAGCACTGAGTCCGCACCGAGCGCTGCGGGTGTGCGTCGGTTGCAGGGATCGATATCGGCTGGGGTGATCAGTCGTTCCAGCAGCATTTCTCCGAGCCAGGCCAAGCTCTGGGTCCAGATCAACGGAAGGTTGGTGTTGGCAATACGGCGTTGGCTGCCAGGGTTGCGTCTCTCGTTCTCGATCGCATCCCTCTCCACCAAATAAAGCTCGGGATACAGCGCGTCACCGTTGGTCTGAACGGCCAGCCTTTTCAATTTGGTGTGCCAGCTTTGAGCTTCATCCCACCGCTGTTCACAGCAAGCTGTGACCAGTTCGAAGGCGAGGAATAGGGGCCATTCCGATTCGATCCCTTCGAACTTGGACAGCTCTTCAGGTTCGTAGTGCAGTCGGCTCGCATCTTCCACGACGGTTTGATGTCCGTCTCTGAGAAAGCGTTTGTAGCCGTAATGGCCCCCAAGTTCCCGTCGGATCCGCCGCAGGGTCCGCTCCACCAAGTCGGAGTCCTCCACGGCCCATGCCGGATAGCCCACCACCGATAAGCAGGCGCTATCGGCTTCTTTGCTGGCGGATTCCCTGGGTAGCAAGCCCACCAAGGCCCGCCGTAGCCGCACGATCGCCCCTTGTGGAATCAAAACGCGGCAAGACCCATTCCCATGGGGTCCATAAAGATCGAGCCCGTCGAGGGCTTCTAGAGCGGCTTTGGCCATGCCGATCGAGCTGGCATTGCGCTCGGGACAACCATGGTTCGCTTTATCACCCCGCTCCCAAATGCCGTAATCCGGGATGCGGTATGCCCGAGCGATGTAGTGGATCAAGTTCTGAATGAAGTCGGCTTCGTCCCGACTCCGGATCACGGCACATCCACCCCGTGTCAGCTGACCAAGCTGGAGAAGAAATAACGAAGTGGCATCGAGCTGCAGGTGACCCCAAGCGTCGTCGTCGACGACGGGGTCCCCCGAGCATCCGTCGTATTTCGCATGAAGAGCATCCAGCGGATTCAGACTGGTTTTGAAGCGTTCCACCTTGTTCGCCTGGCGCAGCATGGAGCGCAACAGACCGCGCATGAGTGCGACGACGTGTTGCTCCAATTCCCAGGCTCTGGGGCTGCTGCTCCCATCACGCCGACGATGGGCGAGGGTGAGCCCCCAGACGCACTGGATGGAGTACACACAGTCGCGAACCCAGGCATCGCCGTAGTTGCCATGGATGGTGTGTGCCGTACTCGCGGGCAACAAGCCACTAATGGGATCCTGTCGTTCAAGGACCACCCTCTCGATGGCTCGATCGAGTCGCTTAAGAACCTCATCGCGACGGCTGTTGTCTTGGGGGAGTTCCGTCGTCGACACAACCATGCCTGGCTCGATCACCACTCCTAAATTCTCCAACGCGGACGGATGACCATGGATTCAGTCACGACAAGTCCTTATGACCATCGGCGTTGTGATGTGCTTGGTGTTCCGGTGGATGCTTGCCGCGATGTGCAAGCGGCTGCCTTAGGTCTCCATGCCAATGGAGGTGGACGCATTGTCACCCTCAATGCTGAGATGACGATGGCAGCTAGGGATGATGAGCAGCTTGGTGCTGCGATTCAAACCGCTCAGCTCGTAATTCCTGATGGCGCAGGCGTGGTTTGGGCCCTCTCCAAACAAGGCGTGCGTGTCGTCAAGAGTGCAGGGATTGAATTGGCTTGGAGCCTGTTGAGCTACGCGGCATCCCATGGCTGGCGCGTGGCCTTAATCGGTGCATCCCCCGCGGTGATGGAGTCGATCAGAACATCCTTGCCTCAGACGTTTCCAGGCCTCAACCTGATTCTCGCCGTGGATGGATATCAATCGGATGAGGCATGGCCCGGTTTGGAATCAGAGCTCAAGACCCTGCAACCCGATTTGGTCCTCATTGCGCTGGGCGTGCCGCGCCAAGAAATCTGGTCACAACGGGTCCAGCAAGGACAAGCCGGGTTGTGGATGGGCGTTGGCGGAAGCTTTGATGTTTGGGCCGGTGCCAAAAAAAGAGCACCCAACTGGATGTGTCGGATGCAAATCGAGTGGCTCTATCGACTGGTCCAAGAACCAAGCCGATGGAAACGCATGTTGGCGTTACCGGCCTTCGTTTGGCAGGTTGTCAAAACTGGCTGAAGAATCAGCGGAAACCAACGGATGCTTGCCAGACAAAGGCAAGCAGCAGGAAAAACACCGGGATCAAGGGAAGGATGTCGATCAGCGGCGAAAAGGCCTGATAGGCCTCGGGCAGCTGAGCCATCAAATCGAGGGTAAAGGCGGCCATCCCTAGCGTTAAACAGGCATTGAGATTGGACGCTACCACGTGTGATGGGCTGGTGAGTCCTCTTGCCAGGGAGCGAAATCCTCTGAAAAACAGCCCTCTTGAATGGCTTGAGCCATGGCATTGGTGAATCGCACTAGATGCGTGATGTTGTGCAGGCTTAGCAATGTGAGTCCTAGGAGCTCGTCGCTGCGAATCAAATGGTGGATGTAAGCGCGGCTATGGCTCGTACAGGCCAAACACGAACAGGTGGGATCAAGGGGCGTGTGGTCATTCCTGAAGCGGGCATTGCGGAGGTTCCAGCGTTCTCCACCCACCAGTGCTGTGCCATGGCGGCCTAGGCGAGTGGGGAGTACGCAATCGAACAAATCGATCCCGTTGGCAACGGCAACGGCCATCTCACGCAACGTGCCAATCCCCATGAGGTATCGGGGCCGATCCTGCGGCAAAAGTGGACCGATGTCGCGCACAATTCGATGCATGTCGTCCGTTGGTTCGCCCACGCTGACGCCGCCGATCGCGATGCCAGGGAGGTCGAAGGCGGCCACGGCTCGGGCACTTTCGCGACGGAGGTGGGGAAAGCAACCTCCTTGAACGATGCCGAATAGGGCTTGGTCGGTTCGGGTATGGGCATTCACGCAGCGTTCAAGCCAGGCATGGGTGCGTCGACAGGCATCTTTCACATCGTTTTCTGTGGCTGGATAGGGCGGACATTGGTCAAAGGCCATCGCCACATCAGCGCCAAGGGACATTTGGATGTTGGTGGCGTGCTCTGGCGTCATGTCGATGGTGCGCCCATCCCGCGGGTTGCGAAACACCACCCCCCGTTCATCAATCTTGTTTAGTTTCCCGAGGCTGAACACTTGGAATCCGCCTGAGTCGGTGAGCATGGGCCCATCCCACCCCATAAACCGGTGTAGGCCTCCAGCCTCTGCGACGACCTGTTCGCCTGGTTGGAGATGTAGGTGATAAGTGTTTGACAGCACCATCTGGGCCCCCGTGCGGGCCAGTTGCTCTGTGCTGATCCCTTTCACTGTGGCCAGGGTGCCCACAGGCATGAACCGCGGGGTTTGTACCGGGCCATGCGGGGTGTGAAAGCATCCACAGCGGCCCTTCGTGTGGGGGCAATGGGCGCTGATCTCGAAGTTGAACACGGCGGTTATCCCGCTTTTGCTGAACCTAAGGTTCAGCCGATCCAAGCTTGCCGCTGCACGTCATGGCAAAACAACGGATTTATCGCATGAAGGCTGGGATCGTCAGGATTGTTTTCCCTTGGTTGTCGGATTTGGCGGGGGCCTGGATTTTTTATTCGGTGTTGCCGGCCTGGCCTTGGCCGAGGCCCCGCTTTGAACGCATAGCCCGCTTTGCTCCATGGATTGGGCTGTGGATCGGAGTGCTGCAGGCCCTGCTGTGGTGGGGCTTGAGTGGACTGGGTTGGAGTGATGTTGCCTTGGCACCAGTCGTGATCGCAGGCGGTATTTGGCTTGGTGGTGGTCTGCATCACGACGGATTGATGGATACCGCCGATGGCTTGGCTGCTGGGGCCGCGAGACGCCTTGAGGCCATGGAAGACAGCCGGGTGGGAGCGAGTGGTGCGTTGGCCTTAGCTGTTGTGCTGTTGCTTCAGCTCGCCGCCTTGCTCCAGCTCCACGAGCAAGCGCCTTTGGCTTTGATCCTGGCGGGGTTTTGGGGGCGTGTTTCGCCCCTGTGGGCGATGGCCCGATTCGACTATCTCCGCTCGGATGGCACCGCGGGTTTTCATCGGCGTTATGGACAACCGTGGTGGGATGTGGTGCCAACGGTGGTTGCTTGTTTGGCCTTCGCTCCTTTCGTCACTCCCCTGCTCCTGCTGATTGGCGCTCCAGTCGCGGTCGGCGTTGCAGAGCGTTTGGGGCGTCGTCTTGGCGGCCATACCGGCGATAGCTATGGCGCCGTGGAGGTGGTGACCGAGGTGATCACGCTGTTGCTGCTGGCAGGGCTGGCTGCGGCCAACTGAGCTGAAATGCATTGCCCTTTGACGGCAGGTTGGTTTGGACCCGCCATGGCTCAACGCTCAGAGTGAGATGGCCACCATTGCGCTCAGCCAAGGCTCGAGCTAATGCCAATCCAAGGCCGGTACCAGGGCGATCGCGGCTGGTGGTGCCCCGTTCGCCACGTTGGAAAATCAGCTTTCGTTCTTCGCTTGAAATCGGAGGACCGTCATCCCAAACGCAAAGACCATCGGGCAGTAAGGCGAGACCGATGGAACATCCCGGCGGGCTGTAGCGGAAAGCGTTCTCGAGCAGGTTGGCAACGATCTCAGCCGTGCTGCCATCTCCAGCGGAGTGGGTGCTCCAGGTCGGCCACTCTGAGGGACCATGCCAGGGACGGCCCTGAAGGCTGGCTGTTGCACTGGCCCGCTCGATGAGAGGCAACAGGAGTTCTTTCAGGCTTTCCCGCTGCGGTGCTGCGCCAGGAGGGAGCAAGTAAGCCGTTGAAGTCTCAGGACCATTCGGGAGGCGTTGTTGCCCTAGGTTTTCGATCGCATCGATGTAACGCCCCAGTTGATGCTGCTCCGTCAGGATGCCGTCCACGAGGGAGATGTGGGCGCTATCAGGTTCCAGGCGGCGCATCATCAACTGGGCATAGGTGCGCAGTGCTGCTAAAGGGTTGCGGAGCTGGTGCACCAGAGTTTTGAGTTGATTGCGTTGCTGGTGGAGCTCCTCCTGCAGCTGAACGCACTCCAGATCGCGTCCGAGGGCGTGGCTGATCGCTAGGGCGCATCGCCGCATCTCCTCTTCGAGGTCTGCAGTCCAGCTGAGGCCTGGCGCGAGTTCGGCGCGAAGGGCACCAAGAATCAATCCACCATCCTGAAGCGGGTACCAGCGGCGCTCTTCACTGGCTTGCCTGAGTTCTGGATCCAGATCTGCTGCGGGCAAGGCACGGCTCGTTGACGACCATTGCTTGATCAGGATGAGCGGAGGCCCCTCTTGGTCTGGTGGCGCGCTTAGGTACAACCCGAGATGGGTAAAACCCATGAGCGACACCACAGGATTCAGCTGCTGGTCTGCGAAGTCGAGGAACCGATCAGTGAGTTGCATGGGCTTCTGACGGTGAAATGAGTCAGGCCCATCGCGCTGACTGACTTGATAAATCTGAGAAAAGTCTTAAGATCTGGTTATCGACCGAGGCGCAGCTCGTCAAGAGCGAATGCCCGCCAACGCGCATAAAAGTTGCACTCTTGATGCAATCGCGGCTACAGCAGAGACAGATGAGTTCTCCGCTGGATATCCACTTTGGCATTGCTGAGGTGTTGGTGTCCTTTTGACGGTTGGGGCTTTGCCTCTCTGTCCTGATGCGGTCCACCCCCAGCGTCCGACGTTTCCCGTCGACCCACTTGCGGCGAAGAGATCGAAACGGTGATTCCACTTGCTCGATTTCCGTCTGCCATTGCGTCCATCCCTAAATCGTTCTCCTTCAGGGGATTTCTCTATGTCAAAGAAAAGAAAGCGCATTAGCCGTCGCAGGCTTGCTGGACAAAGAGTTCTTGCGCATGTTCAAACGCACCATTTAGAGACTGGCGAATACAAACCTGTTACCGCCGCACGCCGTTATATCGCTGAAGGCGGTCTCGTACCACCGGCTTTGTTGAATGTGCGTCGTAACGAGCACACCACAGACCGTTTCTTCTGGGGTGAGAAAGGTTTGTTTAGTGCTCAGTACGCAGAAGAGAACCACTTTCTCTTTCCTTCCCTGAAAATTATCGTCGACTCCGTTGGCGAGGACACGTTGTTCGAGGGTCTGGATCTCACCTCCGATGACTGGGAGGAAATGGAAGAGTACGAATACGCCTTCGTTTGATTAAGGCGACTTCAACATCGTTTGAAGTGTGTCTCTTAACGGCTGCATCACCTCCAATGGGATGGTGTGGCCGTTTTTGAATAGGAGGCCTTGGCAGCGCTCAGGATGAAGACGCCCCTTGATCATCTCGAGTGCACCGGGCGGCACGATCTCATCTTCACTGCCGTGCATGGCGAGAACGGGGGGATGATCAAGGGGTGGCTGCCAATCGGGATGGGGGTAGCCGCTGCAAGTGATCACGCCAGCGAGGGGAAGCCTGCAGCCGCAGCTGAGGGCCATCGCTCCACCTTGCGAAAAGCCAAATAAAACGGTGCGCTCGAGCGGAATGCCATCCCTCGCGACGTCGAGTAAGCGTGATGTGAGCTGTTGAACAGCGGTGGGGACTGCATCCCAGTCCGATGGAAAGAGTCCATACCACTGACGCCCGCCTGGTGACGGGTGTGGTTCTGGTGCTTCGAGGCAAACAATGTCCAGTGGTTCTGGGTGTTGGGCTGCTAACTGCTCGCCTAAGGGTTGTAGGTCAGCGGCTGCTGCGCCCCATCCATGCAGCAGCACAAGGCGTTGAGGCATCCGGATGTTTGATCAACTCATGCGTAGGTTGGCTCAAGACTTAGTCATGTCGCCTGATGGCTCCTGTCGCTCTGCTGAGTGTGTCCGACAAATCTGGGCTTTTGCCGTTGGCCGAGGCTCTGCATCGAATCCATGGCTATCAATTGCTCTCCAGTGGTGGCACCGCCAAGGTGCTTGAGCAGGCTGGTCTTCCGGTTACCCGTGTTTCCGAGTACACCGGGGCCCCTGAGATTTTGGGTGGCCGCGTCAAAACACTGCATCCCCGTGTTCACGGTGGAATTTTGGCCAAGCGTGGTGATGCGGCCCATCAAGAAGATCTTGAACAACAAAAGATCAAGTTGATTGATGTGGTGGTCGTGAATCTGTATCCCTTCCGGGAAACAGTGGCCAAGGCTGATGTCACCTGGGATCAAGCGATCGAGAACATTGATATTGGTGGGCCCACCATGGTGCGTTCTGCCGCAAAAAATCATGCAGACGTTGCTGTTCTGACCAGCCCAGATCAGTACGACCGTTTGCTTGAAGCGATGGCTCAGGCCGGTGGTGAAGTGCCGGCTGCATTACGCCGTCAACTTGCCCTTGAAGCCTTCCAGCACACCGCGGCTTACGACACCGCTATCAGCCGCTGGATGGCTCAGGCGGTGGCCGCGGAAGCATCACCTTGGCTTGAGGCAGTCCCTTTGCGTCAAGCCCTCCGCTATGGCGAGAACCCTCATCAGAAAGCTCGTTGGTTCAGCCATGCCGAGCAGGGTTGGGGCGGTGCGATTCAGCTGCAAGGTAAGGAACTGAGCACGAACAATCTGTTGGATCTCGAAGCTGCTCTCGCCATGGTGCGGGAGTTCGGCTACGGCTCTGATGGAGCTGAGCCGGCTGTTCAGCCAGCCGCGGTGGTGGTGAAACACACCAACCCCTGCGGTGTTGCCATCGGTTCGGATGTGTCGACCGCACTCACAAGGGCCTTGGATGCTGATCGCGTCAGTGCCTTTGGGGGAATTGTCGCCATCAATGGCCTGGTGAGCGCTGCAGCGGCAGGGGAATTGAAAAGCTTGTTTTTGGAATGCGTCGTGGCGCCAAGCTTTTCTCCAGAAGCCAGAGAGATTCTTTCCGCCAAAGCGAATTTGCGTTTGTTAGAGCTCCAGCCTGCAGCGATCGATGCGGCGGGCCCAGACCACGTCCGCAGCATTCTCGGTGGATTACTGGTTCAAGACCTCGACGATCAAGCGATTACACCAAGCGAGTGGACCGTGGCGAGTCAGCGGCCTCCCTCTTCCCAAGAGCAGCTGGATTTGGAGTTTGCTTGGCGACTGGTGCGTCATGTGCGGTCTAACGCCATCGTGGTCGCCTCCAAGGGACAGAGCTTGGGTATAGGGGCTGGTCAAATGAACCGGGTTGGTTCGGCGCGCCTCGCGCTTGATGCGGCTGGGGATCAAGCCACAGGGGCAGTGCTGGCCAGTGATGGATTCTTCCCGTTTGACGACACCGTTCGTTTGGCAGCCAGCCATGGAATCACGGCTGTGATTCATCCAGGTGGCAGCTTGCGCGACGCGGATTCGATCAAGGCCTGTGACGAACTTGGGCTCGCAATGCTCTTAACAGGCCGTCGACACTTCCTCCACTGAGGTGGGGGGGTCCCGTGGACTCTTAGCCTCGCGGCAGAGCCGTTACACCTTCAATGCTGGCCACCCTCCCATTCACGTTGAATTTCGCCCACCCATTGATGGAGTGGAGTTTGTTGGCAACCGGTGGTTGGGCGCTCTATCTCGGCATCAAGGTCAAGAGAACTCGAACCGGGACTCCCGAGCAGCGCAAGCTTCTTGTGCCCAAGAAATTCGCTCAGCGCCATTACCTCTGGGGAAGCATCCTTTTGGCGTTGATGACGCTCGCAACCCTGGGTGGAATGGCGGTGACTTACCTCAACAACGACAAGTTGTTTGTTGGCCCTCACCTCCTGGTGGGCTTAGCGATGACAGGAATGCTGGCAGTCGCGGCCTCGCTTTCCCCACTGATGCAGCGGGGAAATGTGATTGCTCGCAAGGTCCACGTTGGCCTGAACATGGGAATGCTCACCCTGTTTCTTTGGCAGGCCTTCAGTGGTATGGAGATCGTCAACAAGATTTGGACGAGCCGTTAAAAAACCTTTGCGTTCGTTGAGTCCTGTTTGTGGTTAGAACGCTGCTCGTCGTCGAGGCGGGCAGCTCAAGTCATGGGAAGCGTGGAAGTCTTCTTGCACTTTCCAGGTCAGTCGCCGCGAGATCTGACGCACGATCTGCTTGAGCAGGTGGTCACCGCTGGATTGCACAAGATTGTCCGGAAGCATGGTGATCACTTTTGGCAGACGTATCCAAACGGACAAATCAAGATCCCATTGAACCGACGTACCGACTTGCCCCTTGGGATTGGGTTCATCACCACTCTCCTCCAGGGGTATGAGGTGCATGCTGGCTTGAAAGTCAACGTCGTAGTGCTCTCTTAGGTCTTGCGCTTTGGGGGTCGATGGGATGGTTTCGATTCGATAGATGCCCTTGTGTTGGGGCAGGAGTCGTAGGGCAATGGTGGGCTCAACTTCGAACCCGAAGTTCCCAAATTTTCCGAGGGTGAGGTCGTAGGACTGGGCGTCGATCGGATGCACTCGCATCGGAGCGGCACAGCGTTCGAACCAGCCCTGGTGGCGATCTAAGTACTCCTCGACTTGGTCGCTTGCCGACATCATCTCCATCTGATCGGAGAACTCGCTCCGGTAGCAGCGCACCTGGGGGTCATTTTCATGACGCAAATTGACGGTGTCGGTGCGCGACAAGAGCAACAAAATCGAGAGTTGGCTGGTGCAAGACCAGGGAAAGATGAACCAATGTAAAGCTGATTGGCGTCAGTTTTCGCTGAGGCGCATCAACTTTTCGATGACGGCTTCCACCGCTCGATCTGGAGTAGATGCTCCAGACGTAATTCCTACGGTCACAGGCCCAGCTGGCAGAAAGACTTGATCGCGTTTCAAATCCTCGGACAGAGGTTTGTGTTCAATGGAGTTGATTGTTTCGTCGATCCTGTCAGGCGTATCGATATGGAACGATCGGATGCCACGACTGACGGCGATTTCCTGCAGATGGGTGGTGTTAGACGAATTGAAGCCCCCGATCACCACTAACAGGTCTAAGGGCTCGTCAACGAGGGAGAACATGGCGTCTTGCCGCTCTTGTGTGGCATCACAAATGGTGTTGTACGCCAAGAAATGCTCGTTTAGATCAGTGGGGCCGTACTTGCTGAGCATGGTGCGCTCGAACATGCGGCCGATCTCTTCGGTTTCACTCTTCAACATGGTGGTTTGGTTAGCGACACCGAGTCGCTCCAGGTCACGGTCTGGATCAAATCCTTCTGAACATGCTTTGGCGAAACGCTGCATGAATGCTTCGCGATCTCCTTTGCCGAGGATGTAATCAACAACGATCTGGGCTTCTTCGAGATCCAGAACCACGAGGTAGGTTCCGGCAAATGAGCTGGTCGCCAGGGTCTCTTCGTGCTTCACCTTGCCGTGGATGACGGAGGTGAAGGTGTGCTTCTTGTGCTTCTCCACGGTGTTCCACACTTTGGAGACCCATGGACAAGTGGTGTCCACGATGTGGCAACCCCGTTCATTGAGCAGTTGCATTTCCTGAACGGTGGCCCCGAAGGCGGGAAGAATCACAACGTCGCCGGACGTGACTCCTGAAAAATCTTTCACCCCCTTCTCAACCGGAATAAACAAAACGTCCATCTCGCGCAGATGATCGTTGACGGAGGGGTTGTGGATGATTTCGTTGGTGATCCACAACCGCTCGCTTGGGTAATGGCGCCGCGTCTCGTAGGCCATCGCGACGGCCCGTTCGACGCCCCAGCAGAAGCCAAATGCTTCGGCCAAGTGAACATTGAGGCGTCCATGGGTGAGCTTGTAGCCGTTATCGCGAATCGTGCCGATGAGTCCGCTTTGATAGGCCTGCTCAAGGTTTTCGGCTACTTCTTCGGCTCGCCCGAACCCGCGCCGGTTGTATCGCTCTGAGTGGTGGAGGGAGCGCTTGAAGGCGTGGGTGTCCATGGCGGGCGCTGTGATGAACTAACTCTATGGGGCCTGCGGGGGATTCAGGGCATAAAAAAGCCCGGCCGGTGGGCCGGGCTGAAGGAAATCCTTCTTGAGGACTTAATTCGTGGTGGAGAAACCTGCGTAGGCCTCCATTCCGTGTTCGCCGATGTCGAGGCCTTCGGTTTCTTCCTGTTCGGTGACACGAATGCCGCCGAAGAGGGCGCCGATGATCTTCCAAGCAATGAAGCAGGTAACCACGGTCCAGATGGCGTAAGCACCAGCGCCCAAGGCCTGGATGCCGAGCTGCTCAATGCCACCACCAACGAGAAGGCCGAGAGGGGAACCGTCGCCCTGAACATCAAAGCCCCAAAGGCCGATCACCACAGTGCCCCACACGCCACACACGCCGTGGACGGAGAAGGCGCCGACAGGATCGTCAATTCCAGCGTTGTCGAGGGCCGAAACGGCGAACACCACGATGATGCCGCCCACCAATCCAGCCACCCATGAGCCCGCCAGTGTGAGGTTGCCGCAACCGGCGGTCACGCTGACGAGACCGGCCAAGATGCCATTGATGATCATGGTGAGATCAGGCTTTTTAGAGGTGATCGTGGAGATCACCGTGGCGCCAATGGCACCACCAGCTGCACCCAGGGTGGTGGTAACAGCGACGTAAGGCACCCACTGGTCCATCGCGAGTTGGGATCCAGGATTGAAGCCATACCAACCAATCCAAAGGATCAGGCAACCAAGTGTCGCAATCGACATGTTGTGGCCGGGAATGGCTTGCGCTTTTCCGCCGACGTATTTACCGATGCGGGGACCAAGCAACATGGCGCCTACCAAACCAGCCCAGGCACCCACGGAGTGCACGATTGAGGAACCGGCGAAATCGATGAATTCCTTGTTGCCGATGCTGTTGAGCCAACCACCGTTCCATTCCCAGCTGCCGGCAACTGGATAAATGAAGGCGGTGAGCACGAGGGCAAAGATCACAAACTCGCCGAACTTGATTCGCTCGGCTACCAGGCCGGAAACGATGGTGGCAGCTGTGCCAGCAAACGCGGCTTGAAAGAGGAAATCAACCGTTGGCACAAGGCCAGCTTCACTGATGGTTTCAGCGGTAACGGCTGGATCGAAGAAGAATCCTGCGAAGTACAGCCAGCCGTCGATCGCAGCATCGCCATACATGAAGGAGTAGCCCACAAACCAATAGGCGGTCACCGCGAGGGCAAATACGAACAGGTTTTTGGCGAGGATATTGACGGCGTTTTTCTGACGACACATGCCGGCTTCGACCATGGCGAAGCCGGCATTCATGAAGATCACCAGGATTGTGGCGACCAACAGCCAAAGATTGTTAGCGAGAAAAGCTGCTGATAGTTCAGGAAGCTCTTCAGCCTTGGCCGACAAGGTAAAGATGCCGAGGCCAAGCAATGCCAGCGGTGCGCAAGCGAGCCAGATGGCGGCGCGGTTGGAGCTGAATCCCCTGATGCTGTTAAGCAGCAGCATGGGACCGTTCAAAAGACTTGCTTCTTGAAGCGTTTTACGCTTTCGCAACGGTGGCGATTGATAGGCAGTTGTCATGAGCGAGAGAGCAAAAACTGCGGAAAAACGTGGAGGTGTATCCCCACGAACTTGTACAAGTTGTCGCCTGCTTTCGCCAATAAGTGTTCCTATTGCTACAGATTCTGAAATTTCTTGACCGGACGGATTCCTTGCCAGCTGATTTCGTTGGATTGGTAACGAAAACAGCAGGGAAGAACTTCAACGCCTGCGACTAATGCATCGCGAAATAGCGAGCCATAGCGCGGGTCTGCCTCGTCGCCTGGTGCGAAATCCATCACATCAGGACGACTTAAACAAGGAACCAAAACGGCTCTTGCGTTTGGAATCACACCCATCAATTCCACCAAATGTTTTTGGCCGCGCTCCGTCACGGTGTCTGGAAACAGGGCCGTGGTTCCGTCGGTCCAGGTTGTGTTTTTCACTTCGAGGTAGATCAGGCGCTGATCGGGATTGTTCTCAGCTGGAGTCAGCAACAAATCAATCCGGCTTCGACGGTTGGTCCCATAGGGCACCTCAGCACGGATGTTGCCGATGGCTCCCAACTGCTCGGATAGGCATCCGGCTTCGACCGTGGCTCGGATCAATCGATTCGGGAGGGCTGTGTTGATACCGGCCCAGCACGGCTGACCATCAGCGCCAGGAACCTCCGCTTGCTCCCAGGTCCAGGCCAGCTTGCGCTTGGGTGATGGCGCATGCCTTAGGCGTACCCGTTGCCCTGGGATAAGAACGCCCGTCATCGGGCCTGTGTTCGCGCAGTGGGCGGTTACGAGCTCTCCATTGCTGAGTTCAATGTCTGCCAGAAACCGTTTGTATCGCTTGATAAGAACACCCTCTTGCAGCGTTTCGAACTCCAGCAAGGGCATGCCCAAGGGGGGAAGGCCGGTCATGGCGCTAGCCGATGTCTCCCCATGCTGCCCCGATACGCCCCCACAATGCGGCCATCGCTAAGGCCTCAATGGCGCGTTCACTGAAGGGCATTGCATTGGTGGTCACCCTTGGCACCCTGCTCAGCAAGGCGGGAGGGTTGGTCCGACAGCTTGTGATTGCAGCCGCTTTTGGTGTGGGTGCTGCTTATGACGCCTACAACTACGCCTACGTCTTGCCGGGCTTTTTATTGATCCTCCTCGGGGGCATCAATGGGCCGTTTCATAGCGCCATGGTGAGTGTTCTCAGTCGGCGACCACGGGAGGAGGGTGCGCACATTCTTGCTGCTCTGAACACCACGGTTAGCGCGCTTCTTCTTGTGGTCACTGTTTTGTTGGTGCTCGCAGCTGATCCCTTGATCACGTTGGTCGGCCCCGGCCTGAGTCCGCAATTGCATGAGATTGCGGTTGTGCAGTTGCAAGTCATGGCACCGATGGCGTTCTTGGCCGGGCTGATTGGTCTGGGTTTTGGTTCGCTCAATGCCGCCGATGAGTTTTGGATCCCAGCGATTTCACCGCTGATGTCGAGCCTTGCGCTGATGCTTGGTGTTGGCCTCCTTTGGTGGCAACTCGGAGGACAGATCGGTGCACCGTCCTTCGCCATGCTTGGTGGCCTTGTCTTGGCGGCTGCAACGCTGGTTGGAGCCCTCGCGCAGTGGCTCATCCAGCTGCCGGCGTTGATGCGGCAAGGATTGGCTCGTTTCAAGTTGGTGTGGGACTGGAACCATCCTGGCGTTCGTGAGGTTTGGCGGGTGATGGGGCCTGCAACGTTGTCGTCCGGGATGTTGCAAATCAATGTGTTCACCGATCTTTTCTTTGCCTCAGGCATCGTTGGTGCGGCAGCGGGTCTTGGTTACGCGAACCTGTTGGTGCAGACACCGCTCGGCCTGATCTCTAACGCGTTGTTGGTGCCCTTGCTGCCTACATTTGCGCGCTTGACTGCTCCCGAGGATCAGCCCCAGTTGCTGGCCCGCATTCGCCAGGGGTTGATGCTCTCGACCGCTTCCATGGTTCCGATCGGAGCTTTATTCATCGCACTGGGCACTCCAATCGTGGCCCTGGTGTACGAACGCGGCGCGTTTGATTCCTCTGCTGCACAGTTGGTGGCGGCATTACTGATGGCTTACGGGCTGGGGATGCCCGCCTATCTCGGACGTGATGTGTTGGTCAGGGTGTTCTATGCCCTAGGAGATGGCACAACACCATTCCGTCTGTCTCTGGCGGGAATCGGCCTCAATGTGATCTTTGATTGGGTGTTGGTGGGTGGTCCTACCCCATGGGGGAATCAGTCGCCCTTTAATTTCGGTGCATCAGGCCTGGTGTTGGCCACCGTTGCCATCAACGTTCTGACCTGCTTGATGTTGTTGCTGGTGCTCAAACGCCGCATGCCCGCGATGACGCTGATCCCCTGGGGGATGGATATAACGCGATTGCTTCTAGCGGGTGTTCTGACCGGCTGCATCGTTTGGGGGATGTCCCTTGGGGTGGACTGGCCCTTGGGTTGGTTTGGTTTGTTAGCCCGCGTCGGAATACCAAGCCTGTTGGGTTTGGCCTTCTTTGGCCTCATGGGTTCGGCGTTCGGGGTCGCGGAGGTGCAGGAGATCGGAACGATGGTGCTTCGACGCATGCGATTGCGTTGAGTTCTCCCCTATGGATTTGGCCTGTGGGTTAGGCCATTGGGGGCGATGGGTCTCAACAGATTCAGGCCGTTCGATCCTGCCGCTTAGGTTGCCTGTAGTGGCATCGAGGCGTTGGCTCAGCAGCAAGGTGGCGACCTGCGCCATGCGCGGACTGGAATCGAATTGAGACCTGGTTTGGATGGTGTGCCCGCCACCAAGTCTGCGATTTGCGATATCGACGGTGAGCAGGGGCTTCTCACCTACCGCGGCTATCCGATGGAGGATCTGGCCGTTAACAGCAGTTTTTTAGAGACGGCGTACTTGCTCATTTGGGGTGAGTTGCCCACCGCTGATCAGCTTCAAGCCTTTGAGCATGAAGTTCAAATGCATCGCAGGGTGAGCTTCCGGGTGCGGGACATGATGAAGTGCTTCCCAGCCAGTGGTCATCCGATGGATGCCCTGCAGTCCAGTGCTGCATCCCTGGGGTTGTTTTATTCCAGGAGGGCCATTGATGACCCTGGCTACATCTATAAAGCCGTTGTTCGATTAATCGCCAAAATCCCCACGATGGTTGCGGCGTTTCAGTTGATTCGGAAGGGTCAGGATCCGATCCAGCCTCGAGATGATTTGGCCTATTCAGCCAATTTCTTATACATGCTCACTGAGCGGGAGCCTGATCCCCGTGCGGCACGGATTTTTGATCGCTGCTTGATGCTCCATGCGGAGCACAGCTTGAATGCCAGTACCTTCAGTGCCCGGGTTACGGCTAGTACCCTCACCGACCCTTATGCGGTGATTGCATCTGCCGTTGGCACCTTGGCGGGCCCATTGCACGGTGGAGCAAATGAGGATGTGTTGGCCATGCTCGAGGAGGTGGGATCCCCCGCGCAGGCGGGTCCTTTCCTTGATGAGGCGATTGCTGCCAAGCGCAAGATCATGGGATTTGGTCATCGCGAATACAAGGTGAAAGACCCCCGGGCGGTCATCCTTCAATCGCTTGTGGAGGAAATGTTTAACGACTTCGGCCACGACGACTTGTATGACGTTGCGCGGGCGATTGAACAGGAAGCGATGGCTCGCCTCGGGCCGAAGGGCATTTATCCGAATGTGGATTTCTATTCCGGGTTGGTGTATCGAAAACTCGGTATTCCGCGCGATCTATTCACGCCTGTGTTTGCGATCGCTCGCGTGGCTGGTTGGCTTGCCCATTGGCGAGAACAACTGGGAGCGAACCGAATCTTTCGCCCATCTCAGATTTATTCGGGAGCCCAACCGCGTGGTTGGACCCCGATGGAGAAGCGAGCTGCGTCTCCGGCCGATTAAGTTGAGGAAACTTCAGTCGACACCATGGTGAGCCCAGGACTGGACCTGGAACTGAGTTTTAGCCAAGCGATGCAGGGTTTTGGCCTCTCCCCAGAGGTCGCTCGGTTGCTCTGGTTGCCGCTGCCGATGCTGCTTGTCCTTGTGGCGGCGGTTGTTGGTGTGTTGGTGTCGGTGTGGCTGGAACGAAAAATTTCTGCTGCCGTACAGCAGCGTGTTGGTCCCGAATACGCCGGCGCCTTAGGCGTTCTTCAGCCTTTGGCCGATGGCCTGAAGTTGCTCGTCAAGGAAGACATCATTCCTGCGCGAGCTGACAGCATTTTGTTCACCCTTGGTCCGATCCTGGTGGTCGTGCCGGTGATCGTGTCTTGGCTGATTATTCCCTTTGGTCAGAACCTTTTAATCAGCAACGTTGGTGTTGGGATCTTTCTTTGGATCGCCTTTAGCAGCGTGCAGCCGATTGGTTTGTTGATGAGTGGATATGCCTCCAACAACAAGTATTCGCTCCTAGGGGGGCTTCGCGCTGCAGCGCAGTCGATCAGCTACGAAATTCCTCTGGCTTTGGCCGTGCTGGCCATCGTGATGATGAGTAACTCGCTTAGCACCGTCGACATCGTCAACCAGCAAACCGGCGCCGGCATCCTGAGCTGGAACATTTGGCGTCAACCGGTTGGGTTTCTGATTTTTTGGATTTGCGCTTTAGCCGAATGCGAACGTCTTCCCTTCGATCTACCGGAGGCTGAGGAAGAACTTGTGGCTGGCTACCAAACCGAATACGCCGGGATGAAGTTTGCCCTGTTTTACTTGGCGGGTTACATCAACTTGGTGCTCTCGGCCGTCTTGGTGTCGGTGCTTTATCTGGGGGGTTGGGGCTTCCCCATTCCTGTTGAGTGGCTGGCGGACTGGCTCCATCAACCCATTGATGCCCCTGTTGTTCAGGTGATCACAGGATCTGTCGGCATCATGATGACCATCCTGAAGGCTTACCTTCTGGTTTTCGTTGCGATCCTGCTGCGGTGGACCACGCCTCGGGTTCGGATCGACCAGCTGCTGGATCTGGGCTGGAAGTTTCTGCTTCCCCTAGCGCTTGTCAATCTGCTGGTTACGGCAGCTCTCAAGTTGGCATTCCCTGTGGCATTTGGCGGCTGAATCCGCCTTCCCCGCCCCGACTCCGCCATCATGGAGTTGAGGACTGTTATCACCCTTCCCCTGGTTCCTGTCGATGTTCGGATTCCTCAAACAGGTTGGTGACTACACCCGGGATGCTGTGGATGCAGCCCGGAATTTGGCGCAGGGATTTGCGGTCACCTTCGACCACATGCAGCGTCGTCCCGTCACGGTGCAATACCCCTACGAAAAGCTCATCCCTTCGGAGCGTTATAGGGGCAGGATTCACTACGAGTTCGATAAGTGCATTGCCTGTGAGGTGTGCGTCAGGGTTTGCCCGATCAACCTTCCAGTGGTCGATTGGGTGATGAATAAGGCCACGAAGAAGAAAGAGTTGCGGAATTACTCCATCGACTTTGGTGTTTGTATTTTCTGTGGAAATTGCGTTGAGTACTGCCCGACCAATTGCTTGTCGATGACTGAAGAATATGAATTGGCGGCCTTTGATCGCCATAGTCTCAATTACGACAACGTTGCTCTTGGTCGTTTGCCCACGAGCGTGACGACAGACCCATCAGTCCAGCCCTTGCGGGAGCTTGTGTATCTGCCCGCTGGGGAAATGGACCCCCACACCGTTCCAGCTGATCGTCCACGTGCTGGCAAGCTTCCTGCTGAAGTCTTGGAAACCCTTGCTCCAGTCAAGGATGAGGGACAATCCTCCAAGGCTGTCTCGAAGGAGGACGCATGACTATTGCGACAAGCACGGAACTGATTTGTTTTCTGGTGCTGTCCGCTGTCGTCGTGACCGGCGCGCTTGGTGTTGTTCTTCTCAGCAACATTGTTTATTCCGCTTTCCTCCTTGGTGGAGTGTTTATGGCGGTGGCTGGTCTTTATCTGCTCTTGAACGCCAGTTTCGTTGCGGCGGCTCAAGTGATGATCTACGTCGGGGCCATCAACGTATTGATCTTGTTCGCAATCATGCTCGTGAACAAGCGGGAAGATCTCAAAGCAATCGCCAACCTCACCACCCGTCGGATTGTGTCGGGGGGAGTTTGCTTAGGCCTTCTAGCTCTCTTGGTCCGCGTGGTCGTGACAACACCCTGGTCCCTACCTGGGCCAGCTGCGGTGGGAGAAGAAGCCACTGCTCGCATTGGAGAACACCTCTTCACGGATTACTTGCTGCCGTTTGAGTTGGCGTCTGTGCTGTTGCTCATGGCCATGATTGGAGCCATCGTTTTGGCCCGCCGCGATGTGTTGGCGAATGACGTGGTCACTGGTGAAGCTGCCGATCAGGGCTTGATCGAAAAAGCACGAACTCCCCTTCTCCTCGAGCGCCGCTCGTCTTGATTGCCATACCCATGAACGATCTTCTTTCCACACTTCCTTCCCTTCAGGCTTACCTCTTGGTGGCGGCGATGTTGTTTTGCATCGGTGTTTGGGGGTTAATCAACAGCCGAAACGCCGTCAGGGTGCTGATGAGCATTGAGCTCATGCTCAATGGGGTGAATATCAATTTGATGGCGTTTTCCTCCTATGTCGATGGCGATCTCATTCGCGGCCAGGTGTTTGCAGTGTTTGTGATCACCGTTGCGGCTGCAGAGGCTGCCGTTGGTTTGGCCATTTTGCTGTCGCTTTACCGCAACCGAGTTACCGTCGATATGGAGCAGTTCAACCTGCTGCGCTGGTAGTTGCTCCCCTAATGGGTCATGCGTCTCGATCGGGTCTGGGTGATCTATCGGGCTGACAGTCAACCGGCCCAACGTGAAGCTCGCCACTGTGCAAAACAGTTAGAGGCTTTAGGTGTCAAGGTCGTTTCGGCGATGTCTGGCCCCCGTGCCAATCCCTTCCCAGGGCTCCTCGCTGTGGAGGGGGAACTTCCCAATTTGGCGGTTGTATTAGGAGGAGACGGCACGGTTCTTGGTGCTGCCCGCCACTTGGCCGTCCACGACATTCCTCTCCTCAGCATCAATGTGGGTGGTCATCTCGGCTTCCTTACCCACGACCGACGGGTGTTGCGGGGTGATGAGGTTTGGCAGCGTTTGCTTGACGATCAATTTGCGATTGAGCGGCGGATGATGTTGCAGGCCATGGTGGATCGTCGTTGTGCCGCGGAGCGTGCTGAGGGGCCGGCGGTGTTGCAGCAGCCCGATGTTGAAGATGATGAGGAACACCATTGGGCTCTGAATGATTTTTATCTGCGGGCTTACCGCGACGAAATTTCTCCGACTTGCACGCTCGAGCTCGAGATTGATGGAGAGGTGGTGGATCAGGTGCGGGGCGATGGACTGATCTTGGCGACCCCAACGGGGTCGACGGGTTATGTGATGGCGGCTGGAGGGCCGATCTTGCATCCAGGCATCGACGCCATCATTGTTACGCCGATTTGTCCGATGAGCCTCTCAAGCCGCACCGTGGTGGTGCCACCCCGTTCCAGGCTTGTGCTGTGGCCATTAGGGGATGCAGGCCATCAAATCAAACTTTGGAAAGATGGCGTGGGATGCACGGTTTTGCAACCGGGAGAGTGCTGTGTTGTTCAACAAGCTCGCCATCATGCGCAGATGGTGTTGTTGAACCAAAGTCCCTCGTATTACAGAACTTTGACCCATAAGCTCCATTGGGCAGGCAGCCTGACGGCGAGTCAGCCTTCACCAAACTGACGGATCTATGGCTCTCGAGATTGAGCGACGGTTCTTGGTGTGTGGAGACACTTGGCGAGCTCATGCGGGGAGTGCGCAGCCTCTGCGGCAGGGTTACTTGGCAGCCAGTGCTGAAGGGGTCACGGTGCGTTTGCGCATTAAGGGCAATGACCAGGCCTGGCTCACCCTGAAAGCTCCTGCTGGTGAGAGTGGCTTGGTGCGGCACGAGTTTGAATATTCCATTCCTATGGATGATGCCGAGGCCATGTGGCAACTGGCACCGCATCGCTTGGAGAAGAGCCGTTGGCTTCTTGATCTCCCTGGGGGGGAATGGGTTGTGGATTGTTTTGCTGGGGCGAATGCTCCTTTGGTTTTGGCCGAAGTGGAGCTCCCTCAGGTGGATCAATCTGTGGTGATACCGCCTTGGTGTGGCCTTGAAATCACCGGTGAATCGATTTGGTCCAACGCGGTTTTAGCCCAACATCCTGTGCAGTCATGGCCGTTGGAGGAACGGCTGCAGCATGGATTGGCGTAAACCCTGGACCAATTTATAGATTTCCTTTAGATTTAAGCGAGACGGGCAGAGCTCCAGTCATGGTCGGTCTTTACGACGCAACCGGAATGCTTCGCTTCGTTGGAAGCAGTATCGAAGCTTGTATGGAATACGCCAATTTATTCGATCTTGCCTTGCTTCCCTCCTCGCTTCAAGCTTTGCCGGAACCCGTCGTTGCATCGATCAAGGTTCGTGGGGATCGGCATCTGGAAGCGCACAGCAATTAAAACCGTCGCGACAAATCTTTCCGTTGTCCATCGACCAATTCAGCAAAGCCACCCGGTTTTTTGAACCTGTTTTGGTGAATACATTGCTCACATGGTTGTCCACGGTGCGTTTGCTGATGGTCAAACGATCCGCGATTTCTTGATTGGTGAGTCCCTCTGCCACCAACTGAATGATCTCGATCTCCCTGGCAGACAGAGAAATGTCCAAGGGATCAGTTGTATCGACGGATGACATAGTCAACCCTCTTTAGATGCATGTTAGTCCCGACCGAAGTCCAATCCTGCATAGTGGTGCGCTGAAGCGATACAAGGCTTTGACGACGGCGCTCCAGTGCGCAATTGAGGCCGGAAAGCAGGCACTCACGGCAGAGGTTATGCCCCCAAGAGGAGCTGATCCTGCTCACATGCTTGCCATGGCGGCTTATCTGCAGGGGCGTGTGCATGCTTTGAACGTCACAGATGGCAGCCGTGCCGTGATGCGAATGAGCAGCGTGGCTGCTTGCAAACTCCTGATCGAGGCTGGTGCTGAACCTGTGTTGCAGTTGGCCTGTCGCGATCGCAATCGGATTGCGCTGCAGGCGGATTTGCTCGGTGCCCATGCTCTGGGGATTCGCAATCTTCTTTGTCTCACTGGCGATCCCGTCCGCAGTGGCGACCAGCCTTTGGCGAGACCTGTGAATGAGTTTGAGTCTGTGAAATTACTGCAGCAAGTTGAGGCTCTGAACCAGGGTGAAGATCCCGTTAAGGGCAACCTTCCCGATGGAGCCACGGCTCTTTTTGCAGGGTGTGCAGCCGACCCTCACTCTCGAAGTTGGAGTGGTTTACAGCGTCGATTGCAGCGGAAGGCGGGCGCCGGCGCTCGATTCGTCCAAACCCAAATGGTGATGGCCCCTCAGGTGTTGGACCGGTTCCAGCGGGAGCTGGCGGGGCCGCTTCAGCTTCCAGTTTTGGCAGGGGTGTTTTTGTTGAAGTCGGCCAAAAATGCACTGTTTATCAACCGTGTGGTGCCAGGAGCTTGCATTCCAGACCACCTGATTCAGCGATTAGACGCTGCATCTGATCCCGCGATGGAAGGCGTTGCCATTGCTGCTGAGCAGGTGCGCACCTACTTAGGGATTGTGCAGGGTGTGCATCTCATGGCGATTAAGGCAGAGGAGCGGATCCCCTTAATCCTCGATCAAGCCAATATCAGTTCACTGACGACATGAGATCTGTGCCGAGAAGCTCCGCCATCGCTTTTTGTTGAGGTGATGGCTCCACAAGATCTTGGCGTCGTGCATCGGTGATCAACCAATCCAGTGAGGCTTCCTGAAGGTCGAAGTGGTCTCCGTCTTTGCCAACGCAATAACGACCGAACACAAGTTTTTCAACGAGTTGAACGCCGGCTCCAATGCGGGAATAGTCGAAAATAATTGAATTATCAACCGTGGCGCCTTCGCAAATGTGACAACTAGGCCCAATCATTGAGGGGCCAATAATCGTTGCACCGTCTTCGATTTTGGTCATCCCTCCAACGTAGACGGGCCCAGTCACATTGATTTTGTCCCAGTTAGCGGCAACGTTTAAACCGGTATACACGCCAGGACGGATCTCTTTGCCAGGGATGCCCACTTGGCGCACATCACCGGATAAAACACTGCGAATTGCCTGCCAATAATCGGGAACTTTGCCAATATCTACCCATTCAAAATCCATCGGAATGGCATAAAAGGGAGCTCCGGAGGCTGCCAATTTTGGAAACAAATCGGAGCCGATATCGAAGGACACCCCTGAAGGAATGTGCTCAAAAATATCAGGCTCAAAAATGTAAATACCAGTATTAATTGTGTCGCTCAGGGCCTCATCGATACTTGGCTTTTCTTGGAACGAGGAAATTCGACCTTCGTCATCCGTCACCACAACGCCGTAGCTGCTCACCTGATCTTTGGGAACGCGCTTGGTGACCAAGCTGGCGATGGCTCCTTTCTCTCGGTGCCGCTTCAGGGCTTCAGTGAGATCGAGATCGATCAGCGCATCACCACAGAGCACAACAAAGGTGTCGTCAAAAAAATGTTGAAAATCTTGGATTTTTTTCAAGCCACCGGCAGAACCCATCGCATTTCCAATGAGTTCTCCATCTTCAATCCGTCCTTCGAAGCTGTAGGCCAGTTCAACGCCAAAACGTTGACCATCACGGAAATAGTTTTCAATTTCCTCAGCCAGATGAGACACGTTCACCATCACTTCGGTGAAACCGTGCTCCTTTAAGAGTTCCAGTAGGAATTCCATCACTGGCTTTTGCAGGATTGGAATCATCGGCTTGGGGATCACATGTGTGATCGGCTGCACCCTTGTCCCCTTGCCAGCCGCCAGAATCATCGCCTTCATTGGCGTTTCGGGCTCCTGAATTGGCAGCACATTAGACCAATTTTAGGCAGCAACGGCTGTTGGCGCTGGTATTGGGGTCGCAACCTGGAGGCTGCTAATCGGTAATTGCGTTGGGATGCCAGCTGCGGGGATTCGTTTGAGCCGTAGTGGTCCGTGCAGCCATTGCGATTGTTCGAGCTCCACACTGCCTTGCGAGGACAGAAATAGAAGGGCCCAGAACACGCCCACCCTGTCTTGATCCAGATCAGCTGCAGCCACCTGGCCCCAGCGCTGAACGAGGCCTTCAAAATCCACCCAATCCAGGGCGTCTTCCCAGCCATTCAGAAACACGCCGAGGGCGGCCGTGGTTTCCGGTAACTTTTCGCGGTGCGCCAAGTTGGCCACCTGAGCGATGGCGTCACGGGTGCTGAACCGTTTCCGCCGTTGACGGCGGCGCATCTCTAATTCATCGGATTCAAGCTGCCCGGCAATGCTCTCGAGTTGTTCAATGAGTTCCCCGAGCGTCACTGGACGCCTCAGCGGTGGAGGTGCCACCGGACGCCGTAGGAGATGACGTTCAGGTCGTCGGGGTAAATCGAAGCTGGGATCCAGCCATCCCTGATCATCAAAGTCGCCCTCGAAATACTCCTCCACGTCTGGGGGCGGTGGAAGCATGCTCGCTTCTAGAACTTCTGCTTTCAGGCCTACGAGCACTGAGGCGGCCAGGAAGGCTTCGCTGCTTTCTGCAAGATCGCGTTCATAGCTGCCACCGCGTCCCGCCAAAGCCGCTGCGATTTGACGCGGCACTTCAATGCGTTGCCTGAGTTGATCAAGAAAGCCGTCGACGACGGCAATCACATCCACATCCCAAGGATCCAGATCGCCCCGCTCGGCAGCATCTTGAAGAAGACGGATCGCGAGGCGGGCACCGGCATCAGCACCGTCGTTGGGGACCGCCTGATGCAATGGAACCCCTTCACTAGGCGAAAGGTATCGATCCCATCGCTGCTCGGCTAGCCCTGCATGACGATCTCCTTCAGGTGTCTCCTGTTGGTGTGTCAGCTTCGCTGCTGCTCACGGTGGTGGCGGGGAGCAGACCGAGCTGCGTCTCGACCGTGGAACGATATCGATTGAGATCGGTTTCCAGCTCTTGAATGCGAACCTGTTGAGCTTCAAATTCAGTGGCTTTGCTCAGCTGATCAACGTTGTTCAACATCCCCGTCCATGTGGCGAAAAACCAAGCGGATACGGCACCGATCCCGGCGACCATCAGCAACAGACCGGCCAAAGGCAGGGTGTATTGCATCCCTGGTAAGACATGAACAGTGGTGGGAGCTGTGTTTTCAAGGGTGAAAAACACGGTGATCAGCCCGAAAACGAAGATCAGTCCGAAATTGATCTGGCGCATGGATGTGGCGTCTCGGCCGAACGAACTTAAGAAGTTCCAGCGATAAGGCCACCGCATCGATACGTCACTTAGGAGTTGGCGTGCCGAGGTTCGGAGCGCGCAAGATGGCTGGAACCGCTGATTGACCTCGAATTAAAGGGGCGGTGGGTTTCGTGAGTTGCTCCATAGCGGTCACATCACGGCTCACCAAAGCTTCGATGGAGCTGCTGAAGCTATCGGTCATCAGGCGTGGATACAAACCGATGCCGATAATCGGAACCAGCAAGCAGCCAATGATGTAGACCTCGCGAGGCTCGGCATCTACCAGGTTGGTGTGGGAAACCAGTTCAGCTTTCTCTTTTCCAAAGAAGATTTCACGCAGCATCGAGAGCAGGTAAACGGGTGTGAGAACAACGCCCACAGCGGCTAGGCCGCAAATCACCACGCGGAAAGGAAGGGTGTAGGCCTCGTCGGTTGCGAACCCTGCAAAAATCATCAGCTCGCTGACGAAACCGCTCATCCCTGGCAGGGCAAGGGAGGCAAGGGCGCAAACGGTCCAAAGGGCGAACATGATTCGCATTTTTTGGCCAATGCCGCCCATCTCATCCAGTAGCAACGTGTGGGTGCGGTCGTAGGTCGCTCCGACGAGGAAGAACAGGCTGGCACCGATCAACCCATGGCTGATCATCTGCAACATCGCGCCGCTGCTTCCAAGAACACTGAAGCTGCCGATGCCAATCAACACAAAGCCCATATGGCTGATTGAGCTATAGGCAATTTTCCGTTTGAGATTGCGCTGGGCGAAGGATGTGAGGGCGGCATAAATGATATTCACCACTCCTAAAACGATGAGCAGTGGTGCGAACTGGGCATGGGCAGCTGGCAGTAGCTCACAGTTGAATCGCAGTAGGGCGTAGCCACCCATCTTCAGAAGGATGCCAGCCAGCAGCATGTGTACGGGCGCTGTGGCTTCTCCATGGGCATCCGGTAGCCAGGTATGCAGGGGCACAATCGGCAGCTTGACTCCGAAGGCGATGAGTAGTCCCGCGTAACAAAGCAACTGGAAGCCACTGCCAAAATCTTTCGCTGCCAGTGCTGTGTATTCGAAGCTTGGCGTTCCTCCTCCGAAAAAGCCCATGGCAAGAGCAGCCAAGAGGATGAACAGGGAACTTCCTGCGGTGTAGAGAATGAATTTGGTGGCCGCATATTGGCGTTTTTTGCCGCCCCAGATGGCAAGTAGCAGATAAACCGGGAGAAGTTCCAGCTCCCATGCCAAGAAGAAAAGCAGCATGTCTTGCACGGCAAAAACGGCGATTTGGCCGCCATCCATGGCCAGAAGCAGGAAAAAGAACAAGCGCGGTTTGAACGTCACCGGCCAGGCCGCTAAGCAAGCAAGGCTGGTGATGAAGCTCGTTAGCAGGATGAGGGGCATCGATAGCCCGTCGGCTCCGACGGTCCAGGTCAGGCCGATCTCTGGCAACCAACTGACGCGTTCAAAGAGCTGCAGACCGCTCAGGCTGGGGTCATAACCCGTCAGATACCCCGCAACCGTGATCAGAAAGGTGATCAGGGTGACGATCAGGGCATACCAGCGAATTTGCTTGCCTTCCCCCTGGTCGGGGATGAAAGGGATGAGCAGCGCTCCGCCAATGGGCACCAAAATCGACAGGCTCAACCAAGGAACTGTCGCTTGCACGGGGTCGCTCAGCCCGGCGACTGCAAACTCGATCACGAACTACCCAGCTCTCCACTGGCTGGATCGTAGAAATCACTGGGCCTGTGTCATCACCTCGATAGGCGATGACACACATGCCGTTCTTGATCAGCTGATCGGTCCGCCGATCACACCGAACAAAACAACCATCGCAATGACGCCGCCAAACACGATCAGGGCATAAAACTGAGCACGGCCAGTTTCCAGGTATTTCAAGCCTTCTCCGCTACCGAGGGTGAGCAAACCGGTGAGGTTCACCACCCCATCCACCACCTTCGCGTCCACCTCAAGTACCTCTCTAGCGAGCTTCCGGCTACCGCGAACAAATAATTTTTCGTTGATCGAATCGAGGTACCACTTGTTCGCAAGGAAGGCGTTGATCGTGGGGAAGCGACCAGCGACCAGCTGACCTAGATCGATCCGGCGCAGGGCGTATGCGAGAACGGCAAGGGTGATGCCCACCAGTGAAATGGCAACTGAGGCCCCTGCGAGAGGTAGGAACTCCGCCCAGCTGAAATGTTCGGCCATTTCCGCTGCTTCTTCAGGGTTCAATAAACCCGCAAAGCGACTGTTCCAAGGCGTTCCCAGCAAACCAATCAGCACGGATGGAACAGCCAAAACAGCAAGGGGGACTGTCATTGGCCAGGCCGACTCATGAACGCTGGTGGCGTGGTCGCCATGCTCCTTGTTTTCTTTTCCGACGGCGGCAAGCAGCGATGTTTGCATCGCCTTGTCGTTGCCACGGAACTCTCCTTCAAAGGTGAGGAAATAAAGCCGGAACATGTAGAAGGCCGTCATGCCGGCGGTGAGGAACCCCACAAGCCACAGCACAGGGAAGGCATTGAAGGCTTGGCCAAGGATTTCATCTTTGCTCCAAAAGCCTGCCAAGGGAGGGATCCCGCTGATCGCGATGCAACCGATAAAAAAGGTGATGGCGGTAATCGGCATCTTTTGGCGCAAGCCACCCATGAGACGCATGTCCTGAGCCAAGACGGGTTCGTGGCCCACCACCTCTTCCATGGCATGAATGACAGACCCCGAGCCCAAAAAGAGCATGGCTTTGAAAAACGCGTGCGTCACCAGATGGAACATTCCGGCAACCGGAGCACCGCACCCCATGGCCAGCATCATGTACCCGAGTTGCGACACGGTGCTGTAGGCCAAACCTTTTTTCAGGTCCATCTGGGTTAGGGCGATCGAGGCCCCAAGGAAGCAAGTGATTGTTCCAACCACTGCAATGACCGTTTGAACAACCGGGAATTGGGTGTAAAGCGGATCCAACCGCGCGACGAGGAACACCCCTGCCGCCACCATCGTTGCGGCGTGAATGAGAGCCGAAATGGGCGTTGGCCCTTCCATGGCATCGGGCAGCCAAACGTGGAGGGGGAATTGGGCCGATTTCGCCATTGGGCCCATAAACACCAGGAGGCAGAGCAGTAGTGCAGCCCATGGCGCGACGCTGCCATCGGCTAGTCCTTGCTGCAAACCATCGGCAATGCCTTGGAAATCAAAGCTTCCGGTGGCCCAAAAGAGGCCCAGGATTCCGAGAAGAAGCCCAAAGTCGCCAACGCGGTTCACCACGAATGCTTTTTGGGCCGCGTGGGCCGCGCCGTCTCTGTCGTACCAGAAACCAACAAGCAGATAGGAACACATCCCCACCAGCTCCCAGAACACATAAATCTCGAGCAGGTTGGGACTAATAATCAGCCCGAGCATCGAGCTGCTGAAAAGGGCGAGATAGGTGAAAAATCGAACGTAGCCCTTGTCGTGGGCCATATATCCGTGGGAATACACCATCACCAACAGGGCAATGGTGGTGACCAGTGACAACATCACTGCGCCCAATGGGTCAACGACATAGCCCATGGGCAATGTGAAGTCGCCCGCACTGGCCCAGACGAATAGATGTTCAACCGGCGGAGAACCGGCTAGTTGACTTGCCAGGATGGCGTAACTCAACACGGCGGCTGCCCCAACGCATGTGATGAGCAGCAGCGCAACGGGTTTGCGCAACCGATTCACCGTCCGGTTGAAGCTGATCAGCCCAAGCCCTGTAATTAGAGCCCCAAAAAGGGGAAGAACAGGAATTAGCCAGGCGAGTTCCGCTGCCGAGGGCATCCACTTCAACCAATTGGAATGAGTGTAGGCAGCTCAGCTGAACAGAGACTCGAGTGCGGAGTTGCGCACCAATGCGCCGGCTTGGGGAATAAAGCGATGGGCCCACCAAAACACGCCTACTGCGATGGCAATTCCCAGTTGTGCTGGACGGACAAACTCGCGCCAATCCAGTTTTTGTCGCCCATCGAGCACCGCAACAAAAGGCATCGATGAAGTGGAGTTTTTGAGTTCATCAAAGGCATCTCCAAAGCGCAACTTCAAGCGGCGATCCCCATGCCAAACCGCGAACAGGTGGTGGGCAATGAGTCCTGCGCAGGTCACCAGCATGAAACTGCTGCCAATCCAGAGTGCATGGGTGAAACACCACAGGATTTGCCCAACTGCCTGGGGATGCCGGCTGATTCTGATGATTCCTGTGGCGTAAAGGCGCACCTGAGGTTTCAACACTGCAGGGATTTCCAACAGGTTGTAAGTGGCTGGATAGAGGAATAGAAAACTGATCGCGGTGCCAATCCACACCATGGGCACCATCCCAGGGACGCCCTGCAGGTTCCAAAGTCGGAGACCGTCGTAACGATGGGCCAGAAACCAGCCAATCACCACCACCGCCGAAGGGATGCTGACGGCTGCAAAGATCAAACGCCACGCTCGTGCTCCGATGACGGCTTCAGCTCGAATGCGCAGGGCGGCGCCTCCGCTGTGTATCACCGCGAAGAGCACCAGCAACACCAGCATGACCAAGCTGCTGTGGTGAGTGGTTGCCATGGAGGGGCCTCGTTAGGCCGTGATTCTGGCGGTCTGTCATCCCGGGCTTAGATTTCGGTTTTTCCGACGGGTGTATCGCGGTGGCTGATCTGCCGTTCACCCTTGATCAGCTCCGCATCCTGCGCGCGATCGTGAGTGAGGGAAGCTTTAAGAAGGCCGCCGACGGCCTCTATGTCACGCAGCCTGCCGTCAGTCTTCAGATTCAAAATCTCGAGAAACAACTCGAGGTATCCCTCTTCGATCGCGGTGGCCGGAAAGCGCAACTCACCGAAGCGGGTCATCTTCTCTTGAGTTATTGCGATCGCATCCTCAGCCAGTGCGCAGAAGCTTGCCGTGCGCTGGATGACCTTCACAACCTCAAGGGCGGATCGTTGATTGTTGGAGCGAGTCAAACCACCGGCACCTATTTGATGCCGCGGATGATCGGATTATTCAGGCAGAAATATCCAGACGTGGCCGTTCAGCTTCAAGTGCACAGCACCCGACGAACCGGTTGGAGTGTGGCGAATGGCCAGATTGATCTGGCCATCATTGGCGGGGAATTGCCGCCGGAGCTGAACGAGCTTCTGCAGGTGGTGCCGTATGCCAGTGATGAACTTGCTCTGGTGCTTCCGGTCAAGCACCCGTTGGCCCGTCTCACCGAGCTCACAAAGGAAGATCTCTACCGACTTGGGTTTGTTTGCTTGGATGCCCAATCCACCACGCGAAAAATGGTGGACCAATTGCTTGCCCGCTCTGGGCTTGATGTACAGCGTTTGCGCATCGAGATGGAGCTCAACTCCCTCGAGGCGATTAAAAACGCGGTGCAAGCCGGATTGGGAGCAGCCTTTGTGCCTGTTGTATCGATTGATCGTGAGCTCGCTGCAGGCACGATCCATCGCCCCCAAGTGGCTGACTTGCAGGTGAAGCGGCAGTTGAAATTGATCACCCATCCAGCGCGGTACTGCTCGAGGGCGTCCGCTGCGTTCCGCCAAGATGTGCTGCCGGTTTTTGCTAGCCCGGACAGTCCGATCCGACAAAAAGGAGCGACGCCAGCGGTGCCGCATCTATCAGCCGATCAACTGGCTCAGAACTGATCCGCTTCCGGTGTGATGCCCACGGTGTCGTCGGCGATCCCTTTCGTGAGGAAGCGATTTTGCGAGATGTCTGTTTGATAAACGCAGCGCACCACGGGTTTATCTCGTACTGAGCCGATGTAGGCAAAGGTGTTCATCCTTTGCTTGCATTCCCGTTCCTGATCCCCTGTGATGGCGCCCTCTTTGCGCAGCACAGACCAGTTTTCCCGACGAATGACGCAGCCTGGCTGAAGGGTTGGCTGGGTGACAAAGCTGCTGGAAGGATTCAGTGTTGTGTACATCTCGATATCCATCACAAAAGCGCTTGCTCCCCATTGCCGACAGAACTCCGGGTCTGGCACGGCCATATCAAGTTGCTGAGAACTAGCGATATTGCCTTGATCTCCTTGAGTAGTGCTTGTGACGGCACTCCCTATACCGATACCTACCACAAGCACGCCCGCTAGCACCGCCACGGTGCGTGAGCTGAAATTGAAATCCGGTCCGCCGCCTTCTGGCGGTGGTCCTGGGGGTCGGCTTCCGCGACTACTACTGCGCCGATCGTCGTAGCCGCCGCGCTCATACCTTCCTCCACCTGTGGGGCGGTCATAGCTGTCGTAGCGGGAACGATTCACAGCAGTTCAGGCGTGCGTGGAAGGCCCATCGAAAAGTTTTGAACACGAGCGTCAGGGTTGTAGCTGAGCTCGCCCCGTTGAAGGAGTTGCCGGATCAATCCTTCCAAGTCCGTTCCAATTCGACGCAAGGTGTAGTCGCTGAGTTCGCCGCCGGCGGCAGCGTCCACGAGCTGCTTAAAGCGTTGCTGTACCTGTGAAATGCTGCTTTCACTCCAGATGAACTCATTGTCTGGATCGAGGTCCAAGGTGAGTTCATTCGCACTTGGAACGAGGTCATCGTTGTCCACCCGTGCGGTGAAAAGTCGTACATGCCGCGTTGTGCACTTCAGCAGGGTGTCGGACATGTCGCACCGGAGACGTTTGCCAAGTTTAAGAAGCGGTCGGGGTGGTGGCTCTCTTAAGGTTGGTTTCACTATTCAGCCATCCGCATGCGCGTCGCTATTGCCGGAGCAGGACTTGCGGGTTTGTCTTGCGCCAAATATTTGGCGGACGCTGGTCATACCCCAATTTTGGTGGAATCCCGTGACGTTCTTGGCGGGAAAGTTGCTGCCTGGAAGGATGAAGATGGCGACTGGTACGAAACCGGGCTGCACATTTTCTTTGGGGCTTACCCAAACATGCTGCAGTTGTTCAAAGAGTTGAACATCGAGGACCGGCTGCAATGGAAAAGCCACTCGATGATCTTTAACCAGCCTGAAGAGCCTGGAACCTACAGCCGCTTCGACTTCCCAGACCTCCCGGCGCCAGTGAATGGTGTTGCGGCGATTTTGGGCAACAACGACATGCTGACCTGGCCAGAAAAGATCAGCTTTGGCCTGGGGTTGGTCCCTGCCATGTTGCGGGGTCAGGGATATGTGGAGCAATGCGATCAATATTCATGGACAGAGTGGCTTCGTTTGCACAACATCCCTGAGCGGGTCAATGACGAGGTGTTCATTGCGATGAGTAAGGCGTTGAATTTCATCGACCCAGGTGAAATCTCTGCAACGGTTCTTCTCACAGCATTGAATCGCTTTTTGCAAGAGAAAAATGGCTCCCGAATGGCTTTTCTCGATGGAGCCCCTCCAGAACGCCTCTGTCAGCCAGTGGTTGAACATATTGAATCTCTTGGTGGAGAGGTTCATTTGGATTGCCCCCTTCGCGAAATCAAATTGAACGACGACGGGAGCGTCGCAGCTTTTCAAATCGGTGGCGTGAAAGGAAAGGAGGGTTTTGATCTTGTGGCTGATGCCTACGTCAGTGCGTTGCCCGTTGACCCTTTCAAATTGCTGTTGCCTGAGCCTTGGAAGCAAATGGAGGTTTTCCGAAAGCTTGATGGTCTTCGCGGTGTGCCCGTGATCAACATTCACATGTGGTTTGATCGCAAGCTCACGGATATCGATCATTTGCTCTTTAGCCGTTCGCCCTTGCTCAGCGTCTATGCCGACATGAGCATTGCTTGTAAGGAGTACGAAGATCCCGACCGTTCAATGTTGGAGCTCGTTTTTGCTCCTGCCAAAGACTGGATCAGCCGTAGTGATGAAGATATTATTGAAGCCACGATGGGAGAACTTCTAAAGTTATTCCCAATGCATTTTAGTGGTGATAATCCAGCAAAATTGCGTAAATCTAAGGTCGTTAAAACTCCCTTATCGGTTTATAAGACAACCCCTGGTTGTCAGCAACTCCGCCCAGATCAAACTACTCCAATTAAAAATTTCTTCTTGGCTGGTGATTACACGATGCAGCGCTACCTCGCCTCGATGGAAGGTGCTGTACTCAGTGGCAAACTCTGTGCTGGTGCGGTTGATGCAAAGACAGATCAGCTGTCCCAGTCATCTTCTGTTGGCGAGCCTGTGACAGTCTGAAGCGATGCCAATCGCATCTATGGCCACGGACCTCGACGGTGCCTACGAAGCGTGTCGTCTCGAGACGGCTGAGTGGGCAAAAACCTTTTACCTCGGAACGCTGCTGTTACCGCTTGAGAAACGTCGGGCGATCTGGGCGATTTACGTCTGGTGTCGCCGCACTGATGAATTGATGGATAGCGTCGAGGCGCAATCACGCTCAGTGGAAGAACTAGCTGAGCGATTGGATTGCTGGGAGCAGCAAACGCGTGATCTTTTTAACGGTCGTGTGTCGAATGATCTCGACGCCGTCATGGCCGACACGCTGGAGCGTTTTCCGCAAGACATTCAGCCTTACCTCGACATGATTGAGGGGCAACGCATGGATCTCACGTGGACTCGATATCCCACGTTTGAAGATCTCAAGTTGTATTGCTATCGCGTCGCAGGGACGGTGGGTTTGATGACCCAAGGCGTGATGGGTGTGGATCAGGCCTATACCTCGGCTCCTTGGAGTGATAGTCCAGACACCTCGGATGCGGCGGTTGCTTTGGGGATTGCAAACCAGCTCACCAATATTCTCCGAGACGTTGGTGAAGATCGTGGCCGTGGTCGTATTTATCTTCCTCAGGAAGATTTAGATCGCTTTGGTTATTCAGAATCCGATTTGATGGCCGGGAAATTGAACGAAGCTTGGCGTGAGTTAATGGCTTTCCAGTTGGAACGGGCAAGAGAATGGTTCTCTCGTTCTGAGTCTGGGGTTCGTTGGCTTTCGGGTGATGCTCGCTGGCCAGTGTGGACGTCTCTTAGGTTGTATCGAGGCATTTTGGATGCCATCGAACGCATTGATTACGACGTCTTTAATCGACGTGCCTACGTTGGCAAGGTGTACAAATTGCTTGATTTACCTCGTTCCTATGCCCTAGCGCAATTCCGGTAAATCAATCAAATAAACGCGAATAAAAAATCCTGTCAGGGCCTCCCCTGACAGGATAAATCTGTGTTGGAAGTGATCTAAACGGCTGTTTTCTGGTTGCCAAGCAAATCTTTCAATTTGGAGAGCTCTCCGGCCCAGCGTGGGTCGGGTGCGCCTTCTCCAGGGGCATCGCTATGCACCACCTTGTTTACGGTTTTGCGTGCCACTTGAGGTTGGCCTGCGCCCATTGGTGCGGGGGCGCCACCACGGCGGTTGTTACCGCCAGATTCGCGGCGCTCGGAACGCTCAACACGAAGGGTGCTGCCGCCGAACTCTTTGCCGTTGAGTTGCTCGATGACTGCATCGGCAACCTTAGGGTCGTCAACGTTGGCGAAACCGAAACCACGGCAGCTACCCGTGTCTCGATCAAGCACTGACTTGAACCGGATCCCTTCTCCAATGCCTTTCAAAAGAGCCGCAAGCTCCTGTTCTTCAAAGGTTTGCGGCAAATTGCCGATGTAAAGGCGGATGCTCATGAAGGAGGGGAGGCGATCTGTCGGTGTCCGATTGTCATCATTGACACATGCAAAGTTAATCACAGACCGCCTCAATTTCGGCGCATAGGCGATGGGCCGTTTTGAGTGCTTCGTCGCGAGTCTGGATTCGTCCAAAGGCTCGCTCAAGGCGAAGTTGGGCGAGAACTTTCCCCATGGTCGGTCCAGCCGACAACCCCAGTTCTTTTTGAAGGCTGCCTCCATCGAGGGGCATGGTTGGGTGAAACAAGGGATCGTTTGGATCACGCCAGCGTTTCAGCCATTGCGGCTGCAGCTCCTTTGGTAGATCAAGGATCAAAGCTGCAAGATCGCCTTCGAGCTCCAGATGCAGTTGGAGTCGTTCCTGTTCTGGTAAGGCCTCAGGTTGCTGTTTTGCTTGCAGACCCCAGTGGCGCAGTCGTGCACAGCGCTGTTGCAGCATCTTGCTGGCCTTGAGCCGCTTGAGGCCGTCGTCGCTGATGAGCTTTGTTAAGCGAGCCAGGGGAAGGGCAATAGTCGCCTCCTCGGCGTTCAACAGCGTTGTGTCGTACGAAGCGGCTGTTGGTGTTGTTGTGGCCCATGGTTGGAGCAATGGCCATTGCTCCAGGAGGTGAAGGGCTTGGTCTGCATGGGGGCCTTTCACGAGCCGTTGCAGTTCAGCCAGGATGCGTTCAGGGGCTGACACCACGAGGGCTTGGCGATGTCGCTGGATCCACTCCCCCGTTTGGGCATCGAGCACCAGAGGGATCTCCGCCAGAAACCGCAGGCCTCTTAGAAGGCGTAGAGGGTCGTCGAGGAGGTTCTGTTCGCGTACAGCGCGCAAGCGTCCATGCTTCAGATCTTCTAAGCCTCCTGTCGGGTCACATAGCGGGGCAAGCGGCTGGAGTGGGAGAGCAAGGGCATTGAGGCTGTAATCACGTCTCCACAGGTCGTCTTCAAGGCCATCACCCTCCTGTCGGGCCACATCGATGGTCCATCCATTGATCACGAGTCGGGCGATGTCTCTCTGCTCATCCAGCACTACATGCTTGCCCCCGAAAGTCTTCGCAAGACGGGCGGAGTGTCGTAGAGCATCGCTGCGCACAACGAGATCAAGATCGGGATGTGGGTTGTGGCGGCCAAGAAATGCATCACGCACAGCACCGCCCACGAGAGCTGTGCCTTCCGGCAGCTGGTCGATGGAGATCGGCCAGGCGTCTGGATCGAGCTGTCTCAGCAAGAGCCGGGCCTGCTCGTCGGGAGCAGCGTCAGCCATCAGAATGGAATCTCTGTCGACATTGGGAGGCATGTGCATCTGCGTGGATTGCCGCTGGGTCGACCGTTGTCAGGCCTATCACGCAGTCGAGCGTCAGCATGGTGTTGATCACCTTTCTGCTGAGCCAGACCTGGAACCGAAAGCTCCCAAAATTCATATTTCTGTGATGGATTTACCCGATGGCCAGGTGGGGGTTGAGTGGGATGTCAGGGCTTGCGACAGCTTTGAGGCTGAAGTCGGTCGATGGCAGCGTCTACGCCCTGGTGAGGCGATTCCTACATGAGTGGTAACCCCCTTTTGATGGCGTTGCATAGCTCCACGGAGAGCTTTGGTGTCGCAGTGATTGATCCGACGTCGTCGACCGGCACTTCAGCTGTGGAGGTGTTCGATGACGGCCGTGGTTTGTCCAACACCTTGATCACCCGTGTTTCGGCGATGGTGCCGCGGGAACGTTGGACCAATTTCAAGGGTCTTGCTGTTGCGACCGGCCCCGGTGGATTTACTGGAACGCGTTTATCGGTGGTGATGGCCAGAACCTTGGCCGAACAGTTGCGCTGTCCGCTTCTAGGGATCAGCAGCTTTGCGTTGATGGCGCCACGCCTTCACAACCAGTTACCCAAAGAACAACGCGGTCAGCCGTTTTGGATTGCGCGGGAGCTGCCGCGTCGAGGCTTGGTGGCCGGTTGTTATTGCCTCGAGGGCAATGACGTCAACGAAATCGAGGAACCTTCTTTGGTGGCGAAGGGACGCTCGTTGGGCCCGATCGTTGAGGCGGCGGAGGATGTTCACGCCGATGTTTTGCGTTTATTGGAACTGTTGCGCCGTGCCCACTTAGCTGGCAAGGCGATGCCATGGTCGGAGGTGTTGCCGATTTATCCCACTTCACCCGTCGGCCAGGTCTGATGGCAGGCCTAAGGACAGGCATGGTCTTGGGCGTTGCCCTGACGGTTTGGTTGTTCGGTCCTGGCCCCATGGCCCCGTACAGGCGCGCTTTGTTGAATCGCCGCGCACCTGAGTTGGTTCTTGTGTTGGGCGGTGATGTGGATCGAGAGCGGATGGGAGCGCGATTGGCGCGCCAATTGGAGTTGCCCTTACTTGTGAGTGGGGGCAGTAATCGGGAATATGCCACCTGGCTGTTGCAGGAGGAACGCTTGAACCCTGAGCGGGTCACCCTCGATTACCGGGCTCGCGACACCCTCAGTAATTTCACCTCCCTTGTTGATGAGCTCCAGAGCGAGGGAATTCAGCATGTTCTGCTCGTTACGAGCGAAAACCATTTACCCCGATCGATGGCAGTGGGTCAGGTGGTGGCAGGCAGTCGGGGAATTCACCTCACTGGTGTGCCCGTGGCCTGTTCCCCAGATTGCGAGCAGGAGGGTCGCTTAAAACAAATCAGCGACTGGCTGCGAGCGATGGCTTGGGTCATCACAGGCCGAGATCTCAGGGATGCTGCAAACCCTGGTCCAGAAGCGCGTTAATGCGTTCTTGGAGAAGAGCGGTCGTTGCGTCGAGATCAGCACGACGTCGGCTGACTGGAGGCGGAATAGGCGTGCCGATCCGCAACTGAATTGGAACGAGGCGCGGCAAAAACTGACGACTCCCGAGGGCACGATGGCTGTTGAGAATCGCGACCGGCAGCAGTGGAGCACCGCTGCGTGCCGCGAGTAGGGCAGCCCCTGGTAACGGGGCGTTCACCCGTCCATTGGCCTGTCGGGTGCCATCGAGGAACACCCCCGTCGCCCAGCCGGCTTCGAGGGTGGCCGTTGCGGTTCGAATGGCCTCCCTGTCGCTGGCACCCCTACGGACGGGATAAGCCCCAAGGGCTCGAATCAGCCGTCCAAGCAACGGCACATCAAACAATTCAGCTTTGGCCATAAAAGCCACTGGGCGCCCTAGGGCATGCCCAAGGATTGGAGGATCAAGATGGGACCCATGGTTGGCCGCCACCACGAGAGCACCCTGCTTAGGAACATTCGCATTGCCATGGGTTGATCCCCGGAAGAGGCCCCGAAAGATGGGGAAAACCAAGAGTCCGCTCACCAGCCGATAGGTGAGGCTTGGCGACGGTGACGTGGACATGATCTGGGAGCTGTTGCTCATTGGCCGAGATCACCCGATGAACTGATTTGTGCTGTGGTGACGCCTTTCATGCTTCGTTTCGCCAGACCGCTGAGCACGTTGCCGGGGCCGATTTCCACCAGGGTGTCGACGCCTTGTTCGGTCATGGCTGCCATGGTTTCTCGCCAGCGCACACCTGTGGTCATCTGTTGTTTAAGCCGGTCTTTCAGTTCGCTCCCTGTGTTGGTGGCACGAGGGTCGCAGTTGCTCAACACCGGGATGCTGGTGTCGTGAAAGGCCATGGCATCCAGAGTGGCTGAGAATTGCTGTGCCGCTTCTGCCATGAACGGCGAGTGGAAGGCTCCCGATACCGCGAGGGGGATGGCACGTTTGCAGGTGAGTTGTTCGCTGACCGCTGCAACGGCATCGGGACGACCAGAAATCACCACTTGGGCGTCGCTGTTGTCGTTCGCGATGCTTACACCTTCCGTTGAACCCACAAGCTCCTCCAGCTGGTTTCGGTTAAAACCAATCACCGCTGTCATGGCGCCCCCACCAGCTGCAGCCATGAGCTCTGAACGCACCTTCATGAGCTGGAGGCCTGTCTCCAAGTTGAAGGCCCCTGCCCCATAGAGAGCCACGAGTTCTCCCAGGCTATGACCAGCAACCAAAGAGGCATCTCGGCCCTGCTGGATCAAATTGTCGACCAGAAGCGACTCGATGACAAAGAGAGCTGGTTGGGTGTTTCGGGTGTCGTTGAGGTCATCTGGACCCTCCCCACGGCCACTGTCTCCCTGGCAGATAGCGAGTAGATCGCGTCCGAGCAGCTCTGAAGCCTGGCTAAACCGTTCATTGGCCCCGCTCAAGCTGAGAAGAGGATCGGCCATGCCCACTTTCTGCGAGCCCTGACCAGGGAACACCCAGGCGATTGCCATCGTTGATCAACGCAGATAGTGCCGGAGATTAGGCGGGCCCGCTCCATTGCAGAAGCGCTGCTCCCCAACTCAACCCTGCACCGAAGCCACTGCTGGCGATGCGATGCCCCGGATGGATACGACCATCGCGGACGGCTTCATCCAGCATGAGTGGAATGGTCGCAGCAGAGGTGTTGCCATAGGCGGCGAGGTTGCTGAGCACTTGTTCGTTGGGAATCTTGAAGCGCTCGGCGACCGCATCAAGGATGCGTTGGTTGGCTTGATGCAGCAACAACCAGTCGATGTTTTCTGGGCTAGTTCCAGTGCTGTTAAGCAACGACGCAAGGATTGCTGGCACTTCCCGCACTGCGAATTTGTAGACCTCTTGGCCGTTCATTTGGATTGGTTCAAATCCACCGCGTTGATGGCTGGCGTCTCCGATCAGTTCGCGTCGTTCTGTCACCTGCGGAAGTTGTAAGACTCCACCCCGACTTCCGTCCGATCGCAATAAAAATCCTTCTAGATCGTCTTTGCCGTCGGTCGAGGCTTCCATCACAAGTGCTCCTGCGGCATCCCCGAAGAGCACACAGGATCGACGGTCATCCCAGTCCACCCAGCGGCTGAGTTGATCAGCACCGACAACCAAGATGCGGCGCATGGCACCGCTGCGGATGTACTGAGCTGCGGTAACGAGACCAAATAAAAACCCACTGCAGGCCGCGGTGAGATCAAAGGCCACGGCATTGACGGCCCCAATGCGGGCTTGCAGACGCGGTGCGGAACCGAAAAGATCGTCGGGGGTTGAAGTGGCCAGCACGATCAAGTCGAGGCTGTCCGCTTGCCAGCCCGCCATTTCAAGGGCTCGCTCTGCCGCCAAACCACTTAGTTCTCCTAAGGATTCATCGGCACCCACCACCCGACGAGCGGCAATGCCAGTCCGGCTGCGGATCCACGCATCGTTGGTGTCCACGCGTTTGCCCAATTCGTCATTGCTGATCGATCGCGTTGGGGTGGCACTCCCGCTTCCCCGGAGCAACACACCGCTGGTGTTGTGGAGCGGCTCGACCAAAGCGGTGGGATCCAAGTTGGCGTCAGTCAATCACAGCCGCTCTGCAATGCAGCCAGATCGTCCATAACGCCATGGCTTGCGGCCGAATGGGCGATGCGTAGGGCACTCACGACAGAAAGAGCCTTGCTGCTGCCGTGCCCGATCACGGCGATGCCGTTCACTCCCAAGAGAAGAGCTCCGCCGTGTTCGGCGTGATCAAGGCGTTTTTTGATGCGTTTGAGGTTGCTGATCAGAAACGCTGACCCCACCTTGCCGCGACGTCCTCGAGGAAGTTCTGCCTTCAAAACACCGAGCAAAACGCTGCCCACCGACTCCAAGAATTTCAAGAGCACATTGCCGGTAAAACCATCGCAAACCACCACGTCAAATTCACCCGACAACACATCGCGGCCTTCGCAATTGCCGGCGAAGTTGAGCCTGGACTCCTCTTTAAGCAGTTCGAAGGTTTTCAAAGAGAGTTCGTTCCCTTTGCACTCCTCTTCTCCGATGTTGAGAAGACCAACCCTCGGTTTTTCAACCTGAAGAACATCTCGGCTGTAGATGTTTCCGAGCAGGGCGAATTGATGCAGATAGGTTGGTTTGCAATCCATGTTGGCCCCCGCATCAAGCACCAGTACTGGTTGTCCAGGGTCTTTGGTGGGAAACAAGGCGCCAATGGCAGGCCGGTCGATTCCTTTGAGTCGTCCAAGACGGAAGATTGCAGAAGCCATGACAGCTCCGGAGTTGCCGGCGGAGTAAACCGCCGTGGCACGACCTTGCTTCACTAGGTCCATCGCCACGTTGATGCTTGCATCGCGTTTTCGGCGAACGGCCGTCGCTTCGTCATCCATGCCGATAGAGGGGCCGCTCGGCACTAACTCCAAGTGGCCTGATGCTTGAGCTCTTTCCAAGGTGGCTTCAAGTTCTAGATCGGCTGCTGCAGCGCGCACCCGATCCTGCTCGCCAACAAACCGAATTTTTAAGGGCAGGCGCTCAATCGCCTGGAGGCATCCCTCAAGAATGGGACCAGGGGCATTGTCGCCTCCCATGCCATCAACAGCGACCCAAAGGCGATCTTCGTCTTTGATGTCGTTTTCATCATTCCCACCCTGCAGGCGGCGAAGAGGATCAAACACCAAGGGCTGAAGAACGCTGCTCGCAACAGTGCCGGCACCAGAAACAACAGTCCCTGCAACGGTTCCTGCTGCAGACGCTGAGCTGGCCGCACCATCAACAATTGTGGTCACGGCGGAGTTCCGCCGGTACCAAATCACAAGACGGCGGATGGCACGCGGTCTTGTGCTCTTGCTCCGGGGCTCAGGGGCCCGGGAGGAATCAGGGTCCTTCGGAAGCAACGGAGTCGATGATGCGCTGGAACAGGTAGCCGGTACCGCGAGCCGTGAGGATTAACTCAGGGTTGGCGGGATCATCTTCCAGTTTGGAACGAAGCCGGGAGATATGAACATCAACCACACGAGTATCAACGTGGCGCTCAGGGGTATAACCCCAGACTTCTTTGAGAATTTCGCCACGGTTAAACGGTTCTCCTGAGCGACTCACCAGGAGTTCCAACAGGCTGAATTCCATGCCCGTGAGCCGGATGCGCTCGTCGTTGCGAAACACCTGGCGTTTGTTGGTGTCGATGCGTAGGTCGGATACCTGAATCACACCGGAGTTGGGTATCCCGGCGATCGCTTCCTTCTCAACCCGGCGAAGAACGCAGCGGATCCTCGCTTCTAGCTCTTTCGGGCTGAATGGTTTCACCACATAGTCGTCAGCCCCGAGCTCAAGGCCGGTGATCCGGTCGGCGACATCGCCGAGGGCTGTCAGCATCACGATCGGAACATCCGATTCCTTGCGGAGTTCCTGGCAAACGCCATAGCCATCAAGCTTTGGCATCATCACGTCGAGCACCACCAGGTCGGGCATGCAGTTGGGAAACAACTCCAGGGCCTCCGTGCCGTCGCAGGCGGTCACGACGTTGTACCCAATCATGGAGAGTCTGGTTTCCAGAATCCTTCTGATCGAGGCCTCGTCATCGACCACGAGAATTGTTTCCTTAGAGGGAGCCGTGGCCGTCATGAAGGCTGTGACGCAGCGTGGGTCACGTAACAAATAAAAGGGCAGACCCCCTTTGGTTCACGTAACAGCAACTTTCTTCACAGTTCGCATTGCCTAAGCCCACCGCCATTTTTGTTTGTCAAGCCTGTGGTGCGAAGGCGCGACAGTTCTTTGGACGTTGTCCTGAGTGCGGGAGTTGGAACTCCCTGGTTGAGCAATCCCAGCCATCCACCGATGGCCGCCGCCGCCGTGCTGCGCCCAATCAGGAGAGTGCTCCTTCCCCCCGACGTTCCACCGCGATGGCGTCGCTGGACGACCAACCTCTGCAGCGTTTGCAGACGGGATCGACTGAGTTTGACCGCGTTTTGGGGAGCGGTTTGGTGCCCGGGTCGCTTGTGCTCGTTGGAGGGGATCCAGGCATTGGCAAAAGCACCCTTCTTCTGCAAAGCGCTTCGGCCATGGCAGCTCACAGTTCTGTGCTCTATGTGAGTGCTGAGGAATCCGCGCAACAAGTGAAATTGCGTTGGCAGCGCTTGGCAGGGGAGACCTCCGATCTACAACTGCTGGCCGAGACCGATCTCGACTTGGTTTTGGAGGAACTTGAGGCCCTCCGCCCGGCGGTCGCGATCATTGACAGCATTCAGGCGTTGCACGACCCCAACCTCACCAGCGCCCCAGGATCCGTTGGTCAGGTACGGGAATGTGCTGCATCACTGCAGCGCTTGGCCAAGCGCCAGAACACGGCCCTTCTGTTGGTGGGACATGTCACGAAGGAAGGGATGTTGGCGGGTCCCAAGGTGCTTGAGCACTTAGTCGATGCGGTGCTCACTTTTGAAGGTGACCGATTTGCCAGCCATCGATTGCTACGTGCGGTGAAAAATCGTTTTGGTGCCACCCACGAATTGGGCTTGTTTGAGATGCAGGCAGGAGGTTTGGCGGAAGTGGGGAACCCCAGTGAGCTGTTCCTCAGTGATGCCCGTGCATCAGGGGTGGCCACCATCGTGGCCTGTGAGGGCACCCGGTCCCTGGTGGTGGATCTTCAGGCGTTGGTGAATGTCACCAGCTACGCCAGTCCACGCCGAACGGCTACGGGCATCGGCACCAATCGGTTGCACCAGATCTTGGCGGTGTTGGAGAAGCACATGGGTATTCCCCTGTCCCGTTTCGATTGCTATCTCGCCGTGGCTGGCGGTTTGGATGTGGAGGAGCCAGCTGCCGACCTTGGAGTGGCAGCTGCGGTTGTGGCGAGTTTTCGAGACCTCACCCTCCCCCCGGGAACCGTGTTGATCGGAGAACTCGGGTTGGGGGGGCAACTCAGACCAGTCGGTCAACTTGAACTGCGGTTGCAAGAAGCGGCTCGGCTGGGGTTCCGTCGGGCTGTGGTGCCGTCCGGCAGTGGTTTAGGGGCACTGGCTTCTGGGTTGGATCTGGCCTTGCTTGAGGCCGCCAATGTCACCGAGGCGCTTGTTTTAGCGCTCGGCGATGAGGTGCGGACTGACCAGAATTAGCCCTCTAGAAGTACACGTCGACGTTGCTGCGACCGGTGGATTTCAACCAGTTTTCGATATCGAGATAACCACCGGGATTGAGTCGTACCGCTTGAGTCCAGACGTCTGCAGCTTGGTCAAACCAGCGATCCGCATCATCCTGTTGACCACTTTCTTCAGCGATACGGCCCCACTTCTCAAAGATCAGCCCCATGTTTTTGAGGCATGAGGGTTGTTTTGGGTTTTCATCCAGAGCTTTCTGGTAGGTCTCGATCGCCCGTTCCTCCTCACCGTTCGACATGTAAATGATGGCCATGTTCTTGAGGGTTTCACCACGGTCGGTGGGGTCGGTTTCAAGCTTTAGGGCTTCGTCGTAGTTTTCAAGTGCTTCGGCATAGTCACCATCGTTTTGGGCGGACAGTCCGTCTCGGTAATAGACGTAGGCCTCTTTCGAGCGGGCATTGATCGGCAGCAGCTTGACGATTAAGTCCGCCATCACCGTGAAGCTTTTGTCGATGAAGTTGTCGTTGCGGTTGCTGCGGGGCACGGCGCGCCGGTTGATGTCACTCCATCCTGACGGGCCTGTCATCCGACCTAGCGTGGTCGTAACGATTGATCGCTTGTGAGTTCTGCGATGCAGACCGTCGTCCTGGATGTGGAAGGGATGAAGTGTGGCGGTTGCGTGTCCGCGGTTGAACGCACGTTGCTTGAGCAGCCGGGTGTGCAGCGGGCTGATGTGAACTTGGTCAGTCGTGCTGCTTGGCTGGATTTGGCTGAGTCAGACGGCAATGTCGACGATGTACTGGCAGCTTTGGCGGCGCGGGGATTCCCAGCCCGTGAACGTTCCTTGGAGTTTCAGCCGGGTCTTAACGGGACGACTGGATCCCCTGGCTTGAGTTGGTGGCGTCAGTGGCGTCAGTTGATGGTTGCGCTGGTGCTGCTGCTGCTGTCGGTGATGGGGCACCTCAGCGAAGCCGGTCAATTGTCGGTGCCGGTGATTGGCAGCCTTTCGTTCCACGCTGGCTTGGCGACGGTCGCCTTGTTTGGCCCAGGCCGCCAGATCCTGGTTGGGGGCATAAAAGCAGCCCGTGTCGGAGCCCCGAGCATGGACACCCTGGTGGGGCTGGGGGTGGGTAGCGCTTATCTGGCCAGCTTGGTGGCCTTGGTGTGGCCCAAGGTGGGTTGGCCGTGCTTTTTCAACGAGCCGGTGATGTTGCTGGGATTCGTGCTTTTGGGGCGCTTCCTCGAAGAACGGGCTCGTTTCCGAACGGGGCAGGCGTTGCAGCAACTAGCGCAATTGCAGCCCGAAACGGCTCGTTTGGTTTTGACGGATGGAGAGATTCGTGAGGTCCGAGTTGGTGCTCTGCGGCCAGGAGAACGTGTCCAGCTTTTGGCTGGAGATCGCATTCCTGTTGATGGAGTGGTTCGCGAGGGGCTTTCTGCGGTGGATGTTTCCAGCCTCACCGGAGAACCAATGCCCCTCCAAGTGGAACCTGGTACTGAACTGTCGTCCGGCAGTTTGAATTTGGAAGCGCCGCTTGTTCTTGAGGTGAGCAGGGTGGGTTCCGACACCGCTCTCGCTCGCATTATCCGGTTGGTTGAGCAGGCCCAGGCGCGTCGAGCACCCATTCAAGGGTTGGCGGATCGGGTAGCAGGACGGTTCTGCTACGGCGTGATGGCCTTGGCCCTTGCAACCTTTTTGTTTTGGTGGCTGTTTGGTGCGTCGCATTGGCCCCAGGTGTTGCAGGCCGATGCTCCAGGTCTGCCCCATGCCCATGGCATGGCTCACGGCATGGTCCATGGCGCTCAGTCCCATCACAGTGGATTGGGCAGTGGTGCCACCACGCCGATCGGCTTAGCGCTCCAACTCACGATTGCGGTGCTTGTGGTGGCATGCCCCTGTGCGTTGGGCTTGGCAACTCCCACCGTGATCACTGTGTCCACCGGTTTGGCAGCGCGACGCGGTTGGTTGTTTCGGGGTGGAGATGTGATCGAAACCGCAGCAGCCCTGGATCAGGTGGTCTTCGATAAGACCGGCACGCTCACGTTGGGGCGGCCGTTGGTCACCGACGTGTTTGGTGATGATCCCGATCGCTTGTTGCAGTGGGCCGCGAGCCTGGAGCAGAGCAGCCGCCATCCGCTGGCCTACGCGCTGCTGCAAGAGGCGCAACGGCGTGAATTGGCGTTGATCGATGCCACCCGTGTGTCCACAGTGTCTGGGGAAGGCCTTTGCGGTGAGCTGGATGGGGTGGCCGGTGACCTACGGGTTGGTAAGCCAGCTTGGTTGCAGAGTTTCGGTGTCGACTTCTCCGCTGCAGCAACGGCTTGGTTGGCCGCGGCTCAGGGATCGGTGGTCGCGGTTTCGGTTGGACAAGTTTTGGTCGGATTACTGCAAGTTGAAGACCAGCAACGGCCTGATGTAGCCCCGTCATTGGATCGGCTTCGTACCTCCGGTCTCAAGCTCGCCATCTTCAGTGGTGATCGTGAAGTGGCGGTACGTCGCCTCGGCGAGAGGCTGGGCTTTGCCGAAGCTGACCTGGGTTGGCAGATGCTTCCTCAACAGAAACTCGAGCGATTGGAGCAGCTCCGTCAAGAAGGGCGAGTGGCGATGGTGGGTGATGGCATCAACGACGCTCCTGCTTTGGCCGCGGCTGATTTGGGCATTGCCATTGGCACAGGAACACAGATTGCTCAAGACACCGCCGATCTTGTTTTGCTTGGCGATCGTTTGGACAACCTTCCTGAAGCGCTTTCATTGGCGCGGCGAACTCTGAATAAAGTCCGTCAAAACCTCTTTTGGGCTTTTGGGTACAACCTGATTGCTCTTCCCATTGCAGCCGGTGTGTTGCTGCCAAGTCAGGGTTTGTTGCTCTCCCCCCCTTTCGCGGCATTGTTGATGGCTTTGAGCTCGATCACAGTGGTGGTGAATGCTTTGGCATTACGGATATGACTGGCCGCTTCATCGTTCTCGACGGGATCGACGGTTGCGGTAAATCCACTCAGATTCGTCATCTAGCCCAATGGTTGCCGGCGAGTGGCCTAATGCCTTCCACGGCGCGATTGGTCTGTACCCGTGAGCCTGGCGGGACTCCCTTGGGTCAGTCGATTCGCGAGTTGTTACTGCACACCGAAGCTGATCAGGTGCCATCGGTGACAGCGGAGCTTCTTCTCTATGCCGCAGATCGTGCCCAGCACGTGGATTCGGTGATTCGACCGGCTCTTCTACGGGGGGATTGGGTGTTGAGCGATCGCTTCGCAGGATCCACTCTTGCTTATCAGGGCTATGGCCGCGGCTTGGATCGTCCGTTGATTACACGTTTGGAATCGATTGCGACCACTGGCTTAGAGCCAGATCTAACCGTCTGGTTGATGGTGCCCGTGGAGGTGAGTTTGCAGCGTCGTCATGGGGAGAAAGAGGATCGAATCGAAGCCGAGGGTCGTGCTTTTTTGCACCGCGTCGCTGATGGTTTTTCAGCCCTTGCTGAGCAACGCAATTGGTGTCGGTTGGATGCACAGCAGTCCGTGTCGCAACTCAGTCAGGAGTTGGAACAAATCTTGCGGGAGTCCTTGCAGTGAGTGCACTGTTTGATGGCTTGGTTGGGCAGCCGTTAGCTGTTCATTTGCTTGATGCGGCCCTTCAACACAAGCGTGTTGCTCCCGCTTATCTGTTCGCTGGGCCAGACGGGGTCGGGCGACGTTTAGCGGCGTTGCGTTTTCTAGAGGGAGTATTAAGTGAGGGTGCGGGTTGCGAGCGTGCGAGGCGTCGTCTTGAGGCGCGAAACCATCCTGACCTCGTTTGGATTGAGCCCACCTTTCAGCATCAAGGTCGGCTTCTCACGCGCGATGAGGCGGTGGAGGCTGGAGTGAGCCGACGAACACCACCACAGTTGCGGCTCGAGCAGATCCGTGGCGTCAGTCGTGCGCTTGCTCGTCAGCCTGTGGAATCCACCCGTGGAATGGTGGTGATTGAATCCGCTGAAGCCATGGCGGAAGCCGCGGCGAATGCTTTGCTCAAAACGTTGGAGGAGCCTGGGCACGGACTCTTGATCTTGCTAACGGCCGCTCCTGAGCGCCTTCTCAGCACAATCCGTTCGCGTTGCCAGTTGATCCGGTTTGTTCGGCTCGATGTTGCTTCGGTTGCTCAGGTCTTACATCGTTTGGATGCTGTCGAGCACGATCCGCCAGAGCTCCTGGCTATGGCGGCGGGTTCTCCTGGAGCACTTCTTGACCATCGGAGTCGCTGGGCTGCTCTTCCGACGGAGTTGATGCCTCGGCTACGGCAGTTGCCCAAAGAACCCATGCATGCCCTCGGTTTGGCACGCGACGTGTGCGAAGCGTTGGATGGCGAGCAGCAACTGTGGCTGATCGATTGGTGGCAACAAGCGTTATGGGCGGCTTCTGGAGATGTTCACTCCCTCAAACGGTTGGAGACATTACGGCGTCATTTGTTGTCGTTCGTACAACCAAGACTGGCCTGGGAAGTGGCGCTGTTGGATCTAACGACAGATGCAAACGCTGCTTTGGCTTAATAGTTTTATGCGGTTGCGCGGTCGCCCTGCTGTTTGCGCTCTTCCCGAGCAAGCGACACCACATCATCGAGTTGTCCACCGGAGGGAAGCTCTAGGCAATAACCCGCCCGATACACCGTTTTGATGAACCGAGGTTTGCGTGGATCGGGCTCGAGTTTGGTGCGTAGGTGTCGGACATGTACACGGATTGTTTCGATGTCGTCATCGGGTTCGTATCCCCAGACTTCCTTCAAAATCAATGATGGGGCCACAGTTTGTCCATGGCGCTGCAGGAGGCAATGCAGCAATTCGAATTCCAGATGAGTTAAACGAACTGGGCTGTCAAACCAGATCGCTTCAAATCTTTCAGGAACAAGGGTGAGAGGGCCGTAGCTGAGGATTTCGTTCTGATTGCTGGCTCCCAATGGAGCGCGATCACTGCGGCGGAGCAGAGCCTTGATACGAACTTGAAGTTCCTCAAGGTCGAAAGGTTTGGTGAGGTAATCGTCGGCACCGGAGTTGAAACCGCTCACTTTGTCTTTGGTTCCACCGAGAGCGGTGAGCATCAAGATTGGAATGCCTGCGGTGCGCTCGTCTCGACGCAAGCGTTGGCACAAAGTGAGGCCGTCCACTTTGGGCAGCATCAGATCAAGAAGGATTAAATCTGGGATGTATTGCAAAGCCAGCGCCTGCCCTTTGATCCCGTCGTCTGCGCGCTGAACGTCGAAGCCGCTGTGCTCTAAGTGGCCGCTTACCAGGTCGCGCATGTCCTGGTCGTCTTCGATCAACAGGATGCAGGGCTTCATCGGTTCGGCAGAGGAACAGTTGGAGGATTGAGAGCGTGGTTCGGATGGTTGAGCAACGCTGCGCAGATTCTCTCAAGCTTTTCTGGTTTCTGCAGATTTCAGTCGGATGCAGCTGTGTCTTGTTAGGAGATGAAAACCATTGCGCTGCAAAGCATATGGTCGTTTCTCCCCTTGGGCTCGCCGTCGGATCTGTTCAGGAAGTCTTCCGCTTCCAGCAACCAGCTGTCATGAAATTTCTTTTGCCGTCAATAAAAAAGCCACAGCGTGGGCTGTGGCTTACAAAAAACTCCCCGGGCGGGATTCGAACCTGCGACCAATCGATTAACAGTCGACCGCTCTACCGCTGAGCTACCGAGGAATGAGACTCGAAGAACTTACCTGTCAGACCTCCCAGACTGCAAGCGTTGGCGAAGTTCTCGCCCAGTGCTCCAAGGGCCAATGCGTCCATGGTCCATCTGCGCAGCGCCGTCCGCTTCATCGAGTTCCTCCAGTCGATGGGTAATCCAAAGGGCGGTGATCGGTCTTGTGGGGTGATGGCAAAGCGTGTGGACCGCCGTAAGGACGGTGCGCTGGCTTTGCGGGTCAAGCAGAGCGGTGGGTTCGTCTAGAAGGAGAAGTCCAGCATTGCTAGCCAGGGCGCCGGCGATGGCAAGCCGTTGTTTCTGCCCTCCGCTGAGGGTATGGATAGGCCGGGTTGCTAGGCCATGAAGCCCAAGTTGATCAAGGCAGGCTTCCACCTTCATCCGCCGTTGATCCATCGATTGATTCGATCCGATTCCTAATAAAACGTCGCTGCCACAACTCGGAAGGAGTAATTGGTGATCAGGATTTTGAAAAACCAGCGCAGCCCGTTGTTTGCATTCGATGGACCCAGCTTGCAGTTCAAGCAAGCCAGCGATCAGGCGAAATAACGTGCTTTTGCCGCTGCCATTGCTGCCCACCAACATCCAAAGGCCTGGCCTCTGGATTGTCAGGTTGCAGCGATTCAGAACAGGGTCACCGTTCTGCCAGCGATGGCTGACTGAATCGACATGAAGTTCGGCGTGTCCTTGATCAGGACTCAAGGGAGAAGCCAGGCCGTTTGCTGCCACCTGCTGCTGAAGCTTTCTCATAAAGCTGAACAGCGAGAACTTCACTGATGAGGAGCGAGGCTTTTTTCCCCTCTACTTTCTCGCAAGTGAGATCGATGAGGCGGGGCTGCCCGTGATCGATGGCTTGGCGAATCTCTTGATAAAGCGCCTCTGCATCGCTCGGTTCTTTTCGTTGCACAGACACTGGAATTGGGCTCATCCGAAGAGTTAGCTCGATGACGTACACAGCAATCCGTTCAATGTGTATGCATCTTCGCGAAGGGAGCGCAGCTTCGGCTGTTCATGCGTAGGCATTTTCACTTATCCCTACGAATCAGCGCAAAGAGCAGTCCCCATTTCGCATTTCTGCCCCTAGGCTCGCAGATGTAACGCTTCATGAAGCGCCTCTCTCATGACAATTGCTGTAGGACGCGCGCCTCAGCGGGGATGGTTTGACGTCCTCGATGACTGGCTCAAGCGCGACCGCTTCGTATTCATTGGCTGGTCTGGCCTTCTTCTGCTCCCGACGGCCTACATGGCTATCGGTGGCTGGCTGACCGGCACCACGTTTGTCACCTCCTGGTACACCCACGGCATCGCGTCGTCGTACCTCGAAGGTTGCAACTTTCTCACCGCTGCTGTTTCGACCCCCGCTGACGCGATGGGTCACAGCTTGCTGCTGCTCTGGGGCCCAGAAGCCCAGGGCGATTTCGTCCGCTGGTGTCAACTCGGCGGCCTCTGGGCTTTTGTTGCCCTGCACGGTGCTTTCGCACTGATCGGCTTCATGCTGCGTCAGTTCGAAATTGCTCGTCTCGTCGGCATTCGTCCTTACAACGCCATCGCCTTCTCCGGCCCGATTGCGGTGTTCGTCAGTGTTTTCCTGATGTACCCCCTCGGCCAGAGCAGCTGGTTCTTCGCGCCATCCTTCGGTGTGGCAGCGATCTTCCGCTTCCTCCTCTTCTTGCAGGGCTTCCACAACTGGACGCTGAACCCCTTCCACATGATGGGAGTGGCCGGCATCTTGGGCGGCGCTCTGTTGTGTGCGATTCACGGTGCAACCGTGGAAAACACACTGTTCGAGGATGGTGAGCAAGCGAACACCTTTAAGGCGTTCGAACCCACCCAGGAAGAAGAGACCTATTCCATGGTCACCGCCAACCGCTTCTGGAGCCAAATCTTCGGAATTGCGTTCTCCAACAAGCGCTGGCTGCACTTCTTCATGCTGTTCGTGCCAGTGATGGGCCTCTGGACTAGCTCCATCGGCATCATCGGTCTGGCCCTCAACCTGCGTGCCTATGACTTCGTGTCACAGGAAATCCGCGCTGCTGAGGACCCCGAATTTGAGACCTTCTACACCAAGAACATTCTTCTGAATGAAGGTCTGCGTGCCTGGATGGCACCGGCTGACCAGCCGCATGAAAACTTCGTCTTCCCTGAAGAGGTTCTGCCCCGCGGTAACGCTCTCTAATTAGATTTTTTCTTAACCTATAAAGTGCCTTGACAGGCACTTTTTTTATGGGCAAAAATATTTCAAGTCGTTCAATGATCTTCTCAACGCCTATATGGAAAAGCATTTATCCGCGTGCTAAGGAAGAAAACTCGCGTTTTGGTGAATTCCTATTAGATCAAATGGCCGATGCTGGTCTTGATAATACTTCACGATCTCTTGTGAATGGTTGGAAATCCGCTGAAATTGATGACTTGAGAGAGAATCCTCTTTGGGCGTCTTTGGGAGCTTTTGTTGCTGAGGTTTGTTCTGAAATTCTGTCTGTAAATATTAAAAGCCTGAGAGTACAAAGTTCAGGTGCAAATATTCAGGGATTTGGTGGATATAATACTGCCCATAATCATGCAAATGCGATACTGGCCAGTGTCTACTATATTTCTGCTCCTCCTGGAGCCGGGTCACTAGTTTTCCATGATCCGCGCTCTCAGGCTTTTTTTGCAAATCATTATGATTGCTTCCAGGGAAAAATTTTGGGCAGACAAAAGCTGGGCATTAAACCTGATTCGGGTTCATTATATATTTTCCCGGCATGGTTGATGCATGAAGTTGAGCAAAATAAGTCCAGAGATTTGAGGATCTCGATCCCAATAAATATCATGAATCAATAGCTTTTCCCTGTTACGGTTTAGTAATTTTTAATTTTGCGTGCCTGTGGTAAGACTCTTGACTTTAGTTTGCTTTAAATCTTATAATGGAAAAGGATCCCATCTTTTTGATAAAAATTTGCTTCGAGAATGTGCTCTTAGCTTTTGCTGGAAAAAACTAGATTTCAGCTCTATTTTAAAAAATTAGCTCAAGAATCATTGCACATGTTCAGATGTATATTGATACATCTAAATGGATGGCTCCATTCTTCTTGATTAAATAGTTTGCAAGGGCTATTAGGAACATGATGAGGCCTAGAAGCTCAAGTAATTCCTCTAGTCCTGTGATGGACCCGTACCAGATGCTATGCAATCGAATATTTCCAGATCGAACCAAATAACTGCCAACCACCTCCATTCCGACAGCACCGGTTAAAAAGATAGTGGCTGATTGCAGAAATTTTTGACGAGTTTGTTTTTTGAGAGAGCGTAAAAACTTGTTAAACCTCCAACCCAAGTAGATCACAAGTGCTGTGTAAGGTATCACCCAGGTTGATCCCAGCGCTGGGGATAGATAAGGCCTTAAGTCTGGGATGATGAAAATCTCATGAATTTGAAAGAGTTCATCGATTGCAAGAAAGATAAAAATCTTGCTAAGAAGTCCCCAGTCTTTGGATGTATGTTTTTCTGAGACTTTTTTGATTTCGTTCAGTGTGTATGCACAAGCCAGCATGATGCTGCTGGAAAATAAAGTCGGTATGTTGAACTCACGGTCCATGTTGAATGGAAGAAGCCAGTTTTTGTCGGCATCAAAGGCGTAGATGCCAACCTCACCCACTAGGTGTGCGGCAAAGAGAGTGCCGCTGATGGTCAGCAGAATGGCTCTGAGTTTGCGTGTCGTCATGGCCCCAGGGCAATCGGCGCGAAAGGCCCGTGTTTAAATCCAAGTTAAAGCTTGGTGCGTGGTGAATTCATGGGTGCGGGGATGAGTCGATCAGCTTTGGTGGAAGAGCGAAAGCATTTTTTGGCTCGATCATTGGGCATTTTTATTGCATTGTTGGGCCTTGCAATGCTTGGTGTTCTCGTGGCAAATGTGCTCGGGAATGGCACCGCAGGAGTGCGAAACGTTTCGTGGGCGCAAATTCTTCAGGGGTGCCTTGGGGCGCTATTTCTTGCGCTTGTGATTCGTGGGGATGTGGCGAGAGCTGTGTTGGCACTAGCGAATGACTCTGCCAAGCGACTTAATATATTTTTAATTCCCCTAATGATTTGGCCCTTCTTTCTGCTTTATAGGGTGCAGATCTCTGATCTGAAGAGCTATCTGAGGCGAATATCGGAAGGAAGTTTGGTGGAATGGTTGGGCTTTCTTCTCCTGCTGGCGGCTGCGTGCTTGTTGTGGAAAGCCGCTGTTCAGGCTTCTAGCAATGGATTGAAGCTGTTGATTCGATCTGGAAGCGTAGGTCTATTTGTCTTGTCGATGGAGGAGATGAGCTGGGGGCAGATGATTTTTAATTGGGGTACGCCAGCAACTTTAAATGAGCACAATGTTCAGCATGAAACCAATATTCATAATCTTTCTTTTTGGCACTCTCATACATGGACTGTCGCAGCCTGTGTGTTTACTCTTTTGTTCCTCCTTTCGGTTTGTGGATTTTTAGTTCGGTGCTCAGGCTCAATCCGATTGGGGTCTTGGATAGATGTCATTTTGCCCCTTGGTTGTACGGCTAGTTACTTCGGAGTTGCTGCTTTGATGTATTGGGGTGTGGTGGCTGAAAAAAATGGTATCGATCTGATTTATCTGCACACGAGAGAGCAGGAAATTGCTGAATTTTTATTTGCTGTTGGTGTGTTTATACATGTTGTTTATTTATATTTAAGTCAGCCTGATATGTCCTCCGTTGATTCCGTCTCTTCAGGTAATTAGAACGATCAAGTTCTCTAGTTGTCTTGGCAAAGGTTTGGCTTTGACATCAGGTCTCAAGGTTTAGAGGCGTTGGTCTTGGTCTCACCTTTTTGGCAAAGGCTCAGGTTTGAGGGCCAGGTTTGGCAGGTCCAGCCATTGGTTTGGGCTTGATTGAGGAGTGATCGTTGCACCCGCGCCGATGATCCCCAGCCTGGGTCCTTTGGATTCAGGAGCAGAACCGACCAGTTGGTGTCCGAGAGGGAGTGTTCGAACGATCGTTTTGGAAATGCGATTGTTTCGCGATGGCTGAGTTGGGGGACCAAATAACTGGTGGTGAGAACGGAATCGTTTTGTTGGATCAGTGAGATGGCATTTTTGACGTCCCCAACATCGGATTGGCGCTCAAGATATGGACCAGTGAAAAACCAAGGTTTTGCCAGGGCTAGCCAGCAGGCTGTTGCCCAAATCAAACCCCAAGTCGGAGTACCGCGACGAGAGGGTGATTGGAGCCCCCCTCGGATGGCTGCAACCACAGCAATCAGGGCCAAGGGCAAGCTGTAGTGGTGCACCAAGGTGCGATAACTGGCCGATGCTGAGAGCAGATTCACAAGTAGAAGTGGGCTTCCGATCAGCAAGGTTGATCGTGACGACCGGCGCCAAAGCCAGCCCAACGGCAGGCTGAGAATCAGCAGATAGAACGCGATTTCTCCCCACTCAAGGCTGCTGAGAAGGCTTAAAAATCCACCGCCGAGATGTCCGAACATGCGTTCGGCAGCCTTGGGTCCGCTCCCACCTCTGAGCAAGGGATAGAGGCCTTGGCTCAGGATCAATAGCCATCCGACGGATAGCCCTCCTGCTGCTGCGCACCAACGCCACCGTTGACGCCAGCCCAAGTCAAGGGCCATCCCGGCGATCACCAGGATGAGACCATCGCGGGCTCCCAGCATCAGTAAAAGCAGGGCCAACCAGAGCCGCGGTTTTGCGGCGCGTTCAGCCCAAAGCGCCAGGGCAAACGCAGGCATGACCCATGTTTCAGGGTGGAAATCAAACAGGATGGTGTTGAACACAACCGGCTGCAGCCACCAAAGTGCACAAGCGAGCCAACAGTGTTTGGGTGTGAGTCCCGCCTGCTGGCCAAGCCACCAAATTGGAATTGCGGTGAAGCTCAGGGCGATGGCTTGTGAGGCCAATAGCCAATGCACTCCAGGCAGAAGGCCATAGGCCGCCCCAGCTCCATAGAGCAGCCAGGCGCCGTGGTCCGCCAACACGTGCACGTGTTCCATGGATGACACAGGCTCGAGTCCACGCCCGATCAGCCAGACCCATTGATCAAAAAGTCCTAGGTCATAGGCATTGCTCTGCAGCAAGTCATGGCGCAGTGCAGAGCAACCCCAACCCAAAAAACCCAAGACGGCGGAACACCACCAAAGTGCTGCTGGGGTGCGGCGATGGGGCGTCAATCGCACTGCCAAAGCTGCCATCCACTATCGACGCTTGGATCATGCCGTCGACATCCAGATATTGGACGGTTGCTCACCACCCAATGTTCTCCATCTGGACGATCGTTTTGGCGAAATCGGCCGAGCTCCTTGTTGGCATACCAACCGAGCGAGGGACGGGTTGGCCCCTTCAGGAATACCTCAGCTTCTGAGGGCAAGGTTTTGATTGCTGCTGCCACAGGCCTGGGATCCCAGCTTTCATTGAGCTCCCACAACCAAAGTTGGCTGCTCCATAGAGCCAGTAGTGCTAACCCCCAGCCAACCACAAGAATCCCCAACCCTTGCAATCGACGCCGTCTTGCGTTGGCTTGCAGTGTCCATCCGCCCACTGCAATCCCAAGCCCTGCCAATCCAAGGCTGAGTCCTGGAACTGTGCTGCTTTGGTTGACGATCACAACGCAGCCGACGATGGCGAGAACGCTTCCCATCACCTGCCACGTTTGAGAAACCCAATGGGGCCGTCCTTGTTCCAGCAGCTTGTGCAGCCCTTCGGCACAAATCAAGGCAATTGGTGGCCATAAAAGATGGCTGTACCAGGGGAGCTGAGTGCGTAGAGGCAACACCATCACTGCGCTACCGACCAGTAGGACCAATTGCCAGCGGGCTGCGCTCTCGCGGCGATGGGCCCAAGTCCAGCCGATTCCAGCTGGTAGAAGCAGCAACCAGGGCCATCCACCTTCCAACAGTTCGACCCAGGGCGTCCACCAACCGAAGCCATCTCCCACCGTTGTGGTGAGTCGGGCCAAACCCTGTCCTCCCCACATCAAAAAAGCGTTGTCACCGCGAACGAACCAATGCCAAAGGTGCCAGCCCGCGCCGGGTAGGAGCCCAACGATGAATGCCCACCATCGGCGTCCTGTGGGGTGGAGGTGGATACCGCCTGCGAACAGGGCGATCACAGCGAATCCCAAAAGTGCGGGGGGCTTCAGTAGAAGGACGCCGCTACATGCCAAGCCTGCTGCTAACGCTCGACCGGACGACCGTCTGCAGCCAAGCCAGCCCCACCAGAGCAAAAGACTGCAGCTGATCAGGGTGCCATCGAGCATGGCGAGTCGTCCATGGCGAGCCATCGGCAACAGCGTCATCAGCACGAGTCCAGATAGCAGGGCGGATTGATCACGCCCCTGTCCCCCCAGGCTCCGTCGAAGCAACACGATCAAGGGGATCGCCAGGCTGGAGAAGAGGGCTGGTAACAGCCTTACAACGCTCTCCTGCTCACCCTTGGTTCGAATGAGTTGGCCCATCGGCCAATGCAGACCTGGGGGCTTGTTGAGATACGACCGCTCCCATTTCATCGGAAGCACTCCTGTGGTGGATCGCGCCACCGTCGCGACGCGTCCTTCATCCCAATCTCGGAGTGGCAGGTTGCCGAGACCCGGCAGCCAGAGGCAGAGAGTGATGATCCACAGAAGAACTGGTGTCAACCAGCGACGGCCTTGCTGCGGACGTTTCATCTCCTGGACACTTCCGTTAGTGTTCAAGTGTCCTGATCGCAGTGATGTGGTGGCATCTTCGGACCTTCGGGTTCTGGACACCACCGAATGCATCGCCGGCGCTCAACAATCCACTTAGGAGGAGGTGTCCATGATTTCCAGTTCTTTGATTCAGGGTCTGCTGATCGCGGAGAACGCCGGCTGAACGGCGCTTTCTGATTGATCATCCGGTTCCGCGACAAAAGCGGACCCGGCGAGAGCCCCCGGCCAGTTTCTGGTCGGGGGCATCGTTTTGTTTGCCTGTCAAGGTTTTGAGCGCCGTTTGGGGTCTTTGGGAAGTGGTGTCGCCAGAAGTTCGTTAAGGGCGCTTTCAAGCTTCAGGTTGTGGCTTGCTTCACGCTTGGTCGTCCGTTCCATCACAACGACGCCATCCTTCAAGGCTTGAACGCTGTAGGTGTCTCGGTTGTTTTCGATCCAGCGTTTGCTGTTGCGAAGTTGCTTCCAATCCCCCCGGAAAGCAACGCCATAGCGGTTTAAAAAATCAAGATCAACCGCGATCCAATCAACGGCTTTGATGGAACCTTCTCTGTCTTGATAGTCCGTGCTGAATGGAAAGCGCACCACCACCGACCGTCGAGCGAGCAGCGGAATTAGTGGTGTGTTCGCCGCAACAGAGGCCGTTGCAGGAATCACTTGCAGGGCGTCTCGAGCGGCTTTCCCGTGAGCCCACTGGTTTGACCAATCACTGTGAACCCACGGATCAATGCTGTCGGGGATCAAGACGGAAAGGCTTCTGTGGGGATTGCTGCTAATCGTTAGAAGTAGCGAGAGGGTTAACGCACAACCCCAGGCCAGACGAACCTTGGACCCAAGGTTTGGATTCGGCCGACGAGCCCACCAAAACAGGGCTCCTAGGGCAAACCCTGGCACCACAAGCAGGGTGTAGCGGATCGTGATCGATAAGGGATCGTTGGCCCCTTGGGCTAAGAAGAGGCCGAGCAGGCTGGGACCCGCCAACAGCGCTGTATCCAGGCTGATTAGGGGGATAAATAGAAAGGGCAGCCCTTGCCCGAGCAGATAAAGAAGGGTTTGACCTGGAGGGTCGACAAGCTGTTGAAGCAGCAGGGCGGGCTGGCTTAAAACCTGTCGCAGTGTTCCAAGGCTGCTACTCCCGCTTGCATGATCTTCACCGAGGTACTGACCAAAGTTCTCCACCATGAAGCGCTTGGCATTGTCGTCGGAGAACATCGGCATCAGCAGGTTGGTACAGGCCATTACCCAACCCCCACCCCAGGCGATGAAGGCCAAAGCCAGCGGCCAACGATGACGCTCACGCACCGCAAGCCAGGCTCCAATGGCGACCAAAAGCACGCCTGTGTCTTCACGGATTAGGGGCATTAATAGGGCAGAAAGCACAACCAACCACCGCCGCTTTTCCTGCAAGCCGAGCAGCAGTGCAAACACCGCCAAGGGCAACTGGCAGAGATCGGTGAAATTTCCCAGCGTTGGGCCGATTAAGGCATTGCCTGCGAAATAGCCGTAGGTGATCCAATGGGCTGTGCGTTCAGGCACGAGCTGATTGGCCAGCCGGTGAAGCACAAGTCCAGCCGCCGTGATCAGCCCTACCTGAACCAAGGGAAGGGCCGCTCCGCCGATGAGCCCCACCAAGGGCGCCCAAATCAACAAGGTTGGTGTGAAGTGTTGACCAAGACGTGCGTAGCCGACGGAAGGCACTGCGCCGTCGTGGATGACGTTGGTGGAGAGCTGAGAAGAAAGAGTGCTTTCAAGCCAGTGCCCATCAAGGCTGTTCCAAAGCACTTGTTGAAAAATTCCCTGGTCGTAGCTCGCGAGTAACACCCATGAACGCCAGCCCTGAAGCGCAAGCAGAGCCAAGGAAAACCCTGTCGCTACGAGAAGGATCCGGCGAGATACGAACGGCCGTTGAGGCACTGCGATCAGGGTGCGTACTTATTCAAATATTGTTGCCTGTGCAACTAAAAAGGTTCTTTTGATGCGACAAAGCCTTAGGTGCATGAAGTCAAGGGTTTTGAGCGGATAATGTTTGATTTGCTACCAAAGTTGCACGCTTTTCAAGCAATGAGTCCTGTAATTGTGCCCAATAGAGCCTCGCGATTTGTCCCAAATTCCCTGGCAATTTGTAGTCAAATGAACCAAGTCGCCTTTTTTCTGTCGTTTTCGATACCAGACATGGCCCCTTGTGTCACATCTTCTGCTGAAAGTTGATCATTGAAAGGATTAATGGTTGTGGGTATTAAGCCCACTTCCTGTGTGAGGAACTATTCAATGAAGCTTTTCCAGCAAATGCTGGTGGCTCCTGCCGCCCTGGGCCTTCTGGCCTCCGGCGCCAATGCCGCCGAGCTCAACATCAACGGCGTTTCTGACTACGCGGCTTCTGCCGATCAAGTCACCAGCGTTACCCAATTCTCCGACGTTTACCCAACTGACTGGGCCTATCAGGCGCTCAGCAACTTGGTTGAGCAGTACGGCTGCGTCGCTGGTTACCCCAACGGCACCTTCCGCGGCAACCGGGCGATGACCCGTTACGAGGCTGCAGCACTGCTGAACGCATGTCTCGACCGCATCACTGAAGTCACCGACGAACTGCGTCGCCTTCTTGAAGAATTCGAAACCGAGCTCGCCATCCTCCGCGGACGCGTTGACGGCCTCGAAGCTCGTGTTGGCGAACTGGAAGCAACCCAGTTCTCCACCACCACCAAGCTCAAGGGCACCACGCACTGGGTTCTTGGCGCTGCCAAGTACCACGGCGAAGGAAGCAAGGCCGAGGCAACTGCTAACGGTGGTACGTCCTTCAGCTACGACCTCCGTCTTGCTCTTGAGACCAGCTTCACCGGCAAAGACAGCTTGGTAACGCGTCTGCGTTCCGGCAACATGAATAACATCTTCGGTGGCGGTGGCGTAGGCCTGTTCGGCCAGGAGTACGGCGTGGATACAGGAAACGCTGTCGTCATCGACCGTTTGTTCTATAGCTTCCCCCTCGGTGACGAGTTCACCATCGTTGGTGGCCCTCGCGTCCGTATGGACAACATGCTGCCCGTATGGCCTAGCGCCTATCCGTCAGACATGACGATGGACTTCTTCACCTACGCCGGTGCACCTGGTGCCTACAACCTCGCCCTCGGCGGTGGTGCAGGTATCTACTGGCAAACCGAAGGTGGTTTCAGCATTTCCACCAGCTACCTCTCAACAGATGCTGAACTCAGTGACCCCAATGCTGGTGGTTTGCTGACGGATGCAGCAGGTACAAGCGCCACCACTCAGATCGCTTATGCGCCTGAGAATTGGGGTATTGCTGGTGCATTTACTTATGCATCCGGTGGTGAGGGCGGTGGTGCCCTTTATGGCGGTAATGGCACTCCTGGTGCTGTTGCTCTTTCTGGTTCCGGCAACACCTATAGCTACGGATTGAGCGCTTGGTGGATGCCTGAGGATTCTGGATTGATCCCTTCTATTAGCGCTGGTTGGGGCTTGACGGATATTCCTGATCCCGCCATCAGCGGGGTAAAGGACGCAACCACCCAGTCCTGGTATGTCGGCTTGGAATGGAGTGATGTGTTCGTTGAGGGCAACTCCCTCGGTATGGCGGTTGGTCAGCCCACCTTCATCTCCGACGTCGATACCAAGAAGGGTGTTGACGATTTCGTCGCTGGTTCAGGCTACGCCTGGGAATTCTTCTATAAGTTCCAGGTCACCGACAACATCACAGTTACCCCTGCCATCCACTACCTGAGCAAGCCTTACGCAAGCCAGGATTCCGATGGCCTCAACGCCATGAGCGGTCTGATCAAAACTACCTTCAAGTTCTGATCAACCCTCGTTGGGCAACTTCGGTTGCTCAGGCAGTTGGCCCGCAACGAACATCTTGAACGTTGCGGGCCTCTTTCAAAGAAAGACAACGGCTATGCATCAATTGATGCATAGCCGTTGTGCTTTCTGTCACATCCGTATTGGGTTATACCGTTCGGTTCTTCCACAATTCACATGTGGCGTAGTTGCGCCCATTTCCTGTGTGAGGAACTATTCAATGAAGCTTTTCCAGCAAATGCTGGTGGCTCCTGCCGCCCTGGGCCTTCTGGCCTCCGGCGCCAATGCCGCCGAGCTCAACATCAACGGCGTTTCTGACTACGCGGCTTCTGCCGATCAAGTCACCAGCGTTACCCAATTCTCCGACGTTTACCCAACTGACTGGGCCTATCAGGCGCTCAGCAACTTGGTTGAGCAGTACGGCTGCGTCGCTGGTTACCCCAACGGCACCTTCCGCGGCAACCGGGCGATGACCCGTTACGAGGCTGCAGCACTGCTGAACGCATGTCTCGACCGCATCACTGAAGTCACCGACGAACTGCGTCGCCTTCTTGAAGAATTCGAAACCGAGCTCGCCATCCTCCGCGGACGCGTTGACGGCCTCGAAGCTCGTGTTGGCGAACTGGAAGCAACCCAGTTCTCCACCACCACCAAGCTCAAGGGTGTCACCAACTGGGTTCTTGGCGCTGCCAAGTACCACGGCCAGGGCAGCAAGAACGCAGCTAAAAACAACGGCGGCACCTCTTTCAGCTACAACCTCGCCCTGAACCTGGAAACCAGCTTCACCGGTAAGGATTTGCTGTATACGCGCCTGCGTTCCGGCAACATGAACAACATCTACGGCGGTAACGGCGTAGGCCTGTTCGCTCAGGAGTATGGCTTCGACTCTGGCAACACTGTCAAAGTCAACCGCCTGTACTACAGCTTCCCCGTTGGTGACGAGTTCACCATTGTTGGTGGCCCTGTTGTGCGTATGGACGACATGCTGCCCGTGTGGCCTAGCGCCTATCCGTCAGACATGACGATGGACTTCTTCACCTATGCAGGTGCGCCTGGTGCTTACAACCTGACCCTCGGCGGTGGTGCAGGTGTCTACTGGCAGACCGAAGGTGGTTTCAGCATTTCTACCAGCTACATCTCGACTGATGGAAATCTGAGCGACCCCAACGTTGGTGGTGTTGCTACCGATGCTGCTGGTACTAGTGCAACTACCCAGATTGCCTATGCACCAGAGGGTTGGGGCCTTGCTGCTGCCTATACCTACGCTTCGGGCGCTGAAGGTGGTGGAGCTCTTTATGGCGGTAATGGCACTCCTGGTGCTGTCGCCATCTCCCAGTCCGGCAACACCAATAGCGTTGGCTTGAGCGCCTGGTGGACACCCGAAGATTCTGGTTGGATTCCTTCAATCTCCACTGGCTGGGGCTTAACGGATGTCTCAAACAGCAATCTGTCTGGAGTTCGCAGCGCTACCTCCCAGTCCTGGTACGTCGGACTTGAGTGGAGCGACGTATTCATCGAAGGTAATTCCTTCGGTATGGCCGTCGGTCAGCCCACTTTCATCACCGATATTGATGTCAAGGGTCGCAAAAACGAGAGCGATTACATCGCTGGATCTGGCTACGCTTGGGAATTCTTCTACAAGTTCCAGGTCACCGACAACATCACGGTTACCCCTGCAGTCCACTACCTGAGCAAGCCTTACGCAGGCCAGGATTCCGATGGCCTCAACGCCATGAGCGGCCTGATCAAAACCACCTTCAAGTTCTGATCAACCCTCGAAGGGCAACTTTGGTTGCCCTCACGTTGTTCCAAACCCCCCACTTCGGGGGGTTTTTTTATGGTGTACGAGACCACAAGCTGCCTCCATGGCGATCGCTGCAGATATCACGGCTTTGATCGGCGGAACACCGTTGGTTCGGCTGAATCGTCTGCCTCAGGCCTGCGGTTCACAAGCTGAGATTCTGGCCAAATTGGAGAGTTTCAATCCTTCGGCTTCAGTGAAGGACCGCATCGCTAGCGCCATGGTGCTTGAGGCGGAGCAGGCCGGCACGATCGCCCCTGGCCGCACTGTGCTGGTAGAGCCCACAAGTGGTAATACCGGTATTGCCCTGGCGATGGTGGCTGCCGCAAGGGGGTACCGCTTGATTCTCACCATGCCCGAATCGATGAGTACCGAGCGTCGAGCGATGCTCCGCGCCTATGGCGCTGAGTTGCAGCTCACCGATGGATCGGAAGGGATGAGGGGTGCGATTGCTTTAGCTAAAGACCTCGTGGCTGAGATTCCCGAGGCCTATCTGCTTCAGCAGTTTGATAATCCCGCCAACCCAGCAGTGCATGAGCGCACCACAGCGGAGGAGATTTGGACCGACTGTGATGGGGCGCTCGATGTTCTTGTTGCCGGTGTAGGTACCGGAGGCACAATTACCGGCTGCGCCCGCGCTTTGAAGCAGAGAAATCCTCAGTTGCAAGTAGTGGCAGTGGAGCCAGAGGCGAGTCCGGTGTTGTCTGGCGGGTCGCCTGGGGCCCATCGGATCCAGGGCATTGGGGCTGGTTTTGTCCCCGAGGTTTTGGACTTCGATCTCATTGATTTGGTCGTCACCGTGAGCGATGACGACGCCATGGAGATGGGGCGACGGTTGGCGAGAGAGGAAGGTTTGCTCTGCGGAATAAGCAGTGGTGCAGCCATCGCAGCTGCTCTTCAGTTGGCGCAACAACCAGCGATGGCCAACAAGCGAATGGTGGTGATCCTGGCCAGTTATGGCGAGCGATATTTATCCACGCCGATGTTTAGTCGGGGCTCAGTTCTGCCAGCGCGACGCGATGGACAGGTGTAAGGACTGAACGATGAATGATCCCTACACGGTGCTCGAAGTCAGCAGTCATGCATCAGCGGCCGAAATCAAGGCTGCTTATCGACGCTTGGTGAAACAGCACCACCCGGATGCGGGTGGCGATGATCAACGGATGTTGGCGCTGAACGCTGCCTGGGAGGTTTTGGGCGATCAAGACCGTCGCCGCAAGTTTGATCGCACTCGGATTTCTCCACCCTCAGCATCCCGACAACCTGATCTTCGTCGAGCCAGATCGGCCCACAATCATTCGGTTGCGGCAGACGATGCTTTGGTGGAATGGCTGCGTCGGGTGTATGCCCCGATTGATCGCATGATCGGAGAGGTGATCAATCCCTTTCCTGCGCAGTTCAAGGCGTTGTCGGCAGACCCCTATGACGACGAGCTGATGGAGGCCTTTTGCAGTTACTTAGAAACCAGTTCCCGCAAGATGGAACGGGTGAAGACGTTATTTCAGTCGCTACCAACCCCGGCTTCGGCGCGTGGCTTCGGTTTGAGTGTTTATCACTGTTTATCGGAGGTGGAGGATGCCCTGGCTGAACTCGAGCGCTACACGATGGGGTACGTGGACAATTACCTCCACGATGGTCGCGAGATGCTGAGGGAAGCCAAACAGCGCCGAAAACGGCTGCAGGACGAACGTCGGCGCCTGGACATTCTGTGAGCCAGCGTTGCCGCTTTTGGGGAGGAGTGGCCCTGATTTGGCTCCTTGCCACCCTGGCGGATCGGCTGTGGTGGACTTTGCAGGGTGGCGTTCCCGCCTGGGACCAGGCTGACTATCTCAACAGCGCCCTGGATCATGGTCGTGCGCTCGGACTGCTTCCTGGAGGTGGCTGGCAAGGGTGGAATGCGCTGTTGGATCTGTCGCCAAAAATTCCACCTCTCGCGTCCTTGGTGAACGGCAGCGTGATGGCAGTGAGCGGCGGAGCACCTGATCAGGCGGCGTGGAGTCTCAGCCTTTGGCATGGCCTGCTCTTGATCGCTGTTGCGGGGTGGGGCCGTCGTTTGTATGGCCCAGGTTTTGCTTGGCTGGCCTGCGGACTCATCGCAATGGTTCCAGCGTTCCTGGAGCTGCGAACGGATTACGTCTTAGAGATGCCACTCACAGCTGTTTGCACCTTGGCGCTTTGGCGGCTGGATGTGTGGTGTGACCCCTCCGGCGGAGGGCGTTGGAACCAGGCATGGGGTTGCACGCTTGCCGCCTTGGCGGCGTTGTTGGTGAAGCAAAGCGCTTTTCTGGTGCTCACCCCTGCTGGCCTGGGTGCCTTGTATGTCGTGTTCCGTCGTCGGGGCCACTGGTTGCGGCAAGCCATGCTTCTGCCGTTGATGGGTGCGGCCCTGCTCGGACCGTGGTTGCGTCATAACTGGATTACGAGCTTGGGAGGTACCAATCGAGCCGTGTTCGAATCGGCTGTGCGGGAGGGGGATCCCGGCGTTCTTAGTTGGGCGAGTTGGCTCTGGTATCCCCGCTTACTGCCGGAGCAGCTCGGGGTGGTGCTCCTCGCTGTTGGTGTCTCCGGACTGATGCTCTGGTGGCTCCGCCGCCATGATCCCAGTACAGATCGCACTTGGTCTTGGCGCTGGCTGGTGATCAATCTTTTGGCAGCTTGGATCCTCACCACGTTGAGTCCGAACAAAGGAGACCGCTACATCGCTCCGCTGTTGCCCATGCTGGTGCTGTTGTTGGCCCGTGGTTGGTGGCAGTGGGGCCTTTGGTGGCAGCACAAGGGCCTCCGTTGGATGCGTCCATGGCTAGCGGCAGGCTTGCTGGCATGTACTCCAGCCGGTTTTTCAACCCAGCTGGAACGCTTGGGGGATCGCCCTCGGGGTCCCCTTGAGGCGCTGGTGGATGCCGCAGGTGGTGCTGACGCTGCAGTGCCAGCGCGCACTTTGATTGTGGTGCCGAGTACGCCAGATCTCAACCAGCACAACGTGTCTTACTACGGCCGTCGCCATGGAGGGCATGTGGTGGGTCGCCAATTGGGGGGCAATGATGCAGACCGCGACCCTGTGTTGGCACGAGCTGACTGGGTTGTCCTCGCTGAAGGCGATCAGGGTTCGGTCCGGAAGGCTGCCCGTCGTCTCGATCGCGCCGTCCGTCGTAGTGGTGTCTTCGAGCAGGTGGAGCAATTTCAGCGCCCCCAAGGAGGGAGTTATTCCCTATGGCGTCGGCGCGGCAACCAGCCTGTGAGCGGGCCAAGTTTTGCCGAACGTTTTCCACAGCTTGCCCTCGGCATGGCCAAGGGACCTGCGGGTCTCGATCCTGTTTTCAGCGCCGTTGCGCTGGAACACATGCTGGATGGCCATTTCAGTTATCGACAGCCGGTGTTCCTTGAGGCGACCCGGCGCTTAAAGATCAATCCCAAGGATCAACAAGCTCGTTGGACCCTGGCCTTACTGGCCGTCTTGGCGAATCGGCCGAATGAGGCTTCAGAGCAATTTGCTCAGCTTCAGACGCTGATCCCTGAGAACCCCTGGCCTGCGGCGTACCGCAGCGTTGTGAATCTCGCTGGATGGAATCCATGGGCGGCAATGTCTGTCGCTGACAGCGCCGTAAAACAGCACCAGGAACCTGTGCTCCGGGCCCTCGGTGATCTGAGCGGTGTGTTGTCCGGAGCTGTTTGGAGATTTCCCGCTGCTTTGAACAGTGTTCCCGCCGCTGTGACGTCCGTTGAAGCGGGCTTGGAGAGCTCCGATCAGGAGTAGGCCTCTAACTGATCCATGCGTAGCCATACGTCCGGTACGGGGCGATTCCAGCGCACTTGTCCGTAGTCACCCTTCACGACAAGCAGTTCTCCAGGACCATCAAAGATGTAGTCCGGTGGTGTGGGATCACTGGCAGCAGCTTCGATGCTGGCGGAATAGGCCTTCCGGTTCACTTTCACCAGCGCACCTTTTCGTAGGGCTGCCGGTTTGGCTTTCGCGGGTGCGCTGGTGTCGGAGTCGGCCATTTCAGGTCCAGAAGACATCAGCAGGCTAAAACCAACGGGATGAAGCCACCAACCCTGTGCACGATCACTTAGCCCTCTACTTGATGGCATTTGGCGGTCTGCTCTTGGCGGCAGTGCTGCTTGATGACCTGGCTGATCGCGTCAAATTGCCAGGAATTCTTCTGGTGTTGGCCTTGGGATTGCTGGTCGACAACGACTTGCGCTCGACCAGTGAGCCATTGCTGTCGCTCGTCCGGGCGGATCGGATCACCCAGTCGGCTTTGATTCTGGTGCTCTTTTTTTGGAGGGCTCACCACCAATTGGACGCGGATGAAATCTGTGATCCGACCAGCAGCTCGGCTCGCCAGTCTTGGTGTGTTGCTGACGGCTGGGTTGCTCACGCTGATTGGCGTGGGGGCTCTCATCGTCCAGGGGAAATGGCAGGTGGGATTGCTCGCTCAGGTGTTGTTTGTTGGGGCCATGTTGAGCAGTACAGATGCTTCAGCAGCCCTTTCACTGTTGCGACCACTGGCTGGTCGCTTGCCTCAGCGGGTCCTCGATTTGATCGAAATGGAATCCACCATTAACGATCCAATGGCGGTGGTTTTGGCCAATGTTGCCTTGGCCTTAGCCGGTGGGACGGGTTTGGCCACAGCCGATTTGGTGACGGATGTGATCCGGCAATTCCTTTTGGGTGGACTGCTTGGATTTATTGGCGGCAGCATGATTTCCCAGCTGCTGATGGGCAGTCAATCGCTCACCCGGGGCTCCATGCTGCCGGTGGTGAGCTTGGCTCTCCTGTTGGTGTTGTCAGGGGGCACAACGTTGATGGGCGGAAGTCCGCTCTTGGCGGCCTATGTGGCGGGCCTTGTGTTGGGCAATAGCCGTGCTGCCGCCCAAGAGGTGCTCGAAGAAGCCCATTCCAGCTTCGCGAAAATGGCTGAGCTGCTGCTTTTTTTATGTCTGGGCTTGGTTGTCGCCCCCCAAAATGTTGTTGAGGCTGCCGGATGGGCTCTCCTTCTGGTGCTGGCGATGCAGCTGGTGCGGTGGCTGATGGTGCAGCTGTTGTTGCTTCGAGCGGATTTTCAAAGCAGTGAAAAACGCTTTGTGGCATGGACGGGTTTACGTGGGGCGGTTCCCATTGCAATGGCAATTCAGGCTTGGGCATCGCCCGCCCCCTGGGGGAAGTTGATGCCACCCCTCGCCTTGGCCGTGGTGTTGTTTGGCTTGCTACTTCAAGGATTTGCATTGGCGCCGATCGCCCATCGTTTGGGGCTGGTGTTGCCGTCGGAAGAAGCGGAACCCACTTAACCTTTCGTCCTCTGGAATTCCCGCCCCATGCGTCTGTTGCTGCTTGGCTGCACTGGCTTTGTTGGCCGTGAGCTGGTCCCAGCCTTGTTGGAGGCGGATCATCAGCTCACGTTGGTGAGCCGACGCTTGGCGCGGGGCTACGAGGCAGAACGCGCCGATGGACGACTCATGTGGTTGCAGCTGGATCCCTCTAAATCTGTTTCATGGCAAACCCCTGAGCTGGTTAAGGCCCTCTCCACTTCGGATGCCGTCGTGAATCTGGCCGGTGAGCCCATCGCCGAAAAACGTTGGACAGCCCCCCATCGCAAGGTGTTGGAAGACAGTCGCTTGGAGACAACCCGCTTTTTGGTCGATGCGATGGTCGCTTTAGCGTCACCCCCGGCTGTTTTGATCAATGCATCAGCGATCGGCTTTTTTGGCACCAGCCCCACCGCCAAATTTGTCGAGTCCAGTCCAGCAGGGGCCGATTTCCTCGCCTCGTTGTGTCAACGCTGGGAGACGGCTGCTTCCGCAGTGCCAAATTCTGTCCGTCAGGTGAGCCTTCGGATCGGCATCGTTTTGGCTTCTGATGGCGGTGCACTCGGAAAAATGTTGCCCATTTTTCGCACTGGTTTTGGTGGGCCGATTGGAAGTGGCAAGCAATGGATGAGCTGGATCCATCGCAGCGATCTATGCGGCCTGATTCAGACAGCGCTGACTGATCAGTCTTGGTCTGGTGTGGTGAATGCGGTGGCGCCGGAACCCGTGTCGATGACTGTGTTCTCGAAGCAGTTGGGACGCAGCCTTAATCGCCCCAGCCTTTTGCCTGTTCCCGGACCCGTGCTGCAGCTTCTCCTTGGCGATGGTGCCAAGGTCGTGCTTGAAGGTCAGCAGGTGGCCTCTGAGCGGCTGGACTCCTTGGGATTTAGCTTCCGCTACCCGACCTTGGCTTCAGCCCTCGCCGCTGCCACCAGCTAAGGATTCCACTCAAGACAGCCGCCATGATCAACAGGCTGATTGCTGGGGTGAATAAGGGTTGCCATAGCTGTTGAAAAAGATCCATCAGACCTGACTGTCCCTGGCTTTGGGCAACCACAGCCGCTACAAAAAATCCTGCGCCAAGAAACACCACCAGCACATTCAGCATCAGGAGCCGATCCAGCCAGCGTTTCCAAGTGGGTTCCGTTCCTGCCGTCATGGTGCTGTTGATGGACAAAGGCCGCCAATGGCTGAAGCCATTCTCAGGCCTCCTCCGCTGCTGCCCAACCTGCGCTGTGCTTCGGTGTGGCACTGCTGTTGGAAGTCAATGTTGTGCTGGATTCGCTTCAGCAGCTGTAAGGCCATTTGTGCAGAGGTGGAAAGGTTGTCCTGACTTCCGCTATCGCCTGGGGCGCAGAACACTGTGGGTCCGAGAAGGCGTCGCTGCGCTTCAGCAAAGGATGCTGTGAACTGGGGCCCCTGGCCTGGAAGTTGCAGAACTGGTTTGGCTAGGCCAACGGCCTGTTCGGCTGCCGTGCCGGCCATGCTGATCACGAGATCACTCTGTTGTAAAACCGCTTGAAAGGCCCCACGACGAACCCGAACGGCAGGGCATCCATGGCGCTCAAGTCGACCATCCCGAAGTTGCCAGCCAACACCTTTTGCACAACGATTTAAACCCGTGTCATCAAGGCTGGAAACGAGGGCTAACTCAAGTGAGATCCCCATGTTGTCCGGGAGTTGAGCGCTCATCCTGAGAAGCAACTGGAGGTTGGCCTCCAGCTCTGGGCGACGGCTGCCGGGTAGCAGACCGATTTGTGCTGGAGTGTTGGCTGTCGATGGTGTTGGGAGCAACACCGGGTCCATAAAAGGATTGCCGAGAAATTGCACAGGTCGTCCCAGCTGTTCACTCAGATCGTCTGCAGTGAGTTGATCCCGGCTGAAAACGGCACGAAAATTCTTTCCAGACAGCATGGGCTTACAGGGCCAGGGCAGTCGAAGCTGGCCCTCGTAATGGCTGGAGTAGGCCACGAGATAGGTCGCCACTGGACGACGGGTGAGCCACGCAGCAATCACAGGAATCACGTCTCCCACCACCACAATCAGATCAAACCGATGGGCGTGCCGTAGGAGGCGAAGCAGACGACGCAGCAGATACAGAATTTGTCCTTGGATGAGTTCTGTCAGACGTCCCTGCAGGCTGGTGTATCCGATCCCGCCTGTGCTGAATTCATGGCTGCTGCCCAGTAAAGGGATCGTGGCTTGGGCGTAAGGGTTTCCCAGGCCGGCTAGGGGAAGGGCGGTGACCTCATGGCCAAGGGTCCGAAGCGCACTACCAAGTAACGATCCGGACAGATCTTCGCCGTGGCCATTACTCAATAAAAGAATGCGTCCCATTCACCACATCCAGGTGGAAGGATCAGGAATGCCATTGGCTTCCCTTGTCATTTTGAGTCGTTGGGCCGCCCGGGCCAAGTGTTCGTCGCGACGTTGATTGGCCCGTTCTTTTGCGGCGTGGCGGCTGGACTCGGAAGGAAGTCGGGTGATCGTCCACATCCCAACCATTCTGCCAAGACTGGATTCAAATCAGAACGGTCCTCGAATCCAAAAACGATCTGATCCCTGGGAAGGATGTACTGGATTTAGAAATCGAGCCAAGCCTTGACTTTTTCAAGCGCTTTCCATCCCGGTTTCCGTTGCAAGCCATCGTTAATCGAAGTTTTGAGGTCGCCGGCAGCTTCCGGAGCAAAGGCGATTACCTGTTGAACTACCTGGATGTGATCGCGGACTCCCTTGGACTTCGTTTCGAGTAGCGCCAGGCTGAGATTGATTCTTGCTTGAGGGTCTTGAGCATTGAATTTCACGGCGAGCCGAGCCGAGCGAAGGGCATCCTCCGGCTGGTCACAAAGCAATTGCAACCAAGACAAACAGGTCCAACCTGCTGATTGCCCTGGTGAAGCTTCGGTGATCTGTAGAAAGTCAGGCAGCACCTCAGACGCTGCTGCACCCGCCTGATAACGAGCCATGGCCTGATCGAACAGGTTGTCCGCGGAGGTCTCCATCGACGGTGAAGAGGCGTTGTATCTATTCAGATTCCCATGCGACTTCCTCGTTTCAATCAAACAGCGAACGAACTTCCACAGCCGCAGGTTTGCGTGGCGTTGGGGTTGGTGAAGTTGAAGCCACCGCCAATCAGTGCGGTACTGAAGTCCAACTGCATGCCGTAGATGTAAAGCAGGCTCTTTGGATCACAGATCACACGGAAACCTTGGCCATCGGATGATTCGTAGTCGTAGCTCTCGTCGTCGTCCAGGGTGTCGGAGGCAGGCACGAAATCCATCGTGTAGCTCATGCCGCTGCAGCCACCGGAGCGCACACCAACGCGCAGAACCTGATTGGTGCCTTGCTCTCCGCAGAGCTTTGCTAGCTGTTGCATTGCCGGTTCTGTAATCAAAATGCCCTTGCCGTCTTTGGCGGTATGGGCCGGCATCGTGGTGGGTGTGGTGGTCATCGTTGCCGCGTGCTCGACTCCCACTCTATGGAGGTTCATACATAGAGTCGACTGAGTTGAACGTCTCAAGGTGCGGGTCGCGATTGTCGGTTCCGGTCTCGCTGGCCTTACCGCAGCAGTAGATCTTGTCGATGCGGGCCATGAGGTGAACCTCTACGAGGCACGTCCTTTTATGGGCGGCAAGGTAGGCAGTTGGGAAGACCCCGATGGCAACCACATCGAGATGGGGCTCCACGTCTTCTTCTTCAACTACGCCAATCTCTTCGCCTTGATGAAGAAGGTGGGGGCTTTCGAAAATCTCCTGCCGAAGGACCACACCCATTTGTTCGTGAATGAGGGCGGTGACTTACGTGAACTTGATTTTCGCTTCCCGATTGGTGCTCCGTTCAATGGTCTGAAGGCGTTTTTCACAACGCCGCAGCTCAGTTGGATCGACAAGCTGCGCAACGCCCTAGCGCTAGGTACCAGCCCAATCGTGCGTGGGTTGGTGGACTACGAGGGTGCGATGCGTACGATTCGCGCCTTGGATTCAGTCAGCTTCCAGGATTGGTTTGTGGGCCATGGCGGGAGTCCTGAGAGCATTCGACGGATGTGGAATCCAATTGCGTATGCGCTGGGATTCATCGATTGCGAGGCGATTTCGGCCCGCTGCATGCTCACGATTTTCATGATGTTTGCTTCGAAAACCGAAGCATCGAAGTTGAATTTGCTTAAGGGGTCACCCCATCGCTGGCTTACGGGTCCAATCCTCGACTACATCCAGGCCCGTGGCGCCAAATTGCATTTGCGCCATCGGGTGAAAGATGTTCAGTTTTCGGACGGTGAAAATCCAGTCGTGACAGGTCTTTTGTTGGGAACACCGGAGGGTGAAACTAAGGTTGAAGCTGATATTTATTTGGCCGCATGTGACGTTCCGGGCATCCAGAAACTATTGCCCGAGGCTTGGCGCAAATTCCCTCAATTCGAGGCAATTCACCAGCTTGAAGCCGTACCAGTGGCCACGGTGCAGCTGCGTTACGACGGGTGGGTGACGGAACTCAATGAAGAGCATGAGAGCCAGCGTCGAGATCTCAACAACCCCACCGGGTTAAACAACTTGCTCTACACGGCTGATGCGGATTTCAGCTGTTTTGCTGATCTCGCTCTCGCTAGTCCCGAGGATTACCGCAAAGAGGGGGAGGGATCGCTTTTGCAATGTGTGCTCACACCAGGTGATCCTTGGATCCCCAAGTCGGTGGATGAAATTGTTGCCCATACAGATCGCCAGGTGCGCGCTCTTTTTCCCTCCGCTCACAACCTGAAGCTCACCTGGAGCAATGTTGTGAAACTGGCTCAATCGTTGTATCGCGAGGCTCCTGGTATGGAGCCCTATCGCCCCGATCAGCGCACCCCCATTGGTAATTTCTTTTTGGCTGGCAGTTACACCAAGCAGGACTACATCGACTCCATGGAAGGGGCCACGATGAGTGGCCATTTGGCGGCCGCTGCCATTCTCGATCAGCCGGTCAGGTTGGCGACCAACGCAGCGGTGGCCTAGATGGGACGCTGGCTAGAAAATACGGTCACAACGGAAGTCCAGGCTTCTGCAGAGAAGGTTTGGGCGGTGTGGAGCGACCTTGAGGCGATGCCGAAGTGGATGCGCTGGATCGAATCGGTGAAAACCCAAAAAGATGATCCCGATCTCACTGATTGGATTTTGGCGGCCCAGGGTTTTCGTTTCACCTGGAAAGCGCGGATTACCCAGCGGGTAGAAGAGCAACAACTGCACTGGGCATCCGTCGGTGGGCTGCCTACCAAGGGTGCTGTGCGCTTTTACCCCCAGACGCAGGACTGCACCGTGGTGAAGCTGAGCGTGAGTTACGAACTCCCCAGGGTCTTGGCACCGTTGATGGACCCAAGCATCTTGGGTGGGATTGTGACGAAGGAGCTTCAGGCGAATCTTGACCGTTTCCGTGATTTGGTGGAAGTCGTCGACTAATGCACGCCTGGTGCATTCCCTTGGATGGCTGTTGCTCGCCCTCGGCCTCTCGTCCTGTGGAGACCAGTCGTCCATTGCCCCCTTTGCTGAACAAGACGCTCCAGCATTGGCTCCGCAGTCCCAGCAGAGCAGCCCACCATCAACGCCGCCGTCATCGATTCCCGGGGCGACCGGTTTAAAGCCACTGCCGACAGCTCAGCAAGTTCAGGGTGCGGTCCCATCTGGCCGTGCTGATCCTTTTAGTCCCCTACCGGTTGCAACCGCTGCCGATCAACCTGCCGCGGGTGGTTCCCGTTTATTGGGTGTCCTCACCGTTGGCTCCCAAACGCGGGCGTTGTTCTCCTTCGGGACCAGTCGTGGTGAGATTTGTGTTGGCCCCCGCGGGCGTTGTTCTCAGGATCACCCCCTCGTCTTGCCTGAGGGTTGGTCGGTGTTGAACATTGATGGTCAAAAAGGGTGTGTTCAGCTGGCTGAAAATGGCAAAGCTCAGGATTTGCTCTGTATCGCTTGAGCGCAGGCCTCCACCAATCCTTCTAGGTCGTGCGGGTCGGCTTCTGCATCCACTCGGCCGAAGTGCTCACGGCAGCAGCGGCTGGTTTGAGGACCGATCGACACCACGGCCACTCCGTTAAAATGTTGTTCCCATTCGCTTCCGAAGCGTCTCTCCATGAGCTGGGCGGTATGCGTTGCGGTCTTACCACTGGTGAAGGCGATCACATCCACGGCACCATCGGCTAGGGCCGTGGCGGCTGGTTCCGCAATGTGGTCTGGGCAGCGGGAGTCGTAGGCAGCAACCTCCACGACGCGCACCCCCGCTTCACCGAAGGCATCTGCCAAGACCGTTCTGCCACCGTGCTGAACCCTGGGCAGAAGCATGGTTAACCCCCAGCCGGATACCGGGAAATGATCAATCAAACTCTCAGCAACAAAGCTGGGAGGAACGAAATCGGCAGGGGCTCCCAGCTCCTCGAGAAGTCTTGCTGTTTTGCGTCCAACGGCTGCAATTTTTAGGCTTCTCGGTAGCCGGCAGAGGCTGCGCTGCTGTCGTTGAAGTCGTTGTTCAACGGCCAAAACACCATTGGCACTGGAAAACACCAGCCAATGGAAGTTGTCGAGGTCAGCCAATGCATCGTCCAGTGGTCCCCAGTGATCTGGCGGAACAATCACCAAAGCTGGTAGGTCCAGAACGTTCGCACCCTTTGCCTCCAAGAGTTCTCTGGCTTCTCCCTGCTGCTCAGCCGCGCGGGTGACGACCACGGTGCGATGTTGTAGTGGCTGGTCCGATCTTGAGGCGGGGAGGCTCACGTCACCAGCTCCGTATCAAGTTTCACGATTCCTTGAACGTTGTCGCGCAGTTGGCGGGCCTCATCGGTACGACCTTGGGCCGCCAACAGTTCAATCGCTGTCCGAAACCCGTTGCGGGCGGCTTCGATATCCCCGCCGAGCAACCTGGCTACGGCATGGTTTTGATGACAAGCAGCATTGTTGGGATCCAAGGCAAGGGAACGGCCATAGGACTCGAGGGCCGCGGCGATCTCTCCTTTTTTGCGGAGCATCAAGCCGAGGTTGTACCAACCCAAGGCCACTTCCGGAGCCCGTTGCGTGGCGGTTTGCGTGAGCTGGATCGCCTCATCGAGTTGGTTCTGTTCCATTAATCGCGCTGCCAGGTTGAGGCGAGCACCAAGGGTGATGCGGGTGTCGAGCGGGATGTCCAGGGCTTGGCGATAGAAGGCCACGGCTTCGTCTGGATCGGATTCGCTGAGCGCTAAACCGAGATGAAGGAGTAATTCATAACGTTCGCTGCTCTGGGCGGTTGCATTTTCAAGGCCTTGTCGCAAGAGCGGAATGGCCTCGGACGCGCGGCCTTCGCTGATCAAGAGTCCACCGAGTTTGGCGCTTGCGTAGGGATCGCCAGGGTGTCGTTTGAGGTCGTCCTCCATGGCCTCACGCAGCCGATCGGCTTTGTCGGAGCCAGCGAGAAGTTCGGGCCTGTAACCGTCATGAAGGATGGCTGGTTCGCTGCAATTCGCGATACGCCACTGAGGCTCAGACGAAATCAGCGCCTGAACGCTCTCATCGATCATCGAGTGATAAGGGCGACTCCACTGGATGCTGGGATGACGTCGAAACAACCGACTGACGCTGGAATAGGGAGCCATGGCCGCCCCGATCTCATAGCGAAGCAGGTTGATCACCAGCACATCGGGCTGGGCCATCAGGGCTTTTAAAGACGGAATCACCTCAGGCCGAAGTTGTTCATCTGCATCCAGCACCAGCACCCAATCGCCCGTGAGGAATTTCAGAGCATGGTTTCGGGCAGGGGCAAAATCCCCAGGCCACTCCATCTGATCGATGCGGGCCCCGGCTTGTTCGGCGATTGCCACGGTGCCGTCAATGGAACCGGTGTCCACCACGACGATTTCATCGGCGAACCCCTCTACGGAGGCTAAGCATTTTGCCAGTCGTGCCTCTTCGTTGCGCACGATCATGGAAAGGCTGAGCATCAGTTGGGGCCGCTGGATCGGCCGAGGTTAAAGCGCCTAGTCGGTGAAATCAGCGTTACCCATTGCGCTGTGTGAGCGGTTCAGCAGACTCTTCAGCACTTGTCGTTGTGCTTCCGGCATTTGTCCTGGGCTGTAGGCAGCAGGGATGTCGGGCTTCAGGACGATTCTCAACTGCTCCCACACGTAGGGGCTGCCGTAGACGACAAGACCGGCCAGCCGATCGAGCTTTTGGAGCTGCTGCACTGCAGCCAACCAAGGTTCGATGCTGTCTTGCGAGCCGCGAAAAGGATTGCCACGGATAAATAGTTGCAGCAGCACCGGACCCTCCCCAAGTCGATCCAAGGCAAGGGGGTAATCCGGTTCTGGTTACCAAGGGGAGAGGCCTTGGCTGTGGATCACCAGGCTCTTGAATCCTTCAGCTTCGGGTAGGCGAAGCGCGGGCGCTGTTCCAGTGAGAACTGGGCAAGGAACGATGCCATCCACCCGAATCAGATTGATGCCTTGGCTGCTGTTGATGCCGGTGCCGGGTTGCAGATGAAGACAGGCAGTGACGAGCTCCTGTTCCAGTTGTCGCTCGGACTCTGATGGGATTGGGGTGTCCTGTGATGAGTCGTTTGGATGGTGCCGTTGGCTTCGCCTCAGCGCCTGATGGCGCCGCTCTCGTGAGTCCTCGAGTCGCTGCTTGGGTAGCCGGCCGCTGCGAAAGGCCTCACATAAACCCTGGATCGCCGCATCGGCATCGGCGGGCATCAAGATCAGATCAGCTCCGGCCTCAAAGGCCAACACCGCCGCCTCTGCAGAGCCATAGCGCTTGGTGATCGCTTCCATCACCAGGGCGTCCGTCACCACCAAGCCGTCAAAGCACAAGTCGTTCCGCAACAGGTTGGTGAGCACTGTCTTTGAGAGCGTTGCGGGATGGTCTTGATCTAATTCGGGAAGCAGTAGATGCGCTGTCATGACGCTGTCCACTCCGGCGGCGATCACCTCCTGAAAGGGTGGGAGTTCAATTTCGGCCAAGCGCTCCCGGTTATGGGGAAGGACGGGTAAGTCCAAGTGGGAGTCGCTGCTGGTGTCTCCGTGGCCTGGAAAGTGCTTGGCACAGCCCAGCACACCAGCTCGGCTGAGTCCCCTTTGGAATGCAGCAGCAAGGGCACCTGCTGTGGCGGCATCTTCACCCCAAGCCCGCACATTGATCACCGGGTTGGCGGGGTTGTTGTTGACGTCGCAAACAGGTCCAAGCACCCAGTTCAGTCCGCAGCGACGCGCTTGGTTTCCAGTGCAACGGCCGTAACGCTCAGCCAAGTCCAAGGCTCGCTGAGGCTCGCCCTTAAACAACAAGCCGAGGGCTAACGGTGGGACGAGCCAGCTTGCGCCTTCAAAGCGTTGGCCAACGCCCTCTTCAACGTCGGCACAAAGCAAAAGAGGTTGATCACTCCATCGCCGCAACATCTCAGTGCGCTGCTGTAATTCCACAGCGCTTCCCCCCAGGAGGATCACCCCCCCGACGCCCTGATGCAGGAGACGTGCCAGGTTGGCGTTGTTGAGTTCCCAGCGTGGGTAGCGACGTTGTTGGTCGCAGAGGTGGCCACTGGCTCGAACCACGATCAGCTCGGCAACCTGTTGCCCCAATCGATCAGTCGGGCTGTAGCTCATCGCTTCCCAGGGGGATTTCACCGCGTTCTTGGCGTTGATCTTCGAGTTGGTTAAGGAGCCCAAGCACGGATGTTCCCTTTTCGAGGCCGCGATCCAATTGAAATTTCACCTCCGGTGCCCGACGCATCTGGAGACGACGCCCAAGTTCACCCCTCAAATAACCGCTCGCGGCTTCAAGCCCCTCCATGACTTCATTTTGGTCGTTGGGTTCACCAAAAATGCTCACAAAAATCTTGCAGTGTTGAAGATCCCCAGCCACTTCCACGGAGGTGATGCTCACCATTCCTTTGTGCACCCGTTCGTCGCGGATGCCATTGATCAATAGTTCGCTGGTTTCTTTGCGGATCAGGGCTGCGACCCGCTCTACCCGACGCCCCTGAGCCATTACGCCATCGGTACTCCATTCACCATCGCACGGAGCACCAACGAGAGGCTGATGAAACCGCTGATGAGGGCTCCGATCATGGCTACCGCCGTCACCGGATTGCTGCGTCGCTGGGCGAGGGGTTCAGCCACGGAGTTCATCACCCCGAGCGTGAAGGTCACTAAATAACGCGGATAACGGGTGACGTTGAGGAAAAACTCCCGCATGGTGCTGGCGAGCTCTGGTTTCTAATAGCTACTCTGCCGGCCTCATGGGACCTTCGGTGATGATGGAACTGCATCAATTTCGCCATTCCGCTTTCTGCCTGAAGGTTCGAATGGTGCTACAGGCCAAAGGCCTCAGCTACCGCACCGTTGAAGTCACACCGGGGATTGGCCAGGTCGCTGTCTTTCGAATATCTGGCCAGCGCCAGGTTCCTGTCCTGGTGGATGGTGACGTTGTGGTGGCCGATTCGTCAGCGATTGCTCGACACCTCGAACAACGAGAACCCAGTCCTGCACTGATTCCTGACGATGTGCGTGAGGCGGCTCAGGTGCAACTGATTGAGGATTGGGCCGATACAACATTGGCCGCAGCTGGACGCTCTGCCCTCGTTCAGGCGGCGGCCATGGATCCATCGCTGCGTGTTGCACTACTCCCCGATGATCTCCCTGATCCGGTGCGCACGGTGATGGGTGCGATCCCCGGTGGCTGGGTTGGCAGCGTGACTGAGTTGGTGAATCAGAACGATCGTGCGGATTTGCTCACCAGCCTCGAGAAGTTGTCTGCCTCAGTTCAACAAAGTCCTTGGCTGGTGGGAGATGCCATGTCGATGGCCGACTTATCTGTAGCCGCTCAACTCTCGTTGTTGAACTTTCCATCGTCTGCGGGTGCTGCTTTGGCGGGAAAAGGTGTACCTGGCTTGAGCGACCACCCAAAGTTGCAGGCCCTTTTCCAATGGCGCGACTCACTCGAGCTCAAGTTGATGGAGCGGACGCTGGAAGAGGTGTGAATCGCAGCTGATAGTGGTGGCTGCTTTGAACGGAATCGCGCAACTTTTCTCCTGGTGGCGGGTAAACCCCTTGCCACTGTTCGGCGCAGATTCCTGAACCGCAGCGTTGATATCGGCTCAGGGTTTCCACCTGACTCAACCTTGGCGGCCCGGGTGCGTGGAGGATTTGGAGAACCAACTCATCGGCTAAAAACGTGTCGGAATTGGGGGACTGCTGCTGTCTGCCCGTCACGGTGGTTTCCAATCGTCGATCACCTGTGAGCTGCGCCATCTGACGATTGGATGACTTGGGGTCGTCTTCGACCCGCAGCAACTGTTCGCCGAGCAGGGCCCGACCGATGGCATTGGCGTTGAAGGCGCGATCCCCCACCAGCCTGTTTTGGCTGTCGGAAATGAAGCGCGCCTCGTGGGTGATGGCGGGCTGGTCAAGGTCGTCGAGGTCGACACTTTGCACCTCCCATCGGCCCTGGAACCATTGCGGATAGATCAGGTCATCACGGCTGGAGGGGCGGCTGAGAGGTGCCGGCAACGTCCAATTCGGCCAAAGCTCCAGCCTTTGCTCCAAAGGCGATGCCCATGCGGGGGATCCACCGAGCAGGATGGAGAAACCGATCAGAAGCGCAAGCAAATTACCGCCCATGTCTGATCCCTTGATTCGTGCTTGTGATGATTACGTGGTGCTGGAACCCGGCAAGCCAGAACAGCTGCTCGACGTCCCAAATACCCTGGCATGGCTGAGTCGATGGTTGCAGACGATGGATCAGTTGCCAGCTGACTTGGCCGATCTGTCGAGTGTGGAGGCTGCTGCCCAGCGATTGTTGGATACGGCCTGTGATTTGGAGCTCAGCCCGGGAGTCTCGATTCAGTGGTTCGCGGTTCGCTTAGAGCCACCGTCTTAGTCAAATTTGTCGCCGTGGTCGCTCCTGTCAATCAACGCTCGCGTTGTTGGGATGGGTCCTTGATGAGCGTTGGAAGGAGTTGCAGGATGCCATCAGCGACGTCATCGGGTGTTTCGTCTTGGATGACCACCGTGAGATCAGCTTCGTCATAAAGAGGGCGTCTTTGCAGGAGGAGGGCGTCTAAGGCTGCTTCGGGGTCTGGTTGTTGCAACAGCGGTCTTTGGGTTGCATCGCCCCGCAAACGTTCGATGAGCTGGAGCCGATCCACATCAAGCCAAACGACGATGCCGCTGTGTAGTTGTCCCCAGTTTTCTGGTTTGGTGACCACGCCCCCGCCTGTAGCCACCACCAAGGAATGGCGCTGACTGATCGCATTGAGCACTTGGCTTTCGATCAAGCGGAAGCCTTCCTCCCCATCCCGTTCAAAAATCTCCGGAATCGTGCAGTTGGCCACCTGTTCGATCACAGCATCGGCATCAACAAAGCCATACCCCAGTCTTTTCGCAAGGGGGCGTCCAGTACTCGTTTTTCCGCTCCCCATCATTCCGATGAGATAGATGCTGCGTCCGCCTAAGCGTTCTTTGAGAGAAAGAATGGGATCTGTCATCGCTCGAAAATGCAGCTAGCTCATTAGGATGCTCTCCGGCCGGAATGTCACATGACTGAAACGAAGTCGATTGCTCGGCACGGCCAGGGTCGTTCTTGCGTCATAACGCGGCGAGCCTGTTTTAGTGCCAGCCATCGTTACTGGTTGCCAGAGTTATCAGCAGATGACAATGCTGCTCGCTTTGGTCCTTGTAGTTTCGCGCCAGGTCATGGCCACAACTATGAGTTGATTGTTTCGATGGCGGGCGACTTGGACGCCGATGGCATGGTTTTGAACCTCTCTGAGGTGAAACATGCGATCCGTTCTGAGGTGACCGGTCAGCTCGACTTCCGCTTCCTAAATGAAGCTTGGCCGGAGTTTGATGTGTCGTGTCCGGAGGGCTGCCTCCCGACCACTGAGGCACTGGTTCGAACGATTTGGCATCGCCTTCGACCCCACCTTCCAATTACGGCTTTACGCCTCTACGAACAACCGGGCCTCTGGGCCGACTATCTCGGAGATCCCATGGATGCATTCCTCACCATTCGTACCCACTTCGCTGCAGCCCACCGCTTGGCTCGTCCGGAGTTGAGTCAGGAAGAAAACGAGCAGATTTACGGCAAGTGCGCGAGGCCTCACGGCCATGGCCACAATTATTTGGTGGACATCACCGTTCGTGGAAGCATCGACCCACGCACGGGAATGGTTTGCGATTTGTCGGCCCTGCAACGGTTGGTTGATGATCTGGTTGTTGAACCCTTTGACCACACCTTCCTGAACAAGGACGTGCCGTTTTTTGCTGAGTGCGTTCCCACTGCGGAAAATATTGCTCTGCATATTGCTGACCGACTCTCGAGTCCGATTAAAGCCATTGGAGCTCAGCTGCATAAGGTGCGCCTCCAAGAGAGCCCGAACAACGCTGCAGAGGTGTATGCCGAAGTGCCCCAGCTAGAGATGCTTCCGGCTGCGATGGATGCGGTTGCAGCGGTCTGACGACATCACGGCCCCAGCGCTAGAGCGGCCAGAAACACGGTTGGTTTTAGCCATATCGTTAGACGGTCGGCTAGCGCCTGCTGAAGGTGGTGCGGCCCAACTGGGGGGGCAGGGCGATCGACGTGTCCTTGATGCCTCGCTGGCCTGGGCGGACGCCTCTTTGATGGGAGCAGGGACGTTACGGGCGCATGAAAGCACTTGTTTGATCCGTGATCGGGCCTTGCTTCAACAACGCGTTGATCAAGGTCGATCCGTTCAGCCCGCAGTGGTGGTAGTGAGTCGCAGCCACGATTTCCCTCAGCAATGGCGGTTTTTTCGGCAGCCTTTAGAGCGGTGGTTGTTGGCACCGAAAGCGCCCGCTCAAGGTTTCGATCGCTGGATTCCATTGGGCAGCTCTTGGCCCGATCGCCTTGGGGCTCTGCGTTCGCTTGGGGTGCGTCGCCTCGTTCTGTTGGGGGGAGCATCCTTGGCGGCGGAATTGCTGCAAGCCGATTGCGTGGATGCTCTCCAGCTCACGCTGGTGCCGACTCTGCTGGGTGGAGACCACACGTGGTTGCCTGTTGAGCAGGGTCTACTCCCGGTTCAAATGATGGAGCTTGGGGCTTGGGGCTGTGATGGAGTCGAAGATTTGGGTGATGGCGAAATGATGCTTCGCTACCGGAGGCAACGGCTGCATTAGTTGACCCATCGGTCGCTTTCCGTTGCATGAAGGGCATAATCCGGAACAAAAATTCGGCTGCGAGTCGGAATTGGGAATAAAGACGTGATGATTGATCGGTCAGACAAACAAAAAGACAACTTAAGGGGGATGCCTGCCCCTAATAAACAGGCTCGCCGAACTGGATTTTGATGTCACTGTGGGTTTAATGCTTTTGCCGCAGACTGATCACATTGATCGGAATCGGGCTTCCGGGCTTGTTCTCTTTCGTTAGTGTCAATTAACTCCGAAGCTTTGGGTTGGACCTATGACCGCGCTTACTGCGCGCTGGCACCGCTCTGTAGCGGAAATCTCTCCACAGCAATGGATTGAGTTGCTGTGGAGAGATGCCCTGCCTTTTTATCAATGGGAATGGCTCCACGCTCTTGAAAGTTCAGGAAGCACCGTCCCTGATCAGGGTTGGCAACCGCTTCACCTTGCCCTTTGGCGGGAAGACACTCCCATTGCTGTTGCGCCCTTATATGTGAAGGGGCATAGCTATGGCGAATTTGTTTTCGATCAGACCTTTGCGCGATTGGCCGCAGATCTTGGTTTGCGCTACTACCCGAAGCTCTTGGGGATGAGCCCTGTCAGCCCAGTAACCGGCTATCGATTTCATATGCTCCCTGGGGAGGATGAAGCGCAGCTCACGGTTGTCTTGCTTCAAACAATCGATCAGTTTTGTGAGAAGAATGGGATCCTTAGCTGTAACTTTCTATATGTTGATCCGTCTTGGCGCCCTCTGGCTGAGGCCTCAGGTTGCGCGGCGTGGCTGAATCAACAGAGTCTTTGGAGCCGTGGAAATGATCAAACTTTTGGTGATTATCTTCAGGGTTTTAATGCTAATCAGCGTCGTAATATCAAGCGAGAGCGTAAGTCGGTTTTAAAAGCTGGTGTCATGGTGACGCCCCTCACTGGTGATCAACTTGATAGTGAACTTTTAGGGATCATGTATCGCTTCTATGAGCAACACTGTGCTCAGTGGGGACCATGGGGAAGTAAATATCTTGAGCCGAAGTTTTTTGCATCGTTGGCTGATCAATATTGCGACAATATTGTATTATTTTCGGCTCATCGAGGTGATCCGCGTGATCCGGTCGCGATGTCGCTTTGTGTGCGTGATGCCTCCCGTCTATGGGGTCGATATTGGGGGACGCATGAACAAATTGACTGCTTACATTTCGAGGTTTGTTACTACGCACCCATTGAATGGGCTCTTCAGCAGGGGATCGATTCATTTGATCCCGGCGCAGGAGGCAGCCACAAGCGTCGCCGTGGCTTTGTGGCACAGCCGCATGCCAGCTTGCACCGTTGGTATGAACCACAGATGGATGCATTGATCCGCGCTTGGTTACCCAAGGTGAACGGGTTGATGTTGGAAGAGATCGATGCGATCAATGCCGAGCTGCCCTTCAAGGCAGAGTCCCCCACCTTGACTTTGTAAATTCAGGCGATGGCGAAGCTTTCCGAAGTTGTCTCGCGATCCGAAGCTCGTGCAGAGTTGGATGATCGTTTGTCGCAGAGATTTATTGCGCTCGATCCCAAGGGTTACTTCCTGATCAAGGTGGACCATGCCTCAGCGGAGCTGGTGCTGGAGCATTACGGCAACACCATCGATGACAAGGGACTAGCCCATGATCCTGAGACGGGGGAAGTGCTGAGTTGTAAAGGCGGCAACGGACAAAGGAAACCGTCCCGTGTCTATCGAGGTTTGACTGCGAAACAAATCGGAATCCAACTCACCGAGAGTGATGGACCCCATCCGCTGAGTTCTCTGGACCATGCTTTCTATTTGGGGCGTGAGCTTCAGAAAGCTGAGGTTTGCTTGATCGAGGGAACGTCATACGTTCAGGATTGAGCTGCGCCTGTCCAAACTCCTGCTCGTGTGTTGGAGGTTCTGGCGGCAGTGATGTCTGCGGATTAACGATCGTCCCCGCAACGTTGAGCTGTGGTGAATGAGGTGTTCGTGATCGGAGATTGGCGACGTTTTTTAGAGGCAAACGTCGCAATTTCGCAAAGCCTGTCGGTCCTCACCCTCTTGCTACTGAATCTCTGATGTAATGGTGGGGACTTCCTTATTTGCTCATGGGCGTTGGTATCTACCTCGGACTCGTTGGAACTGGTCTCGTTGTTGCCTTCGTGCTCACCAAGCTTCTGAAGGGAATCAAGCTGATCTGATCGGATCCAGTGTTTTCTGGCCGCTGGTCGAGATCCAACGAATTGCCACCACCAGGCTGATTCCTCCGCATAGGGCAAAGGCTGTTGAAAGATTGCTCGCCACTACGACTCCAGCCACTAAGAGGCCACTGAGCCCTCCCCCGCCGAGAAAAGCGATTTGACTCAGACCGGCCATTCGTCCCCTTATCACTGGATCTGAGCCGATTTGAGTGATCAGGTTGCAGCTGCTCAAGAGACCTGCGGTGCCGGCACCGATCAGAAAGGCCATGGCCAGGCTGAACCCCACCCCTGGGCTTCTGGACATGCCCAGTTGGGCAATGGCTGTAATCATTCCGAACCCTCCGAGGGTGAGAAAGGGGCGATGGCTGAATTTGGCGCTGTTGCGTTGCAGCACTAGCCCACCAGCAATGCTGCCTGCAGCAAGCACGCTGGTGAAGAGGCCGAGGTCGGTGGGTTTTCCTCCCAGCACGTCAAAGGCAATCAGCGGCGCTAATCCAGGATGGAAAAAACCCACCAAACACATCACAGCCGTCAGGGTGAGCACGCCTTGCAACGTGGGTCCGCACTCGCGCCAAGCACTCATCAAACCTGCATTGTTTCCATTGGTGCTGCGTACTTCCCTCGAGCGATCAGGCTGCAGAAGAAACATCACGCTGGCAATGGGCAGTAAATAACTGGCAGCATCGATGCCCAATGCCCAAGCGGGTCCCGTTGCGGCCAGTAGCCAGCCGCCGATCGGCGGACCTACGAGTTTCCCAACGTTGAACACCACGGAAAAGCTTGTGAGGTAGCTCCCCAACTGCCTGGGTCCCACGAGGATTGAACAGTATTTGTTGCGTGCTGTGAGTTCATAGGCCCCTGCGATCCCCACAAGCAGCGTGCTGCTGAGGAGCAAAACCACCTGCGCCATGCCCTCAAAAAGGGGTATGGCTAGAGCCCCTAATCCTGCAGCGGCTAAGAGAGCCCATTGTGATTGCACAAGTACTCGCTCACAGCCAACACGATCGGTGCGGACCCCCGCTGGCCCACTGATCAGAAGCGTCGGCAGCGACAGCGCTGCAAAATTCAAAGCGAGCAGAAATGGATCGGCGCTGCCATCCATCAAGATCCAGCCTTTAGCGGTGATGCCAGCGAAAGATCCAGCGGTACTCACGCCAGAGGCGATTAAAAACAGCCGGCGTTGCTGCTCAGGCTGCAGTTGGAAAACGCTCAATCCTGCACTCTGGCTTCCGCCACCATCGCGCGAGCACCAACGATGTGTCCGGTCAGGTCGTAGATATCGGCGCCAGTAATTTTTACCGGAACAAAACTGCCTGGTGCGGCCTGTTGTCCGTCATCGCCAGGTTGAACATGTACTTCCCCATCCACCTCTGGTGCAAAGCGGGAGCATCGGCCGATCATCTCGCCGGTTTGTGGGTTGTGCTGTTCGATCAAGACATCAACCGTTTTGCCCACCCAGCGCTGGTTGCGCTCTGCTGCGATGGGTTGTTGCAGTGCCATCAGGGCATCTTTTCTGGCTTGCGCCACATCGGGGTCCACGCGATTTGGAAGATCGGCAGCGGCAGTCCCGTCTTCTGGTGAAAACGTGAAGATCCCCACATGATCAAAGCGTTGCGTTTCTAAGAAGGTCGCCAGGTGTTGGAAGTGTTCTTCGGTTTCGCCTGGAAATCCCACGATCAAGGTGGTGCGCAACACGGCATCCGGTAGTTGCTCTCTGATCTGATCGAGCAGCCTTTCATTCACATCCGCTTGCCAAGGACGGTTCATGGCCCGCAGCACATCAGGGTGGCTGTGTTGGAGCGGAAGATCCAGATAAGGCACCACGTTGGGTACGTCGCGGTACGCGGCCACAACTGCAGGTGTTAGTCCTGTTGGGTAGGCGTAGTGCACTCGTATCCAGGGAATTTCCACCTCGCCAAGGGCTCGCAAAAGCTCCGCCAACTTCGGTTTGCCGTAGAGATCCAGTCCGTAGTTGGTTGTGATTTGGCTAATCAGAATCAGTTCTTGAACCCCTTGCTCGGCCAATTGGTGGGCTTCGGCCACGATCGATTCGATCGGTCGGCTGCGCTGGTCACCTCTTAATTTGGGAATGATGCAAAAAGCGCAGCGGTAATCGCAGCCTTCTGCCACTTTGAGGTAAGCCACAGCTTGATCTGTGGTGCGCTGGCGTGGCAGATGCTCATCGCCCACAAAGCTCGGAACGGCGCTGACGCGGTTGACCCGTTCGCCAGATTCCACCCGCTGCAGCACATCCACGATGTGCTGGTAGTCGCCGGTGCCAACGATTGCTTTCGCTTCTGGAATCGACTCGAGCAATTCTTCCTGAAAGTGCTGCGCCAAGCAGCCCGCGATGATTAGCTCTTTTCCCTGTTCCGCGAGCCCCACGAGGGTGCGAACCGATTCTTCTCTTGCGTCTTGAATGAAGCTGCAGGTGTTCACCACAACAACAGAGGCATCCTCTTCATCGGTGCTGACGCCGTAGCCCGCCTCAGCCAGGAGTCCCACCATGTGTTCTGTGTCAACACGGTTTTTTTCGCAGCCCAAGTGGGCGAAGGCCACCGTTGGCTTTTCAGTGGGTTTCGCCATTGGTTGAGTCGTGGGTTCAGTTGTCGTGCTCGTCATCTCTGCGCCGTCAAGCCTCCCATCAGCCTAGGGAGAGGACGAATGGGGCACTAGCTGACAGAATTTGCCCACTTGTTGGTCATGGATGGGCAGCACCCGTCTCGTTAGTCGTCGTCGTCAAGACCCTGGAGCCAAGTGGGCCCGCATTGCGATGGCCGTGCTGGCCACGATCGGCGTCATTGATACGGGGTCGATCACGCTGAAGCGTTGGGGATTTCTTGGGGATCTCACCTGTCCGATGGGTGCTGACGGGTGCGACAAGGTGCTCAACAGTGCTTGGGGTTCGCTGGCCGATGGCATTCCGCTGTCGTTGGCCGGTCTGATTGCCTATGCCGCTGTGCTGTTGATGGCTTTGTTGCCCTTGTTGCCAGGGCTCCAGGAAAACAAGTCGGAATTGTCGCGTCGCACGTGGTGGGGACTGTTCATGGTCTCCACAGGAATGGCGGTGTTCAGCGGAGTTTTGTTGGGCCTGATGGTCTTCAAAATTCAGGCGTTTTGTTTTTTCTGTGTTCTTTCAGCAGTTCTGTCCCTCGCTCTTTTGGTGCTGTCGGTGGTTGGCGGTGGATGGGACGACCCTGGCACCTTGATCTTTCGGGGTGTGCTCTTAGCCCTTGCCGTGTTGTTAGGGGGACTGATTTGGGTGTCTGTGGTTGATCCAGACCGGCCTGAATCTGTTGCAACAGGGCCAGGCGTCGCCCCAGCGGTGACACAGGAAAGCACCCCGGCGACGGTGGCATTGGCTGAACATCTCACCGCTGGCGGTGCCGTGATGTACTCGGCTTATTGGTGCCCGCACTGCCATGACCAGAAAGAGATGTTCGGGAAGGAGGCCAGCCAGCAGTTGCAGGTGGTGGAGTGCGCCGCTGATGGCCAGAACAACCAGGCTGATTTGTGTCGTAGCAAGGGGTTGGAGGGTTTCCCAAGCTGGGAAATTAGTGGAGAGATCGATTCCGGTGTGAAGTCACTCGATACCCTCGCTGATCTCAGTGGCTACAAGGGAGATCGCGAGTTCTGATCTAGTGCCGTATGGCCCGGGTTCGGATCCCGTGCTGGAGGCATTGTCGAGAGTGGCACTGCCATTGAGGCAGGGCTACTGGGGCATCAATGCGAAAATGGCCTCCTCGGCTCTCGCGACG